>JAIXOO010000218.1 GCA_027486765.1 Saprospiraceae bacterium
CTGGTTTGCGCTTAAATTTCCATTTTAGAAAAAATGTAAGATTAACCTTTATTTTTGTTCCCAACTTTGTTCCCAACCATAAAACCGGAAGTATGAAAAACCTGCTACCTTTTTTCACGCTGCTGCTCTGCCTTTTGAGCCAAGTTATTACCCTTTCGGCCCAATCCTACGTGCCCCTTGCCAAAGAATCCAAAATAAAAGTCAAACCGGCCATTGCCCTCCAAGCTTATGGCTTCCCATTGGAAGATGTGCGTTTGCTACCGGGCAGCCCATTTTACAACGCGATGGAAAAAGACGCGGCCTATTTGCTCAAAATAGAGCCTGATCGCCTCTTGCACCGCTTTTATGCCAATGCTGGTTTGCCCACCAAAGCACCCGTGTACGGTGGCTGGGAAAGTGAAGGCCTGTCGGGGCATACCCTCGGTCATTACCTGTCCGCTTGCGCCTTGATGTACGCGGGCAGCAAAGAAGAAAAATACAAGGAGCGAGTCACTTATCTGGTGCAGGAACTGGCACGTTGTCAGGACGCTCGCAAAACAGGCTATGTAGGAGCCATTCCTAAAGAAGACAGCATTTTTGCCCAGGTTGCGCGGGGCGATATCCGTTCTTCTGGCTTCGATCTCAATGGTGGATGGTCGCCTTGGTACACCATCCACAAGGTGATGGCAGGATTAGCAGATGCCTACCTGTACACCAACAATGACCAGGCGCTGCAGGTGCTCAAAGGTATATCCGACTGGACCGGAGCGGTAGTAAACAAACTCAACGACGCCCAACGCCAAAAAATGCTCAAGTGTGAGTACGGCGGCATGAACGAAATCCTGGCCAACGTATACGCCTTCACGGGTGAAAAAAAATACCTCGACCTTTCCTACAAGTTCTTCGATGATTTTGTGATGGAGCCCCTCTCCAAAAAGATCGACCCGCTACCCGGCAAACATTCCAATACCAATGTACCCAAGGCCATCGGCAGTGCCCGTCAAT
Organism: Saprospiraceae bacterium; assembly: GCA_027486765.1. Lineage (GTDB taxonomy): Bacteria > Bacteroidota > Bacteroidia > Chitinophagales > Saprospiraceae > Haliscomenobacter. Next base: position 985 of record JAIXOO010000218.1, read on the forward strand.
ACCAGCTTACTGGCAACACCCGGGATCAAACCATTGCCTCCTTTTTTTGGGAAACGATGGTGCACCAGCACAGCTACGTAATTGGGGGCAACAGCAACTACGAATACTGCGGAGAAGCTGGCAAACTCAGCGACCGACTCAGCGACAACACCTGCGAAACCTGCAATACCTACAACATGCTCAAGTTGACCCGGCAGCTGTTTTGTCAGGAACCCAAAGCCGAGCTGGCCAATTATTACGAGCGGGCTTTGTACAACCACATTTTGGCTTCGCAAAACCCGGAAACGGGCATGATGACCTACTTCGTCCCACTGCGGATGGGCAGCAAAAAGGAGTTTAGCGACGAATTCCGCACCTTCACCTGCTGTGTCGGTAGTGGGATGGAAAACCATGTCAAATACAACGAAAGCATTTATTACCACAGCGCTGACGGTAAGGGACTTTACCTCAACCTGTTCATTCCATCCGAATTGAATTGGCAAGCCAAGGGAATGACCGTTCGCCAGGAGACCAACTACCCACAAAGTGGGAAAGTAAGCGTCAAATTTAGTGGCAAAAAAGCCCAGAAATTCAGCCTGCAGCTACGCCGCCCCTGGTGGATGAGCGCCAACTGGCAATTAAAAATCAATGGCAAACCCGTCGAAGCCATCGCCCAAACCAATGGTTATTACAGCATCAGCCGCAAGTGGAAAAACGGGGATGTGCTTGAGCTGGACATGCCCATGCAGCTCTATACCGAAAGTATGCCCGACAACCCCAACCGGATTGCTTTCCTCTATGGCCCACTGGTTTTGGCAGGTCAATTGGGCAACAAAATGCCCGATCCCCTGTACGGCACCCCCGTCATTTTGAGTGCCGAGCGCAAAGCGGATCAATTGGTACAGCCGCAAGACCTTGCTACCTTGAAGTTTCAATTGAGCTCAGCGGTAGCTAAACCTGTGGCGCCCGTGTTGATTCCTTTTTTCCAAAGCAATAAGGAATATTACAGCGTGTACTGGGATTATTTCACGCCGGAGCAATGGACGGCCCGTCAGGCTGAATACGAAGCTGAGAAACAACGCCTACAAAAAATCGAGGCCCAAACCCTCGATAATTTCCGCATCGGCGAAATGCAACCTGAGCGCGACCACAAACTGGAAGCCAGCGAGCGCTCCTACGTGAGTGATGCACTGGGCGTAAATGGCCGGGAAGCGCGCACCGGGCACTATTTTGCTTTTGAAATGAAAGTACGGCCCGGGAGCAAAAACCGCCTGCTCTTCACCTACATCGGCGACGACAAAGACCGCAAATTCGACATCAAAGTAAACGGCCAATTGTTGCTCACCGAAACCTTGACGGGAGGACAAACGGGCCGCTTTTACGATCGGGAGTACCCGATACCAGCCGAATTGTTGACTGCCGGAGATAAAATCGTGGTGCGGGTAGAGGCAAATTATGGTAAAACCGCGGGTAGGGTCTTTGGTGCCAGGATATTGCGGGACTGATTTTTTAAGTATCCCCTTAGGTGGTGTTCCAGAGATTTTGTACTCTTGCCTTTCCAAATTCAAAACAGCCATGCGCAATACTATCTATTTTTCCTTGCTCTTAGCCTATGCTCTTTTTTCTTGTACAAGTGATCAAAGTAGTTCGGAAGTACAAAGTACTCTGGATGAATGGTTTCCCAAGCAATACAAAGTTGTAGAGGGTACTGAAATGAATGCAACTGACTCGCTGGTGTTGGTACCCATCCAGTCGGTTGCTGATCCCAAGATTCAGTTTACCATCGACTATCAACCCAAAAAAGAAAAAGGGGGCCTGGTCAAAGACTCGATTCAAAGTGCTTTTGAAGCTGCAAAAGTGAATGCCCAGCCAGCACGTGGTTTGTTGGAAGCGCTGCAAAAAAATGGATTCAAAAATGTGGCAGTAGGGACCAATCTCGCCCAAAACGCAGTTGAGATCCAATTGTATGAGGAGCCTTACAATTCGATCTTTAGCTCCCGGATGAAGCAAATTCAGAAGGTCAGCGCAGCTTGGGCTGCCCAGCGCAATATGGTGCCTTGCCGATTGACCCTTTTGGTGATGGATCCTAAAGCCTGGGGAAAAAGATTCCAGGAAGTACTCGATGCGCGCTTCATCAACCGGGCGAATGACTGGGTTTATCAAAATACCATTGCCAACGCCAATGCTGATTTGGCTGATCCGGGCTCTTCGGAGTTTTTGCCAGGTAGTTTAAGCTTGAGTGGCGGGCGGGAGATGGAAATCCGCAAAAAGGTACACGCCGAAGTGGTGGACTTTTTACGAACTTCCAAAAAACTGGACTTCCATGTTGAACTAATCGCTATGGTCAATACCGAGTGGGACCTGCGCAACATGGAAACAATCCGCTACTATTTTCCTTATTGCCAACAAAGCGAAACCACCAAAGCCAACGGAAGTTGTATGGGCAACTTTGATGGTCGTGTTGCTTGTGTCTATGAATTTAAGACTGGGAAAACGCAGGTGGATTTTTAATTCAATAAAAATCCGGAAACTGCTCCTTTAATTGATCATCCTGCGTATCTGCCCATAGCAGTGTGCCATTTCTACCACTTTGTTGTGCCGTATATCGCTGGGGTGGTGATCAGTAAACAAATGACGAATTTGAGGGCAACGCCCCAAATTCATCATTCATCATTCATCATTCATCACTCATCATTCATCACTAACCAAACGCTTTCTGCAAAATATCTTCCTGCTGCTGATCGTGTATCTTCTTGAACCCAACCGCAGGTGAAGCACTTGCCCGGCGCGAAATGCGCTGCAAGTTGCGATCGCTTTCAAAATTGAGTTTCATGTATTGCCATGCACCCATGTTGGCCGATTCCTCTTGTACCCAGAAGAGTTCTGCTTTGGCATAGCGCTTGAGCACTTCGGCGAGTTGAGTCTCGGGCATGGGGTGCAACTGTTCTACCCGCACGATGGCTACATCGTCGCGCTTGAGCTCACGTTTGCGTTGGGCCAGGTCGTAGTAGATTTTACCCGTGCAGAACAACACACGCTTGACACCTTTGGCTTCTTTGCTACTTACCGTAGGATCATCGATGACTTCCTGGAAACCTTTACCCGTTTCAAAATCAGCCATCGGAGACACACATTCCGGGTGGCGCAGCATTGATTTGGGCGACATCACCACCAAGGGTTTGCGGAATTCCCAGGCCAATTGGCGGCGCAGGAGGTGGAAGAAGTTGGCCGGTGAACTGATGTTGGTTACAATCATGTTCAAATCCGCGCAAGCTTGCAGGAAGCGCTCCAAACGGGCACTGGAGTGCTCGGGGCCCTGGCCTTCGTAGCCGTGGGGGAGGAGCAGGGTCAGGCCCGACATGCGGTTCCACTTGCTTTCCGCAGCAGAGATGAACTGGTCAACGATGGTTTGAGCACCATTGAAGAAGTCGCCAAACTGGGCTTCCCAAATCACCAGGGTGTTTGGATCAGCCAAAGAATAGCCATATTCAAAACCCATTACCGCAAATTCCGATAGCAGGGAGTTGTAAATGTAAAATGGGGCCTGGTTCTCCTGGATGTTGTCCAGTCGATTGAGCACCTCATTGGTTTTGGCATCGTGCAGTACCGCGTGGCGGTGCGAGAAAGTACCCCGCTGCACGTCCTGACCACTCATGCGCACGGTTTTACCATCCATCAAGATCGAGCCGTAAGCCATCAATTCGGCAGTTGCCCAATCCACTTGCCCTTTTGCCAGCAGTTTTTTGTTGTTTTCCAACAAACGGCTAACCTTAGGGATGGGGCGGAAATGGCCTGGAATGGTACTGAGGTGGTTGAGGATTTTTTCAACCTGGGCTTTTTCAAGGCCCGTCGCTGGTGATCCTTTAAAATCTTCAACGGTGGCGTGGCGCAATTTTTCCCACTCTTCTTCGGGTTCTTGCGACTTATAGGGCAGAGGGTGCTGTTTTACTTCGTCCAAACGTTCTTGTAAGTCACCCCAGTAGGTTTTTTCGAGGTCATCGGCCAACTGCTTAGGCAACTCGCCCATTTCCACCAATTCTTTCATGTAAATCTCCCGTGGATTGGGGTGTACACTGATGGCTTGGTAGAGGTCGGGTTGGGTAAACATCGGGTCGTCGCCCTCGTTGTGGCCGTGTTTGCGGTAGCACACCATGTCGATGAAAACGTCGGTGTTGAATTCCTGACGGTATTCCATGGCCATTTCTACCGCGTAGAGCAGCGCTTCAGGGTCATCGCCATTGACGTGGAAAACGGGTGCCGAAACCACACTGGCTACCCCAGTACAATAGGTGGAAGAACGAGCATCCTCAAAATCGGTGGTAAAACCAATCTGGTTGTTGATCACAAAATGGAACGTCCCCCCGGTATTGTAACCCTTGAGTTTGCTCATCTGAATGACCTCAAACACAATGCCCTGACCCGCTACTGCGGCGTCACCGTGGATGAGGATGGGCAAGATCCGATCGTACTCACCTTTATATAAGCGATCCGCTTTGGCGCGGGCGTAACCTTCTACTACAGGGTTGACCGCTTCCAAGTGGGAAGGGTTGGGTGTCAATTCCAATTGAACTTCTTTACCCGTTGGCGTAACGACCTGTGAGGAATAACCCAGGTGGTATTTCACGTCACCGTCGCCAAAACTTTGGTCGGGAATGGCCGTACCTTCAAACTCGGTGAAGATTTGCTCGTAAGTCTTTTTCATGATGTTGGCCAACACGTTCAACCGACCGCGGTGTGCCATCCCGATGATCACCTCCTCAACGCCCATTTCTGCACCTTTATTAATGGCTGCATCCAGGGCGACGATGGTGCTTTCTCCACCTTCCAGAGAGAAGCGTTTTTGACCAATGTATTTGGTGTGCAAAAACTTCTCAAAACCTACTGCCTCATTCAGTTTTTCCAGAATGCGGCGTTTTTTATCGAGTGGAATGTTGTAATGCTTCTCCGGGCGGCTTTGCTCCACCCGGGTACGCAACCAACGGCGCTTTTCTCGCTGCTGGATGTGCTGGAACTCGAAGCCGATGTTGCCGCAATAAATGCGCTTGAGGTGCGCCAAAATATCGCGAAGGGTAGATGGTTTTTCCAATCCACACTCCATGGCAGCATAGTAGACCGTATCCAGGTCTTTTTCACTCAGTTTAAAATCCTCCAAATCCAATTTAGGATTGCGGTTGCGGCGTGGCCGCACGGGGTTGGTCGTCGATAAGAGGTGACCCCGGCCCCGATAGGCGTTGACCATGGCCAAAACCTGGAATTCCTGTGGGTTAAATACCGAGGATGGCGTTGCGCCATTGCTTTTTTCGTGCCCATTGGTGCTGTGGGCGTAATCAAAGCCTTTGAAAAAAGAGGCCCAGGAGCCTTCAATTTGCTCGGGATTGTTTTGATATTGCTCGTACAGCGAATCGATGTACGCCGGGTGAGCATTGGCAATGAAGGAGAAATCGCTCATTGTGGTGATCTGGTTTTAAAATATGGCGCAAAAGTACAACCTATTTAGGTCTTTGGATAATCTTAAACGAAAAGGTTTTTTTAAAATTACCTTTGGACTTTCCAAATGAATAATTATCTTTGCGCTCCAATTGTTCAGTAGTATTATTAATTGTGAAAAGTTTTAGTAATGGCAAACCATAAATCGTCTGAGAAGCGTATCCGTCAAGAGGCAAAGCGTCGTTTGTTGAACCGCTACTACAAGAAGACTACTCGTACGTCTATCAAGAAGTTGCGCAGCATGAAGGACAAGACGGAGGCGGTAGGTTTCTTGCCAAGAGTGATCCAAATGATCGACAAACTGGCAAAGAAAAACACTTGGCATAAGAACAAGGCAGCCAACCTGAAGAGCAGCTTGATGAAGCACGTTGCTCACTTGGGTTAAGCTTATGACATACCCCCGGTCTCTAATGATCGGGGGGCTTCTCGTTTGTGGAAAAGTCAAAGAAAGAACAAATCTACGAAGCCGCCGCGCGCCTGTTCCGGGACAAAGGATACCAGGCCACCTCTATGCGCGATTTGGCCAAGGAAGTAGGGTTACGCGCTTCCAGTCTATACAATCATTTTCCATCCAAGTCTGATGTGCTCCGCGAAATTTGCACCAACAATGCTCAGCGTTTTCTATCTGGCATGTTGGAAGTGGAGTCCCTTGATCTTGGTGCTACCGAAAAACTCACCCGCCTGATTCGTTTGCACATCCAATTGTCGCTCGAAGACGTCACCTCCGTCACCGCCTTCAACGACGAATGGCGGCACCTCGAAGAACCCCACCTGAGTGAGTTTTTGCAATTGCGCAAAGATTATGAGAGCCGTTTTCAAGCGATCATTAGCGCTGGAGTGGCGAGTGGGGAGTTCAAACCCGTCAATCCCTTGATTTTGTCGTATACCTTGTTCTCATCATTGCGCTGGTTGTACGATTGGTACAAGCCGGGGAAGAAGATTACGGCGGAGATGCTGGAGGAGGAGTTGTTGGTGATATTGTTGGAGGGGGTGAGGGTGAAATAATTTTTTCACTCCATTTAATTTTTTTATTCAAAGATAGTTGAAAATCCATTAAGTAGCAAAGTCCTCTGCTGCACATCTCTTTACTCGCCATTCGGCCATGAAAGTATATAGTTATGGCGAATAATGCCATTAGACACCCACTACGGCAAGGTCGATAAGTCCTGTTCTTTCGGGCAACGGGAGCCCCGCTAGGGGCGAAATTTGGGTAGAAAACGACGGCCCGGTGTTTTCCCGAGTCCCGTAGGGACGTGATGTGGGTATCTAAAGGGGGATGATACCCATATTTTGCCTCTAGCGGGGCTTGTCGGCATGTTCAAAACGCAACCGATCCTATTGAAAATTGGGCAACCGCGAGGGTTGCCCCTACGAGTTCATTCCCAACAAATCCCCTACCAATTCCGTCTCCTTCACCAATTCCTTCAACTTCTTCGGCACCCGAAAACGTGAACCATGCTTTTCCCGCAAATACTTACACCGCGCCACAAAAGCCTCCAGGCCATAATCCGCGATGTACTGAATCGTACCGCCTTTGAATGCCGGGAAACCCCAGCCGTAAATGCTGCCCAGGTTGGCTGCTGCGATTGAGTTGATGACTCCTTCCTGCATGCACCAAACTGCCTCCAATACCTGTGAAATCAACAAACGATCGATGAGCTCCTGGCGCTCAAAAGCACTGAGTTGGGGGCCGAAGTGGGTGCTCAGTTCGGGCCACAAGTGGCGTTGACCGTCTTCGGTGTATTCATAAAAGCCTGCCTTTTTGTTGCGGCCAGGGCGAGTGAACTCCTGCAACATCTTGTCTAGTGCCTCTACCGCAGGGTGGGGGATGTATTTGGGGCCATAGTGCTCTCCGGCCTGGCGCTCGTAATTGAGCACGAGGTTGAGACCCAGATCGTCGGCCAGGGCGAGGGCACCTTTGGGCATCCCGGCCTGGCGACCCAGGTTTTCGATCAGCGCGGGTGGGTACCCTTCCTTGAGCATGGTGATGCCTTCCAGGATGAAGGTATTTTGCACCCTTGCGGCATAAAAACCCCAGTCGTCCTTGACAATGATGGGCGTTTTTTTGATGGCTTTTACAAAGTCGAAGGCGCGAGCTACTGTTTCCTCTGAAGTACGCGCACCCCGTACAATTTCCACCAAAGGCACTTCATCGGCGGGGTGAAAAAAGTGCAAACCCACGTAATTATCGGGGCGCATGGATACTTCGGCCAATTTGGTGATGGGAATGGAGATGGTATTGCTGGCCATGAAGGAGTACTCGTCCATAAAGGCTTCGGCTTCCTTGGTGACCTTTTGTTTGACCATTGCGTTTTCAAAAACGGCCTCGATGACCAGGTCGCAGGTTTCAAACTCGCGGGGGTCTTCCGTGGTGATGATGCGTTTCAACAATTGGTCTCGCTCCGCGCTACTCATTTCGCCACTTTGCACCAGCGGGTTGAGTTTGTTGCGCACGTACTCGCGGCCCCGCTCGGCAATCAGTTTGGACACGTCTTTCATCACCACATCCAGGCCGTTGCGCAGACAAGCGTAGGCGATTCCCGACCCCATCATGCCACCTGCACCAATCACCCCCACTTTTTTGGGCCGAAACTTGCCAAAACCCCGTGGCCGATTCAATCCGTGGCGGATGTAATTGCTGTCGAACCAAAAGGCTTTGATCATGTTTTTGCATTGCTTGCTCATTACTAGTTGGGTGTAGTAGCGGCTTTCGATGCGTTCGGCGGTATCAAAATCTACTTTGGAGCCTTCAGAGAGTACGTTCAAAATGGCTTGTGGTGCGGGATAATTGTGGTGGGTTTTGGCGGCGAGGCGGGCGGCTTCGGCGCGAATGAAATCGGCTACCAGGGCGTCTTTAGCCGAACCACCGGGGATGCGCTCGCCACTTTTGTCCCAGGGGCGGCGACTTTCTTTATTATTGAGGAGCCAATCTTTGGCCATTTCCAACATTTCTTTTTGGTTGGGTGCCAAATCGTCGATGATGCCGACTCGCAGGGCTTCCTGTGGGGAATACAACTGCCCACTACTCACGATGTGATTGGCTTTTTCGATGCCCAACAACCACATCAAACGCACAATCCCTCCGCCGCCAGGAATTAAACCTAGCTCCACCTCGGGTAAACCCAGCACAATGCGCCGATCATCTACCGCAATGCGGTGGTGGCAAGCCAGCGCCACCTCGAAACCAGTGGCAATCGCACTACCATTCAAGGCTGCAACTACGGCAACCCCTGGGCTTTCGAGGTCGCGCAGGAATTTTTTCATTTTTTCACAAAAAGCAAATACCTCGGCGGGGTCATTGGTTTGGTACAAATAATCCAGGTCGCCACCAGCCAGAAAGGTTTTTTTCCCGGAGGTCAAAATCACTCCTTTGAGTGCACCCCTTTTTTTATCAGCCTTCAATTGTTCCAAAACGGGAACAAAAGCCTCAAAGATCTCGTGGTTGATCACGTTGCGGGGTCGCCCTTTCATGTCGAGGGTGAGGGTGACAATGTTATCGGTATCCTTTTTGTAATAGATCATTTTCGTATAATTTCGTAGGGGCAACCCTTGCGGTTGCCCTTGGCCGGGGCAACCGAAAGGGTTGCCCCTACATCAAATTCGTTCAATAATCGTCGCCACACCCATGCCACCGCCGACACAAAGCGTAACCAAACCCGTTTGTACATCCCGGCGTTCCATTTCATCCAATAAGGTGCCAATTAGGATTGCACCCGTCGCTCCCAATGGATGACCCATGGCAATCGCCCCGCCATTGACATTTAAACGTTCGTGAGGAATATTCAGGTCGCGTTGAAACTTCAAGACCACCGCTGCAAAAGCCTCGTTGCATTCCCAGAGGTCGATGTCCTTGGACTGCATTTTGGCGTGATGTAAGGCTTGTTGGGCCGCCGGGCCCGGGCCGGTAAGCATCAAAGTGGGCTCTACACTGGCATTGCCGATGGAGAGGATGCGGGCGCGTGGTTTTAAGCCCAGCGCATGGCCTTTTTCTTTGCTGCCCATCAGCACTACTGCGGCTGCATCTACGATGCCGGAAGAATTGCCCGCAGTATGCACATGGTTGATTTTTTCTACCAGGGGATACTTGTGCAAGGCCATTTCGTCGAAACCTAAGGCACCCGTAGCAGCAAAGGACGGGCGAAGGCGTTGCAGGATCGTTGCATCTGTATCTGGTCGTGCGTATTCATCGTGGTCCAGGATGAGCAAGCCGCTGCGGTCGTAAATGGGCACCAGTGATTTGGCAAAATAACCCGCTTGCATGGCTTCGGCGGCGCGTTGGTGGCTGTTTAGGGCAAAGGCATCAACGTCTTCCCGGGAAAAACCTTCAATGGTAGCAATCAGGTCGGCAGAGATGCCTTGGGGAATGTAATCGGCTCGATTGATCAATTCAGGATCGTACATCAGTGGGCCAGCGTCGCTGCCCATGGGCACCCGGCTCATGCTTTCGAGCCCACCCGCTACCATCAGGTCGCTCCAGCCAATTTTGATTTTTGCGGCAGCCAAATTAACGGCTTCGAGGCCGGAAGCACAAAAACGATTTATGGTCAGCCCACCCACATTTTGGTGCCAACCGGCATGAATGAGTGCTGCCTTGGCGATGTTGAAGCCCTGGTCATCAGTTGGGGTAACGCAGCCAATGATGGCGTCATCTACTTCTTTCGTATCCAGTTGATTGCGCAGTCGGAGCTTTTCCAGGGCGGTGCCCAGTAAGTCCAGTGGTTTGACTTCGTACAATGATCCGTTGGTTTTTCCACGACCACGCGGGGTACGCAGGGCGTCGAAAATGAAGGCATCGGACATGGGTTGGTATGGTTTTGGGCTAAAGTTAGTGCTTTTGCCCAAAACCATCTGCTTTTCCCTAGAGAAGATGCAGGTTGAGTGCTCAATATTTCTAAGGTGTTCCTTCGGTGCCTTCGGTTTCTTAGGTGGTGAAAGAACGTCCTGCGGAGCAGGGCCATTTTCTTTTTTCACCACCTAAGAAACCGAAGGCACTATAGAAACACCTTAGATTTTACTTCAACTGTGTATTGCTCACAAAAGCAATCCGCTTGCTATCCGGCGACCAGGAAGGCACATTGATGGTGCCCTGTCCACCGTACACATACGCAATATTCCGGGGAATGCCACCACTGGCTGGCATCAGGCGCAGGTAAATTTTTTGGTACCAGGGATGCTCGCTGGGATTGATTTCCTTGGGGTAGGAGAGGTACACGATCCACTTGCCATCGGGCGAAATGTGTGGAAACCAGTCGTTGTATTCATCAAAAGTCACCTGTTCCTGCTGGCTGCCGTTGGGCTTCATGCGCCAGAGTTTCATGGTTCCGGTGCGGACGGAGTTGAAATAAATCCACTTGCCATCGGGGGTGTATTCCGGGCTGTCATCTAAAGAGACGGTATTAGTCAACTGGGTCTCTTTTTTCGTAGCAATGTCGATCGACCAAATGTCGTACTGTTTGTTTCTTTGGCCTGTAAAGAGTAAACTTTTGCCATTGGGGGACCAACCGTGCAGGTACGAATGCCCAGATTCTGGCGAGGTGATGGCTACCGGATTGTCCGACCCCGTGATGGGCAGAGTGAAGAGGGTCGAAATTCTGGTGGTACCCATGTGGTTGCTGATGGCGATGTTTTTGCCATTAAAAGAGAGGACGTGGTCATTGTTGTTGTTGGTCGCAAAGCCGGAATTCAACTTGCTGATGCTGCCTGTGGCCAAATCGTAATTGTACAACAAACCTTCGGAATTGTAAATCAGGGTTTTGCCATCCTTAGTCCAATTGGGCGCTTGCAGGGAATTGGGGGCAGAATGCAGGATTTTGCGCAAGCCAGTTTGCACCTCCATCACTTCGATGTGGCTGCCGAGGTAATCCCGGTAAGGCCGGAAATCTTTTGCTGCCGGAATGGTGATGCGAACGTTGCTAAAAATGGCTTTTTCAAGCACTTTATCTTCATGTGAGCAAATAAAAAGCCCAGCGAATACTTCTTCCCCAAGCTCAATCTCTTTGCTGACCGACTTGTAGTTTTCCCCAAATACGGCTGCCGAAAAGATGAACTTGTTACCAATGCGCTGAAATTCAATGTTCGTGGGGTGGAAAACCGATAGCTCCACCTGTTCGGTTATGGCGCCATCGCTGGATCGGTATTGAAGCGAAGTCAGGTCGTCTCCGTGCACACAGGCATCAGCGTAGCGGGACTCGGTTGTGAGTTTATCCCGGGCGATGATGCCAATTTTGCGGTGTGGATTGGTGCCTTTGCCGATAAACTGGACGCTGGCCGAAATGATAAAATCGCCTTTGATTTTTTTCCACAAAAAATGAAATTGATCAGCTTTGTCCCACATGTTGATGCCCGCGCTTTCTACGGTGTATTGCTGTGTTTCGGAATTGTAGGTCGCCGAGCCTTTCATGCTGGGATTGCCTACATCTTCGTGGTGGTCAAATACGCCCAGTTTGTCTTGTGCGATCAGGTTGAACGAAAAAATGCAGAGTGCGAAAAAGAATACTGTTTTCATGTTGTATCGTTTATAGTTTAAAAGCAAATAAATAAAGGTAATAAAATCAATACGTATGGCTGACCTTGCCACAGATTTCTGCCCATTTTCCCGAGCTAATCAGGCATTTCTCAGCACAACGCGTCGGCTGTATGCCTACACGCAATAATTTTTTTACGCTCAACACTTGCAATAATTAATTTTGACCTTTATCTTTTCAGGGACATTTGGAAGTGACTTAACATTGTTTCACCAAAATCTGTGCTCGCATCAAGTCGCAGGCAAAAAAACACCAATTGCTTTGCGCTTTTTGCTGTAAACACGCAGAGTCATGAAAAAAAAAGAACCAAAAAAGAAGACCGGCGGTCGTCAGTACGATGACACTGAATTTGTCAAGGACAAAAACAAGAAAAACATGGGCCCTTCAAAGGAAAAGCCCAAATACAATAACCCTAAAAAATGGCTATTGGATGCTGACGACGTCGAAAACTAACACTTAAGGACTCATGGGTCATTCAATTCATCTTTCATCCCACCCATCCATGACCGATGATTGAATGACCCTTGACTTCGTGGTCTTGCGGATTTTCTGCATGGGAAAAAGTAACCCATACGTACGTACGCTTCTGGTTTTTTCTGCGTACTTTTCACCCCAGTTAACCATAACATCCAACTACCAATGATCCTATCTGAAGTACTGCCACCCAAAGCAGCTAAGCTTGTTCACCCAGGTGAGTTCGAAGCACATCGGCATTGGTATCCCAAAGCGCTCAATGCGACCATTCATCCGATGGTTCTTTTTTTTCTCAACCTTAGCCGGGAAAGAATGATCAATCGGTACTGCCACCTACATCCAGTGGTGAAAGCCGAAGCGCTGGCGGAATTGCTCAATTACAAATGCAAACACTTCCTCTGGGCTGGTGCCGATTTGCTCAATGTGACCTCGGCCAGTGCGCGCCGCCAAATGGTCATCATTGAAAACAATTCCTGCCCCTCCGGCCAAAAATCCATGCCCCTTACCGACGACCACAAGGAGCAGGGTGGTTACCGCATGCTCATTGAGCGCACCTTCAAACCTTTTTTGCAAAAAAAACGCACAGGGGTGCAAGGGGCTTTAGCGGTTTTGTACGATAAAAACTATATGGAAGCTTCTGGATATGCCGCAGTGATTGCGGATGTGATGAAGGAAGATGTATTTTTTGTACCCTTTTTCAACGAGGATCCTAACCCGCCCGTGCGCTACAATGCGGATGCTCAAATGGAGGTTTTGGATGAAAAAGGGGAGTGGCACCTGATTCGGGCAGCCTTCCGCTACGTGACCCAACGCCCCTGGAATCGCCTGCACATGAACACCAAAACCCGCATTTTTAACCCCGTTGTGGCTTGTTTGGCAGGTGGTCGCAATAAAATGGTGGCCGCTAAAGCTTACGAACAATTCAATGCGGAATGGGAAGACCAAGGGCTGCGCATCAACATCCCTCAAACCATTTGGGATGTGAGCAAAGAGGCCATTCCTCAACGGGTAGCTGAATTGGGTGGTCAGGCAGTCGTAAAGGTTCCTTACAGCAATGCTGGGCAGGGGGTTTATACCATTGTGAACGCCCAGGAATTGGCGGCATTTATGGCGGAAGATTTTCCCTATGATCGTTTTATTGTACAAAGTCTGATTGGCAATTACAATTGGAGCTCAACCACCTCTTCCGGGAAATTGTACCACGTAGGTACCATTCCTACCGCCAACGGCAAAACCTATGTAGCCGACCTGCGTATGATGGTCAGCTCTACCGAAGAAGGCATTCTACCCCTCTGTGTCTACGCACGCCGGGCGCGCAAACCGTTGGAAGACATCCTAGAAGACGGCTGCGATTCCTGGGACATGCTGGGCACCAACCTCTCCATCAAAAACCCGGATGGTACCTTTGACAGCGACACCAATCGATTGGTTTTGATGGATCGACGGGATTTTAACAAACTAGGAATTGGGCTGGATGACCTGATTGAAGCCTACATTCAAACGGTGTTTTCCACGGTCGCCATCGACAAAATGGCACAAAATCTGGTCAATGCCCAGGGGCGATTCAGAATGAAATACTTCAAATCGATCAACAATGATCCTTCCCTGATTGAAGAAATCGTACTATGAATCCATTTGCCCAAACCGATACACATACCGAAGTCATCCGCCGTCTCGACTTAAGCAAAGTACCTCCGGGCAGCATTCGGCGATTTTGGTTGCACCTTATCTCCGATGGGATGGGGCTTCCGGTTTACATTCCAGTCATCGTAGCGCGGGGGCGCAAGGATGGTCCGGTACTTGGCATTACTGCCGCTATTCGGGGGAATGAAATCAACGGTATCCCTCTGATTCAGCGTTTTTTTCAGGAGGTTTCACTGGACAAGCTGGCCGGAACCGTGGTTGGGGTGCCCGTAATCAATATCCCTTCCTTGCTCATCAAGGAGAGAAACTTCATCGATGGTACCGACCTCAACCGGGTGATGCCGGGGCGGGCCGATGGCAGCAACAGCCAGGTCTACGCCTTTCGTCTGGTGGATCGCATCATTCGTTATTTTGACTACCTATTGGATTTACATACAGCCAGTTTTGGCCGGGTCAATGCCCACTACATTCGGGCCGATTTGGATGATCCGATTTGCCGGGAAATGGCCATTTTGCAAAATGCCCAGGTCATTGTACACAACCTGCCTTCGGATGGGTCACTACGTGGTGCTGCGGATTCCCTGGGAATTTACGCCATTACCTTGGAAGTGGGCAGCCCCCATACTTTTCACAAGGGTTTCCTGCGTTCGGGTTTGACGGGCATTTACAACCTGCTTTGCCAACTACAAATGACCGAAGGCGCGATTGAGCTGCCCGAGGCCAGGCCTTATATTTGTAAAAACTCTTACTGGATTTATTCCGATTCGGGGGGGATATTGACCGTCGCCCCCAATATTGGAGAATTGGTTTACGCTGGTGAAACCATTGCCACCTTGCGCAACATATTCGGTGATGTGATCAAAGAATACACCGCGCCAGAAAATGGGATTGTCATCGGTAAAAGTGTAGATCCCATCAACCAGACGGGTGGACGGATTATTCATTTAGGAGTCTTGGAATAAGGTTCCAGGGTTCCTAGGTTCCAAAGTTCCAGGGTTAATGTCCCTGGAACCTTGGAACCCGAACCCTGGAACTTTGGAACTTTGGAACCCTCGAACCCTTTTACGATGTTGAACATCCAAATCAAAGAAATACCCCTCTCCACTCAAGAATGCATCGACCTGGCTGCCGATCCGGCATCGGGTGGGGCAACGGTCTTTATCGGTACGGTGCGCAATCAAACCAAAGGCCGCCCGGTGCTGCGCCTGGAGTTTGAGGCTTATGCGCCTATGGCCATTTCGGAGATGACAAAGATCGCTGCGGAAGTGGAACAACGCTGGCAGGCGCATCATGTGGTCATTCACCACCGGGTAGGCAGTTTGGCGATTGGTGATATTGCAGTGATCATTGCGGTTTCTACTCCACACCGTAAAGCTGCTTTTGAGGCTTGCCAATACGCGATTGATACTTTAAAAGAAACCGTGCCGATCTGGAAAAAAGAGATTTTTGAGGACGGGGAGGTTTGGGTGGCGGCACATCCTTGAATTTTTAGGTAGCCTAACTAAGGTGTCCTAAGGTGTCTAAGGTGGTTCAAATTAAATACTTCTAAAATGCTCAAGACCATATTAAACTTATTTTGAACCACCTAAGGCACCTAAGAGCACCTTAGAAGTGATGTGCCTGAGATGCTAAGTGGTGCCACCAAAATCATCCATCGATCTAAAAATACCATTGTGTCGAATAAGCGTTCGGATTTGATTGAAAATCCCGATCTTGAAGCACATTTTTATCGCCTTTACGGAAAACCTTTGCCATTCCATGCGCTATTTACTTTTCACCTTTGCACTTTTATTTTCCACTGGCTTCCTGACCGCACAAAAGTCCGGAAAGACCTATACTGTTGATCGGGTACCTGACCCCAAGAACCGCAACAGCAGTGTCAGCGACCCTGACGACTACCTCAGTGCCTCCGACGAAGCGGTGCTGGATAAGTTGATCAATGCGATGGAAGACTCCACCACGGCGCAAGTCGCGGTAGTGGTACTGTATTCGATAGGGGAGGAGGTTCCCAAGGATTTTGCCACCAAACTCTTCAACAAATGGGGCATTGGCCAGGCGGAAAAAGACAATGGCTTGCTCATCCTTACGGTGATGGACCAGCGGCGCACCGAAATGGAAACGGGCCTGGGTACAGAGAGTATCCTCACTGATGCGCTATGCTACCGGATAATTACCCAGGAAATGATCCCTCATTTTAAAAAAGGAGATTACGGGGTTGGTTTGATCTCCGGGGTTAATAAATGTAAATATTACCTGGAAAACCCCAATAGCATTTCCGAAATCCAAGATCAATCCCAAAGTTCAAGCAACAAGGGGGGCTGGTTGCAGGTCCTCTTTGGGCACTCCATCTTTAACGGGATTTTCAACCTGCTGGCCCTGGTTTTTGTCTACAATGGACTCAGTAGCAAGCAGGATGCTTATGATAAATACATGGCCTTGCGCAAATCTCGGAAGTGGGTTTTTCTCATCTTGTTCCCTTTTCCCTACATTTTTATCTGGTGGTTCGTGGGCCGCAAAATGAAGGAATTGCGCTACGGCAAACGCTACAGCAAAAAAACGGGGGCTGAACTGCGTTTGATTCCTGACAATGAAGAAGATCCTTACCTCGAGAAAGGCCAAATCACCGAGGAAGAAATCGGCGTAGCGGATTACGACGTTTGGGCCAACGACAACGACGCGGGGGATCTCCTCATCCTGCGCTACAGCAAAGGCAACCTAAAATACCGCCGTTGCCCCAAATGCAACTACATCACTTACTACAATTCCCATAGCCAAACCATCATCTCACCGACTTATTCCTCCACTGGGCTCAAAGAAGTGACCAACGATTGTAAAAGTTGTAACTATCACGAAGTGAAACGGGTCACGATCCCCATGCTCACACGGAGCTCCTCTTCGGGCGGTGGCAGCAGCGGTGGCGGTGGCGGCGGCAGCCGTAGCTGGGGTGGCGGTTCTTCAGGCGGCGGCGGCGCTGGTGCAAGCTGGTAAAAAAAGCAGGGAATCGCTTGACAGAGCACTTGCTTTTGCACTATATTTGCAGCCCGTTAGAAATTGTTTAGCCGCTCTAGCTCAGCTGGTAGAGCAACGCATTCGTAATGCGTAGGTCGAGGGTTCGAGTCCCTTGGGCGGCTCTGGAAGAAAGCTCGCTACGGCGGGCTTTTTTTGTTTGTACCTGGATCTGGTAAATTATTTGTTTGGTTGAAATTGAAAAAACAACCTAAGGGGCGATAAAAAAAGTGGAGACAGAATTTCAGGAAGGAGTGAATTAGAGAACAATGAACAAGCCTGAACTTATGCAAAAAGGCGGTAGAGATCGGTTTAGAAAGTTCTTTTGTAGAGCTTGAGCTAGACACCTTTTTCGACCAAAATAGTATGTCTTAACAATCCTGTGATCTTGTGCCCACGACCAGCGGCATAGCCGCGGAACGATTAAATTTCTGTTAGCAGAAATTTAAACATACACTAAAAACATTACTTTTGTGCCTGTTTAGTCAAAGCAAAAAAATAATGAAAAAATTGCCCCTGTTAGTTCTGTTGAGTTTTTGTTTAGCTAAAGCCTTTAGCCAAGTGGCTCAGATTGAGCACTCTGGCGGAGAAAAATCTCTACTTGCTTTTCTTTCGAACGATACCTTGTTGACATGCAGAAGTTACTATGCCAAAATTTCCAATGGTTTAGGTGAACCCCTCAATGAGGTTAGATTTCCTTTTGAAATGCGTGCTGCTGATTTTTCTTTTACCAAAAAATTAATTGCGATTGGAGGAAATTTTGGAGAATTCAGGATTTGGAATCTCAAGGGGCAATTGATTAAAAATTTCTACCAATTTGGCTTTAAAAGATACAATATTACAGCAGTAAGCTTTTCATCTGATGGAAGTAAAATCGTAGTAGGCACTCAAAAAAACATAGCTTTTGTTTGGCGCTTAAATGGAGAGCTTATTGGTACAATTGATCTGAATCGAAACCTTACTACAGAAGAAGGGCTTGAAGAAGTTGGAGTCTTTCCTCAAGAAACTGTAATTGATACTAACCTTGCGGATAATCGAGGCATATCCTGCCTGAAATTTTCTAATGATGGCGATTTGATTTTTGTAGCCAGCCACGATGGGAGGAAAATGCTCTGGAATCTGAACTGCCAACCTATTTATAGCTTTGCTGAGCCCTCAAAAACAGTCAAGGTGGTTGACTTTTCTCTTTCCGATGAATACATCCTAACTGGACATGAAGACGGCAGTGTAATGATGTGGAATAAAAAAGGAGAGTTAATCCATCAGACGAAGAATCAATTCCCCATTTTGCGGGTGAAATTTGTAGAAGACGGGAAGAAGTACTTATACGGCGACAGTAAAGCATGGGTTACGACAAAAGATTTTCAAGGCTATACTTTGAATAAAGAATTACTTAGCGCTAACCCATCGTTTACCGCTCATAGTATTGGCGATATTGATAATCTGGTTTTTTCTAAAGACAACAATAGAGTATTATTAAGTGATTACTTCAAAAAAATAAAGCTTTGGAAAATTAATGAACAAAAGAATAAAGAAGTAAAGGTGAATGCTGGTTATCAATACATTAGTTCTATTGCTTTTGCGCCAAATGGCAAGAGTTTTGTGAGTAGCAATTACTATGATAAGCGAGCAACGTTATACGATTTAAATTTCACTCCACTTTATGAATTCGACAAGCTTGAATATAAGGTAAATGTTGTTGCGTTCGCTCCAGATGGAAACACTATTTTAATTGGCGGAGAAAACACAGCTTTTTCTCAATGGAGCCTTAACGGAAATTTAATCCACGAGTTCAATGGCCAAGAAGGTAGTATTCAAGCCCTTACTTTTTCCCCTGATGGCAAATTTATTTTATCGGGTAGTAGGAATGGCACCGTAATATTATGGGATCGCGATGGAAACGTGATTCGAAAAATTAGTGCGAAAGGATCAATTACAAGCCTTACATTTTCTTTGGATGGAAAACAGATTCTGATCGTTGATTCTCCAGGTTATGTAAGTTTGTTCAGTTTGGATGGTGAAAAACTTTTCCAGAACCCCACAAACCCTTATCTCAGCCTTAAAGTAGCTAGGTTTAGTCCCGATGGAAAAAAAATTATAATAGGTACGGATAGAGGCCTAATTATCATGGATCAAAAAGGAAGTATAGTTCAGAATGTAAGCGACTCCAAAATAAAATATAAACTAGCGTCTATTTCAAAGGAAGGCTTGACGCTGCTGGTTGGCAAGCATCAAATGACCTTATGGGGTATACAAGGGAATGTTCTCAAAACGATCAAAATTGATTCTACTCAAGGCTTTTCAGCAGTTGGTTTTTCACCTGATGGAAATACGTTCTTATTGGGTGGAGGTGAAGATTCAAATTTTGAATCCTGGTCCAGAGAAGGTAAAGCAATAAAGAGTTTCAGACCCCACCGTGGATTCCTTGACTGGATGAAATTTTCATCGGATAACCAAAAAATCATAACATACGGCTCCGAGGATAATGCAATAATTATTTGGAACCTTAAGGGCACGCTGCTAAATAAGTTCAGTTTAAAAGCAACTAGTCGGGTGACCTCCTGCTTTATTTCCCCAAAGGATGTTATTTATGTCTGCACTATGGATGGGAATCTTCGTGTATTTGACATCAATGGTCATTTGAAACGCCAGTTGTCGTTGACAAGAACGCCAAGTAATTATTTAAGTATACTTGTATCTCCTGATGAAAAATTTGTAATAAGTACGGATACAACCAACTCTGCAATCATACAAAATATAGAACCTGGTAAGGAAAAAACTGTCTTATTGAATGGACATAAATCACAGATTAGCTCGGTAGCTTTTTCTCCTGATGGAAATTATGTTTTTACAGGAAGTAAAGATACTACTGCGATACTTTGGAATAAGGAAGGCCAATTGCTTCAAAAATTGATTGGCCATAAACATGAAATTATTCAGGTTGTTTTTTCTCCGAACGGGGAGTTGTTGGCCACCATCTCTAAGGACAACTGGATTTTTGTTTGGGACAAAGCAGGTAATCGAGTAGGTGAAATTTTCACAGGCGAAGAATATGGTTTTACTTTAGCCTTCTCATTGGACAGCAAAACTATTTTTGCTGAAAACCATAGTGATACTGATGCTATATTCCAATATTCGTTTAAAGGCGAAAAAATAAAAAAGCTTCCCAAACATCAATGGTCTGTCAGCGGCGTAGCTTTTTCAACAGATGGTAAATATGTTGCTACTCTAGCATTAGATCATACCATTATCATTTCAAAATTGTAGTGGATCACAAAGAGATGCCCTGTTTTATGGCTTTAGATTTCTCACCCCAAAATCACCCCAAACACCTCCTTCACCTTCGCCAAATCCACCACATGCGCTTTTACCGCATCCATGGTATGCGGCGACTTATCCTCCACACATTGTTCAATGACCAGATGTGGCTGCAATTTCAGTTTCTTCAATTCCCCAGCAAAGCGCCGATAATCGATGTCCCCATCGCCAAAAGTTTCCGACCAAACACCATTGACCGATTGGCGGATGTGCAGCTCGACTACCCGTTTGCCATACAATTTTAATACATCAAATACGGCCACCTGGGAGTTTTGTGAACCCCGGTAGACCCAATGCACATCAAAGCAGAAAGATACATTCAGCGGCGAAGTATTCAGCAACATGTGATGGAATTCGCGGGCACCCGCTTTCATTTCCACGTCGTGGGTATGGTAGGCCAGGGTGATGCCCTTTTGGCGCAAGGCCGCGCCCAGTTTATCCAAACTTGCCGCTTGCAATTTTAGTTCTTCGTCAGATTTCACCTCATCACTCCCCCAACGGATGGGCGTAGGATTGGTCACCATGATTTTGGTACCCAGTTTTTTGACCTCATCGGCAATGGCCAATACGGTAGCAATGGACTTGGCCGCTTCATCCGCCTTGTGCAAAACACTGTTGACGTACACGGAAGGCATAGCGATCTGGTGCTTTTTGAGGACAGGGCTCAATTTGATCACCTCCTCCGCACTGTTGAAACTGGGTTCGTAAGCCTTCAGTCCCGTTTTGGCAAAATCAGCCAGGCAAGCGTCCAGGTCCTCGCCCCAATTTTTATTGTCGCGGCCATAAAAGGTAAACCAGTTGTAAGAATTGGCCGCAATGGGCGTGGGGTAGGAGGCAAAAACGGCTGATTGGGTAGAACTCAATACCGTAGCGGCAGAAGCTCCGGCGACCAGATTGAGGAATTGGCGGCGATTGGGTGTCATGGTGGTGCGATTTGATTTTGGTCATCCAATGTAGGAAAAATTGCACAAACATGAACCACCCCGAATATTGGTAATTTTTTTCGCACCTCTGGTACATCCCTGCTTAGGTGATTTCTTGAGTGTCTTAGGTTTCTTAGGTGGTGAAGAATATCCTGCTTCGCAGGTCTTTTTCTTTTTACCACCTAAGAAACTTTAGAAACCATAGACACACTTTAGATTATACATCAAAAACATGCCGCTATGGCAGTATTGAAAAAATAGAGACTCTACTTACAACTTAATTGTAAAAGTCTTGCCATTCAGCGTCAACACCGCAACATTGTCACAAGTCCCATCGCCGTAATCCACCTGAATGTCTTCGCCATTCAACTTCAACAGTCCCAGACCTTTGCTCACCCAGTAACAATTGTTGGCCTTCACCAGGGGTTGATCGATGTTCCAGGTAACCACCTCGTTGTTGGGGAAAAGCACATCAATATTACCCGTTACGTCATAAACATCATCGCTCCAGTCCCACCAGCTTGCGTGGCCACGGGTTTGTTTGAAATCATGCACGCCGCTCCACGTCCAAGTCTCGTTTTTGGCGTCGGTGATTTTGACCTTATCGGCTTTGATCTGGTAAACGCCGGCAGTATTGGTACTGCTGTTGCTGAAGCTGAATTTGCCGTCCAGCTTTACCCCATCTTCGCTGTAATTCTCGTACTGCAAGGTTACCAGCGAGTTGGGTTGCCAGAGCTTGCCGACCACCATGGTCACTTTGCCACTTTTGGTTTTACCATCAACATCGGTACAACCCGTGCCAAAGTCTACCACCACGGTTTTGGGGAAGGTTTTTAAATCGGCTGGAGTAACGGTAATTGTTCCACAGTCCGTACGGATTTCCGGCGTGTTGTTGATCAGGCCATCAACCTCTGCTGCACCCCGGGTGGCGATGCCAAATGAAGTGCCGATCAATTGTTGACTTTTGAGCGCACGGCTAGCCATTTCTACGCTCTCTTCTTCGCTCAGGTCTACATTTTCGTCTTTGGTACAAGCATTAAAAGTAAGGAGGACCAGGCCCATTAGGCCTAAAACGGAAAACCATGTTTGCTTAACCATTGGAAAGTTATTTGATTTGAAATCGGTTTTTAAATAGGAGGACAGGGGCGATAAAAAAATAAGCGCTCATTTTGCCAAAGGATTAGATAAGTAAACGCTTCATTTCAAGTGTCTTATCTGATCCTTTGGCTCAAGAAAAATGAGCGCTTATTTTTGCCCCACTAAAAAGACGATTTCCGTGGGTTAATGTTACTGGGGTTTAATGGTTTAACGTTTTTTTAGGGCTTTCTTAACGTACCAAACCAAAAATTAATCAACCCTGTTTTGGCGAATTCAATGGATCATCGGCGCGCAAATAGTGCTTATCCGCGTAAAAGTTTCCAAACGGAATCACCGAAATCAACAGCAGGGTTCCCATTTTCCAGAACTTCCAGCGGTACTCAATACTGCACAGGATCACAAGTAGGATGTACAGTACAAACAGCAGTCCGTGCAAAGAACCAAAATTGCGAACTGCCTGTGGGTACTGCCAGATGTACTTCAGCGGCATGGCAATGAACAACAAAATCAAAAACGACATGCCTTCGGCAAAAGCAATGACACGCAAGCGCCCCAGTGGCGTTTTTAGCAATGATAACATAGTGGGTGATTTTAAAAGCTTGTTTAAAATGATCGAAACCAGGGGCGTTGCGCCAAAGGCGAAAACGGCCAGGGAATTGCGACCAAAATAATGAATAAAGCGAGGACAAAATAATTGAATAAAATCCGAAACTTGCGGTGCTCGTCAACCTCACGTTTGGCCAAAGCCTCCCCAATGCTGATAATGGCAATCGCCGCGCTCATTAGCCCAAAATGCACTAAGGCAAAAAACAAGCCATCACCCCAACGCATCGATTTATTTTGCCAAAATGATTGAGCCGTAGGGCCGAAGAAATACAGTGCAAATCCAACCAACAACTGTAGTTGGCTGATGCCCGAAGCACTGGCTGTAGCGATGCGGTGCAGGCGGGTGTATGGTTTTTTAAAAACTAAAGCTTCCCAGGCCAGATAAATGACCAGGAGTATGCTCAACAAAACGAGGTAACGCAGAAACGAATGGGTAAGGATCAGGTGATGCATTAAGGCGTGTATTTTATTCTATACCGATGTGAATGACTCCATCATGCTGCAAAATTAAGTGAGTCATTCGGTTATAGCCTTATGTCGCCGTAAAATCAATGTCATTTTGTAACTATTTAGCGCCCATCCACCTGCGGTGGATTTCAAATTCAATTTTTTTTACCACAAAGACACAAAGACACAAAGACACAACATTTTAGAGCTTAATGTCTTTGTGCCTTTGTGCCTTTGTGGTGAAAAATTCCGCCGCAGGCGGCTGCTAAATAGTTACGTCATTTTCACCTAAAACAAAAATATGTAAACAAGCTCTTAGACCAAAGCACGCATTTTCTGTAGCCCGGTTTTAGCCACCAATAGTGGATCCTGCTTCCAATAATCCCGGTTAAACAGTTCAAGCGAGATGATCTTGTTTCCACCCATTTCTTTAAGCAATTGCACTATACCTTCAATTGGCGCATCACCATCGCCGGGATAGATGCGATCTGCATCGGTTTGTTCAGCAATAGGTTTATTGTTCACAAAATCATTGAAGTGGAAAATCTCCACAGTATCCCCTTTCAACAAATTCAGGCTTTCAAAACCAGACCCGCCTCTGAACAAGTGGTAAATATCGGGCAGCAAGCGGGCATCAGGGTCGTTGGCAGCAGCGGCCACAGCGAGTGCCTGACCCAGGTGAAACAAGGTACCCGAAGCACCCCAGAATTCCAGTTGGGGCATCACCCCGGTTTTTCGACCCAAATCCAGGGCTTGTTTGTAGCGTTCACCAGCTTTGAACAAGTCCAAAGGTGGGTCTTTTTTTACTCCGGCGGGTGGCGCAGCGATGCGTTTGCAACCAAGCTGCGCCAGGAGGTTCATTTCCTCTTCCAGTTGTTTGAAACCTCCTGCCCGTTGTGCATCGTCTTCTACCATCCAGGGCGCAAAAGCAATGGCATCCTCCACGGTAATCCCGGCATCTTTGACCTTTTGAGCCAGTGCGGTCATGGTGCCACCTTCCTTGAGGTACGCATTGAGGTCGGGAAGCCAAATTTCGATGGCATCGTAGCCTGCGGCGGCGGCAATTTCAATGTACTTCACAATGCCCAGTTTTTGGCCACTGATCGTACTGGTGTTCAGGCAAAAGCGGAACTTGGTTTTTTTAGGCGCTGTACCTGCCACCAGGTCAACAGGCAAAACGGCGGCCGTCCCGGCTGCCCCTAATGTTTTGAGTATGTCACGTCTGTTTAACATAAAGTGAAGCGTTTGGAAAACAAGATAATTAGATCAAATCTAAACATCTCTAAAATTTGCTGGACATTCGCAAAAGCTCCAATTTTTCTGTCGGATCAAGGGGTAAAAAAAAGCAGTGAATCATACATTTTTTCTTTGTTTTTACGTTAATGATTTGTGATAAATTTATTGCTTCTGCCCCTTAATTAGCATTTACGATTAAAACCACTAGCACTCTTATTTGCCATGAAAAAAATAAGCTGGATTTTTGCATTGAGTTTAGTCACCTGTGCGTCGCTTTGGTCACAACAACCCAATTGTTTAAACATCTATTTGCAACATATCCCCTCCGGAAGTCTGGATACGGTTAAAATTGGGGTAAAAGCCCGATCTTTTCAAGAAATTCTAGCCTTACAGTATGCTTTGAGCTGGAATCCGTCTTTGTTGCATTTAGTGGCAGTCACGCCAGAACGTTTGCCTGATTTGGACGTTAAAAAGAATTTCAATACAAATGTCGATCAAGGTTTGCTTAGGTTTTCGTGGTCGCAGGCCAATGTGGCTTCTCCATTGACTTTGCCAGATGAGAGCAGTTTGTATGTGCTTAAGTTTTTGGTTAAAAACACAGCTGCTAATTTATTGGCACTTAAGTTTGTTGAAGATGGTTTACTACCGCCAGAGGTGGCTTACATAAATACGGAAGGCACTTACCCTCCCGCTTTGGTAGGGTTGTATCTAAAAAATGGAAGTGCTGATGGAGACTTGCAAATTGAGCAGGTATGTACCAACAGCAGCAGAGATGAAGTAATTCAGGGAAGTGCCAATATCAGCATTAAGGGGGGCCTGCAACCATTTCGGATTAACTGGAAAAAAGGGCCCCAAGTTTTTGAAGGTTCCAGTTTAATTGGGTTAACTCCGGGTATTTATCAGGTGATGGTGGTGGATGCTAAACAAGACTCAGTACCCCTGCTGGTTGGAATTCCTGCCCCGCCTGCAATTATAGCAAAAAGCTTTAAAGTAACCACCGGAATACAGTGTGACAGTGTGGGAGCATCAACCGGAAGCCTTACGATTCGATCCGACATTGGACAAGCGCCTTATATTTTTGAAATCAATAAGCAAAAAATAGAACACCCCTACTATTTGTACACGTTTAGAGCACATACTGACTCTGTTTACAACTTTAAAGTGAGTGATGCTAGAGGATTTACAGGCCAACTAAATGACATTTCCATTAAAAGTTGTCTAACCCCAAAGAATGAACTGAATTTTACTTTTGGAGAAGCCATTTTGGATGAAAAAGCCCAGGCTGTTTTGGTTCCAGTGTATATGAACAGTTTCGACAATATTCGATTTTTTACCATTGAGATTCCTTGTGATCCTGAAAAATTGATTTTTGCAGATATACAACGCAATCCCATTCAGGGTAATGAAGTAAAATTCAGAGTGGTGCCATCTTTCGGTGGTTATTTTGGTCGTTTTGGCTGGTCGTTTCCCTCATGGGACAGCCATTATCCAGATGTACGTACCCCTTTGGCTTATTTGAAGTTCTTTAGGCTCGGGGATGAAGAAATTCGTATTACCCCCAATATTTCTGCTGACAAAGAATTTCCCAAGCCTGTAGAGAAGCTTACCATTACGTCCAATCAAATCGTGCTTCCGAGTTTGTATTCAAAGGGATATCCCACCATTATCTCAAAAACAGAGCCGGCCACTGAAGGTGAAGAAATATGTGTAGTCATTGCTGCCAAGACTGTCAATCGACTGCGGGCCATGCAGTTTGCTTTGCGCTGGGATACAAGCGCCTTACGTTATTTGTATGCCAATTTATTGCCAGGGAATCAGTCCAACATCAAGACTATCGGTAACGACAATGCTCAAAATGGGCAATTGCGTTATCTGGGAATTTATGATCGAGCTACAACATTTGATAAAGAAGAGCTCTTCGAACTATGCTTTTACGTAAAATCTTTACCTGATTCCACTCAATTGATCTTGGATTCTGTGATTTTAGCGCCTGAAGGAATGAATCAGGAGAGGATTAGTCTGAAGATTTCGGATGGACTACAAACAATAAAGGCCAGACCTTCGGTTTGGCCCGGAGATACGGATCAAAATGGAATAGTAGATCATTTCGACTTATTGCCTATCGGTATTGCTTTTAACAAAACTGGCACTCCCAGGGATAACCCAACCACCAACTGGAAACCCCAAGTTGCGGATACTTGGAGAATGTTACTACCCAATACCAATCAAGACCTGATGCACGTTGATGCCGACGGAAGCGGCAAAATTGAGGCCCAAGACACGCTTCCTATTGTACAAAACTGGGGACGTAAAAAGAGCGAAATATTGTTTCAACCAAGCGAAGGAGAGCTTAGAAGTGCAGATCGACCTACTCTTTTTGTAGCAGCGGATACCCTTACCGCTAACAGTGAACAAATGCTTCCGATTCATTTAGGTGATGCCTCTAATAAAGTGGAAGGGGCTTATGGCCTGGTTTTTTCCATGACGTACGACCCTACTAAGCTAGATGCATCACGAGTGTACCCGGCGTTTCAGGAGTCGTGGCTTGGCAAAATCAACCAAGATTTGTTGGTGTTGTGGCGCAATTATCCCAAAGCTAGCCGGATTGATGTGGCTATGACCAGAATCGATGGAAAAAATATTGCAGGCTTTGGGAAGGTTCTGGCTTTAAAACTAAACCTTGCTAAGGCGAATTTAACCGAAAATACAAATCTGGCACTGCGATTTTCGAATGTCAAGTTAATCAATAAAGACAATCAGCCTATTCCAATAGCTGTTAAACCCAATGAGCAGGTAGCCATAAAACCTGTTGTGACCGGTATCTATAATCCAAGCCTTGAGTCAAAAATCAAAATTTTCCCACAGCCATCAAAGGGTAAAATTACAGTTCAGACCGATCAGTTTGCAGTGCAATTGGCCGAATTGATTGATCAGAGAGGTCAGGTCATTTCCGTCGTCCAACAGCCTAAACAAGAATTAAGTTGGGATTCACTGTCCCCAGGAGTGTATTTTCTTCGCATCTACAGCGGTGGAGATACTGCAACAAAAAAAATTGTGATTATTCCATAGGGGCGATAAAAAAAATGAACATTTATTTTTGCCCCACAACATAGGTTGGATCATTCAAAAATGAAAAACGAACGAGATGAAGAAAATTTTCAGCTTTTTGATATTTATTTTTTTTACAATTAGTGCTGGTGCACAAACACAGCGTATGGGGGAGTTTAACGTTGCAATCAATGAATGCGCACGAAATGATTTCATTTTTCAATTGATCAAAGGTACAGGATTTACAATCGTGCTAACCGATACATTAGATGGAACGCAGTATGAGAAAAAGTCGGACATTTATGGTGCCGCTTCATTTTTTGTCCCAATTCCAAGAGTATATCGCGTTAGTGTAAAAGATATTCCGGCAGTGAATCCCCGTAGTGTCTCTATAACTGACCTCGCTAAAATTCGTCAACATCTTTTAGGCGAATACCAAATCGGAGATAAAGCGCTTTTTGCAGCGGATTTAAATGACTCTGGTACGCTTACTACCGCTGATTTCATTGTTTTGGCACAATACCTCCAAGGAAAGGAAGGGGCCAAGCAGCGGGTTTATGCCAATTTTCAGGCTTTTAGAGGTGAAAAGCCCTTTCCCAACAATCTTGTTTCCATGACGGAAGACCTGTATGCAATTAGCCTGATTTACATCATTAAAGGCGATGTAGATGGTTCTGGATGCCCATAATGCATGCTTTTCATATTTTCACTTATATTTGCCCCTTGTTTCAAAAATCATCCTACTGCAAGCTATGCCAAACCGTTCGAGAGCGCCCAAAATCAAAACCATCACCGACATTAAAATGCCGGAAATTCAGGAGTTGCGCTTGGACAACGGAATCCCTGTTTATGTCGTCGCAATGGGTACCCAGGAGGTGCTTAAGGTGGAAGTCATCTTTAAGGGTGGCCGACCCTATGAGCACAAAAAACTGGCCTCACGCGCAACGAGTGCGCTCCTGCGCGAAGGCACTCAAAACTACAATTCTGCCGAGTTGGCCGAAAAACTGGATTATTATGGGAGTAGCCTGGCTATTCCTTACCATACCGATACCGCTAGCCTGACGTTGTTGTCCTTGAACAAACACTTCAATCAGGTATTGCCCTTGTTGGGGGAAGTGATCAAAACGCCCAATTTCCCGGAACACGAATTACAGGCTTTCATACAGCGCAGTGTGCAACATTTGCAAGTAGACCTGAGCAAAAGTGACGTAGTCGCCTACCGCCAAATTACCGAGCAGTTTTTTGGCCCCGAACATCCTTACGGCTACAACAGCACTGCGGAAACGTACAACCAAATCACCCGGGATGATTTGTTGCAGCACCACCGCAGCTTGTTTACCAAAGACAATTGCGTCATCATCATCAGTGGGAAGGTGACGCCAGAGGTGCTCGAACAACTGAATGAACAATTGGGGCATGGGATTCCTGGTGGCATTATCCCCGAACCCAGCTTGATCCTTCAGGAAGCGCTACCACAACACTTGTTGATTTCCAAGCCCGACAGCTTGCAGTCCGCCATTCGGATTGGCTTCCGGACTTTCAATCGGCATCATCCTGACTTTTTTGACCTTTCCATCCTCAATGTGATTCTGGGGGGCTACTTTGGCTCTCGCCTGATGACCAATATCCGGGAAGAAAAGGGTTATACCTACAACATTTATTCCACCCTCGACGCCATGCAATTTGATGGTTGCTTTTACATTGGAACCGAGGTGGGCAATGAGTTTGTCGCCGATACCCGCACCCAGATTTACCTGGAAATGGATCGCTTGCGGGAGGAACTCGTGGACGAAGACGAACTGGAAATGATGCGCAACTATATCCTGGGCAATTACCTGACCATGATCGATGGGCCGTTCAATGTGGCAGAGTTGGTGCGCTTATTGGTGACCGAAAACTTGCCATTTACGGAGCTACAAGACTCGGTAGATCTTACTTTGGCCGTTACGCCTGAATCCATCCAAGCCATGGCGCAAAAGTATCTGATCCCCGAGAAAATGAGCGAAGTAATCGTGGGCAAAGCCTAAATAAGCAATTCGAACCATTTTTTTAGGCTTTGATCAAAAAAATTTGGTTAAGCAGCGCCGAACATGCATTAATGTCGCTAAATTTTCTTTCTTTTGCGAGCAAGAAACGCCAGCGGTACACCAGCTGTTTGATCACAATGAAGCTCTGTTACTAAGGAGCGCGTTCGACATAATTTACAAAAACTCTTAGGTAAGGAAAATTAATGAAGCTGTTCAGTTTTTTTAGACAAGAACTCGCCATTGACCTTGGCACTGCCAATACCCTGATCATGCAAGATGATCAGATTGTTGTGGACGAACCTTCAATCGTGGCCATCAATCGCAAAACGAACGAAACCATTGCGGTTGGTCGTCGTGCGATGCAGATGCACGAAAAGACCCACGAGAACATAAAAACCGTTCGCCCACTGAAAGATGGAGTAATTGCCGACTTTCAGGCGGCTGAAAATATGATCGAAGGGTTCATCAATATGATCGATGGCCGTCGTCGCTTTTTTTCCCACATGAAAATGGTCATTTGTATTCCTTCAGGGATTACAGAAGTGGAAAAACGGGCGGTATTCGACTCCGCCGATCACGTAGACTCCAAAGAAACCTATCTGATTCATGAGCCAATGGCAGCTGCGCTCGGGATCGGTCTGGATGTGGAAGAGCCCGAAGGCAACATGATCATCGACATTGGTGGAGGTACTACCGAAATTGCGGTGATTGCCCTTTCCGGGATCGTCTGCGATCAATCCATTCGGATTGCTGGTGATGAATTCACCAACGATATCGTGAGCTACATGAAGCGCCAACACAATATCTTGATTGGGGAAAGGACGGCTGAACAAATCAAAATTCACGTAGGCTCCGCCTTGCATGAATTGGAAGAAGATCAAGCACCTGAAGATTTTGCTGTAAATGGCCGCGACTTGATGACGGGTATCCCCAAACAAATCAAGGTAGGTTACCGCGAAATCGCTCATTCGCTGGACAAATCCATCTCCAAAATTGAAGATGCGGTACTCAAAGCCCTGGAATCTACTCCACCGGAGTTGGCTGCCGATATATTCAGAAGAGGTTTGTACCTGACTGGTGGCGGTGCACTGCTGCGTGGTTTGGACAAACGTATTTCATTAAAAACCAAACTTCCCGTTCAGGTTGCCGATGATCCATTGCGCGCTGTTGTTCGGGGAACGGGCATTGCGCTCAAAAATACCGATCGTTTTTCCTTTTTGATCGATCGCAAAAGTGTGTGATTTACAGTATATAAGGTCGTTTTGATGCCATACATAAAACGCAGCATCAAAACGACCTTATTCCTCACCCGCGAGTTTCAATCACCACATGAATACTTTCCTGCAATTACTCAATCGGGTCAATTCCCGGGTTTTGTTTTTTGGGCTGCTTTTCGTTTCGCTTTTTCTGATTGTTCGGAACAACGAAGCGCAGGGTAAGATTTTTTTGAATTCGGCAGGAAGGGTGACTGGCTTTTTTGGCAGTGGCGCTACCGCCATTGGGAGTTACTTCAACCTCCGCAGGGAAAACGAAAAATTGCAACACGAGATCAGTGTATTGCGCGGGCAATTGGCCAAGGATCAGTACAATACCCAAGTCAATATCGATACTTTGCAGCGAGTACTCGACAGTACCCGCATCCAAATTTACAAGTACATCGAAGCTACTGTGGTCAATAATTCCGTGGATAAACCCAAAAATTACCTCACCTTGAACCGGGGCCGTCACCATGGGGTAAAGGAAAACATGGGGG
Organism: Saprospiraceae bacterium; assembly: GCA_027486765.1. Classification (GTDB taxonomy): domain Bacteria; phylum Bacteroidota; class Bacteroidia; order Chitinophagales; family Saprospiraceae; genus Haliscomenobacter. The sequence goes on from JAIXOO010000218.1 coordinate 32,555, forward strand.
TGATCACCGCCGACGGAGTATTGGGAGTGGTCAGGTATGTATCGAAGTATTATTGTATTGTTATGTCCGTTTTGCATACCGATTCCCGGGTAAGTGCCCAAATTCGCGGCGTTGACAAAGGTTTTTATGGCTCTCTGGTTTGGCGAGGTAAAGACCCTCGCTTCATGCAATTGATCGATATTCCTAAACACAATAAAATTAGCTCTAAGGAAGACGTTGTAGAAACCACTGGCTTTTCCACCTATTATCCACCCGGGGTGACGATCGGCAAAGTGTTTTACCACAGCATCCCACCCGGATCCAGCAACCATTTGATTCAGGTTAAACTGAATACCAACATGGCTAACGTACGCTACGCACAAATCGTAGTGAACGTACATGCCGATGAAATCAATCAACTAGAAGCACGCGCCAAAGATGAACAGTAGCTCGACATTGCGCATTTCGCTGAAATTCATCATCATTTGGATCCTCCAAATCATTGTGCTTAAGCAGGTACAGTTTTTGCCGCTGGGGCCTTATTATTATGAAGCCTTTGTATATCCCTTGTTCATTTTATTGCTTCCTTTTGGCATGCATGTCAACAGATTGATGCTCATTGCATTCTTTTCGGGGCTCTTGATCGATGCATCCTACAATACCTTGGGTGTGCACACGGCGAGTGCAGTTGTGTTGGCTTTTGCCCGGCCCTATATCTTAGCGCTGGTTTTACCCCGTGGAATCGATGAGGCATTTACCCCCTCATTAGGAAGGCTAAAATTCCTTCCATTTTTGCGCTACGTGATCTATGCCTTTTTGGTGTATTTGCCTTTTTACTATACAATGGTGTTCTTTTCACATGTATTTATCGTGGAAATCATCGTTAAAAGTCTACTCAGTTTTATAGTTTCCGTTTTTTTTACGCTAATTTTAGCAGGTATATTAAACGGTTTAGATTAACTCATTTTTTTCACAAGATAGCCTTATGGATATCGGCAGCAATCGTCAGCAGGTTATACAGGTAGTATTCATCGTTGCAGCAACTTTGCTTCTGGCCAGGGCTTTTTACTTGCAGATCATCAATGGTGAATTTAAATCAGGTGATAAAATCACTGGTGCTGTAGCCCGTTTTCCTATTTATCCGGCACGGGGTTTGATTTACGACCGCACCGGAAAATTACTGGTAGTCAATAATCCCATGTACGACCTAATGGTCACTGTGGATGCAATGGATAAAAACATCAATGTCGCGCGTTTTTGTAAATTGGTGGGCATGACCCGCGAAGAGTACAACAAAGCGCTGGATAAAGACTTCAAAAGTGGTCGTTTTTCCCGATCCGTTCCCTTTGTGTTTAAAAGTAAAATTTCTGCTGAGTCTTTCGCACGTTTCCAGGAAGCATTACCCGAATTTCCCGGCTTCGAAATTGTGCTGCGCAACGCCCGCCAATACCCGGCACCAGTGGCTGCACACTTGTTGGGCTACATTCGCGAAGTGGACAGAACCGAGGTGGAAACCAAGTCCGACACCTATGCCCCTGGTGATTACATCGGAGCAAGTGGTCTGGAAAAAACTTACGAGAATGAGCTGAGGGGTAAAAAAGGAGTTGCTTTTGTGCTGCGCGATAAATTGGGGCGTTTCGCTGGTTCTTACCGGAATGGCAAAGACGATATTCCTGTAACCCCTGGGCAAGACCTCAGAACCACCGTGGATTTGGACCTTCAGCAATACGCAGAGCACTTGCTGAGCAACAAACGTGCAGGTCTGGTCGCTATTGAGCCTGCAACCGGAGAGATTTTGGCCATGGTGACCACCCCCAACTACGACCCGAACGAACTCACCATTACCAACAACGCCCGCGGTGATGTGTATAAAAAATTAGCGAATGACCCGAATATTCCCCTGTTTAACCGGGCAGTAATGGCCCAGTATCCTCCGGGTTCTATCCACAAAACGATTTTAGCCCTCATTGGTCAGCAAATTGGGGTTTGGAACGTAGATCGGGGCGTGAGTTGTGCTGGGGGCTTCTTTGCTCCTGGTGTGCGTTTGGGCTGTCACCGCCATGCCTATTGTAGTGATGTGCGCTCAGGCATTCAACACTCCTGTAATGCCTATTTTGTAACGCTGTTCCGTACCATTGTCGACATGAACGGGTATCGCCATCCCAAAAAGGGCCTCGATACCATCAACCATTACCTGGATAAATTTGGTTATGGCCGTAAGTTGGGGGTTGACTACCCCGGTGAACAAGCCGGTCGTTTCCCTACTTCCGCTTTTTTTGACCGTTGGTATGCTCGCGACGGCCAGTGGAAATCCATTTGGATTCGTTCCCTGGGCATTGGGCAAGGGGAATTGTTGTGTACCAATATCCAGTTGGCTAACCTCGCTGCTACTATCGCCAACCGGGGCTATTTTTACACCCCCCATTTTCTTAAGGCTTTTGGCGATTCCACCTTAACGACCCGGAGTACTTTCCGCACGAAACACGAAGTGGGAATTGAGCGCAGGCACTTTGAGCCTGTAGTAGACGGTATGGAACGGGTTACCATTGCCGGTACCGCACGTCGGGCCTTCATCCCCGATATTGCCATCTGTGGCAAAACGGGTACGGCTGAAAACAGTTCAGGAGAAGACCACTCGATCTTTTTCTGTTTTGCTCCCAAAGACAATCCGCGCATTGCCATTGCGGTATATGCTGAAAACGCTGGTTTTGGGGGCTCTGTAGCGGCACCTGTGGCCAGTTTGATGATTGAAAAATACCTCAAAGGGGAAATTCGGACCCCAGCACGCCGGGAAATGGAACAGCAAGTCTTGAAAAAGGACTACATCATTCGGGAAGTTCCTGGGAAAAAAGGCAAATCAAGCCAACCTTAGTAGTGCTATAAACATACAGTCCATTCTGGATTGCCACTTGATTTGAGTTAATTGGTTTAATTTTAAGTGTTTATGAGGAATTTTTTGCTGGTTTTTACCCTGTTTGTTTTAGGCTTTACGCTTTCTGCTCAAGACAAGCTCAAAATGATTTTTGTGGGCGACATCATGGGGCATGGGCCCCAGATTGAGTCTGCGGCCATCGAGCCGAATAAACTCTACGATTACTCTCCTTGTTTTCGCTTTCTTAAACCCTTGTTGGAGCAATCCGACCTGGCCATTGGTAACCTGGAGTTGACCTTGCCGGGTAAGCCACCATATACGGGTTACCCGACCTTCAAAAGCCCAGATGAATTGCCTTTGGCCTTGCGCGCTGCGGGTTTCGATTTGTTGGTTACTGCCAACAACCACTCTAATGATGGCGGGCTGATCGGGGTGCAAAATACCATCAAGACCCTCGAAAAAAATGGATTTTACCAAACGGGGACCTTCATTGACTCCTCCCATCGGGCGGCCTTATACCCCTTGATTGTGTACAAAGGCAATTTTAAACTGGCTTTCCTCAACTATACTTACGGCACCAACGGGATTCCCAACCACAAACCCAGTGTAGTGAACCTCATCGACGAAAAAGCCATCAAAGCGGACATCGATGCGGCCAAAGCCCACAAACCCGATGCCATCATCACCGTAGTACACTGGGGTGATGAATACCAACTGGCTGAAAACGAACGCCAACGCGCCCTCGCCCAAAAAATGCTGACCTGGGGCTCTACCATGGTCATCGGTGCTCACCCACACGTGGTGCAACCCATCAAAAATTATCCTTTACAGGAAGCCAATGGAGCCACGCGCAACGGATTGGTGGTGTATTCAATGGGCAACTTCATTTCTGCTCAGACCAAAACTTACACCGATATTGGTTTGATGGTGGAAATTGAATTGGAAAAAAAGAACGGCAGTCAGGAGACAGCCATAAGTAGCCAGCAAACTGTAATCAGCAAAGTGGAGTACATTCCGGTATATCGCTACATCTATCGCCCTGCTGCTGGCAAACCTGTTTACATGACCGTGCCTGTGGCCGCTTTTGAAAATGGGGAAATGCAAGCCCAGCAACCCATGCCTGAAGCTACCCGTGCTGCGATGAAACAAAGTGCGGATGTGATTCGCAAAAACTTGACGCAACACGGCGCCATAGAACGCAAAGTGAGTGCCAAAGAGATTACTGTTACTACCGAAAAATAAACGTCTGTGATCGTATCCACCATCGTCGCCGCCGCTAAAAACCGCGTCATCGGGATGCACAACCAAATTCCCTGGTATTTGCCTGCCGATTTGAAATACTTCAAAAGGACTACGCTGAATCACCACGTGATCATGGGGCGCAATACTTTTAATTCGATTGGGCGTCCGCTACCACAACGGACCAACATCGTCGTGACCCGCGATATCTTTTTTGTGGCTACCGATTGTATGGTAGTACACTCCGTAGACGAGGCGCTGGAATTGGCTCACGACAATGGCGAAACCGAGGCGTTTATCATTGGCGGCGGACAGATTTATGAACAAAGCCAGGATTATTGGGATAGAATTTACCTCACCGAAGTTGATCTGGAACCAGAAGGAGAAGTTTTTTTTCCAAAAATTGAGCCCAAGGAATGGCGCTTGACATTTAAAGAAGCCCATAAAGCCGACGATAAAAACGAAATGGACTACATTTTTAAAATCTACAACCGGATCGAGACAAAAGCAGAAGAGTGAGGATTTGCTTTTTAAAAAATAAGTTTTAAATTTGTAAACCATACGGCACTTTTGTGCATTTGATCCACCCTTAACAACAATGATTCTCGGGTTATTCATCTTTTAACCACGAGAACATGACTGAAGATTTTCTCCATTACGCCTGGCGTTACCAGCATTTTAATTCCAATCATTTACAAACGACCCAAGGTCAAAACCTGACCATCCTGTCCATTGGTGAGCACAACCGCCACGCTGGCCCCGATTTTCTCAATGCACGCTTGCGGATTGAGGATACCTATTGGGCGGGCAATGTAGAGGTACACCTCAAAGCCTCGGATTGGTTGTTGCATCAGCACGGAAAAGACGCCGCTTACGCCAATGTCATCCTGCATGTGGTATTGGACGAAGACCAGGCCATTTATGACCCCAATGGGGAGCGCATTCCTTGCCTGGAGTTGCGCCGCTTGCTCGATCCCAACCTTTGTAGCGCTTATTACCGCATGCTCAACAATCACTTGTGGATTCCTTGTCAAAACCATTGGCAGGAGGTAAAAACGCTGAGTGTCAAGTTGTGGCTGGAGCGGGTAATGGTGGAGCGTCTGGAGGCCAAAACTGAGCTGGTCAAACGATTTTTGGACTTCAATCAGGGGGATTGGGAAGAGGTTTGTTACCAGTTGTTGCTGCGCAATTTTGGCCTCAGCGTCAACCTGGACCCCTGCGAGCAGGTGGCCCGCAGTTTACCGCTCAAACTCATTGGCCGCCATCGGGATAATTTGTTGCAAATTGAAGCCCTGCTTTTCGGCCAAGCGGGTTTATTGGAGCCGGATTTTGAAGAAAAATACCCACAGCAATTGCAAACAGAATACCGTTTTTTGCGCCAGAAGTATGGCCTGGAGCCAATGGCAGCCAGCAACTGGAAGTTTTTGCGCATGCGGCCGGCCAATTTTCCTACCATGCGCCTGGCTCAATTTGCGGTACTCTTGTACCAAGGCAACAACCTCTTCAGCAAAATTTTAGCGGCACAGGATGTTGAAGAACTGGCGCATTTGTTCAGCGTCACGCTCCATGGTTATTGGTCTGAACACTACACCTTCGACAAGCCTTCGACCCGCAAATTGAAGCACCTAGGAAGCAGTTTTATTGAGTTGCTCATCCTGAATGCCTGTATCCCGCTGATCTTTTTTTATGGAATGTACACCCAGGATACCAAGTATTGCGATAAGGCTTTGCGCTTTTTACAAGAACTCCCACCGGAGGCTAATCACATCATTGATGGTTGGAAAAAACTGGGCTTCGAAGCCGAAGATGCCGGACAAAGCCAGGCTTTGATCCACTTGAAACGCATGTATTGTGATCAGCGGCAGTGTTTGCATTGTGCGGTGGGGGCGGCGATTTTGAAGTGAGGATCACTTGTGAAACCACAAGAGGTAAGTCGTGAGTAAAGGCTAAAGCGACTTTTTTTAGCACAAAGAACACAAAGGCAGCACAAAGGGCACAAAGTTAGGCGTTGACGACGCTTTGCTTTGTGACGCCTTTGTGCTTTACCTCCTAAAAAATAAACTTCGTCGACAAAAACTGCGACTTATGCCCCTCCACAATTTCGTTCAAAATCTCCTTATTCTTCTCCGTATCCTTGGTCGCAACAATGGTACGGATGGAAAAAGCCCGAATGGCATCCTCCACCGAAAGTGTACCCTCGGCGGAGTCCTTGCGCCCGGTGAAGGGGAACGTATCCGGTCCACGCTGGCATTGCGCATTGATGTTGACTCGGCTTACGAGGTTCACCAGTTGATCCACCAGGTGGGCAATCTCATCGGGATCATTGCCAAAGATGCTGACTTGTTGACCGTGTGGGGAGTCGATCAGGTATTGGATCGGTTCTTCCATGCTGGCAAAAGAAGATACGGGCACCACCGGACCAAACTGTTCCTCGCGGTAAATCTTCATTTTGTCAGTGACGGGATAAACCACCGCTGGGTAGAAAAAGGATTCGAGAATGGTCGCACCACCTTCATTCATTACCTGAGCACCGTAGGCCTTTGCATCTTCAACCAAGTCAAGCAGATAGGCAGGTTTGTTGGGCTCGGGTAGTGGCGTGATCGCTACCCCTTTTTGCCAGGGCATTCCAAAGGGCAATTGATTTACTGCTTCCGAAAAACGCGCCAGGAACTTGTCGGCAATGTTGCGGTGTACCAGGATAATTTTAATGGCCGTACAACGCTGGCCATTGAAAGACAAGGAGCCAAGGACACATTCCCGCACTGCCAAATCAATGTCGGCATCTTCCAGAATGATGGCCGCGTTTTTGGCATCTAACCCCAGTACCGCCCGTAGACGGTTGACTTTTGGGTGCATTTTTTTCAAGTCATTGGCTACCCGGCTTGAGCCAATCAGGGTCAGCACATTGATTTTTCCCGATTGCATCAAAGCGGGTACCACCGTTCCTCCACGGCCATACAAGGTATTCATCACTCCTTTGGGGAAGCAGTCGCGGAAGGCTTCCAGCATGGGGTAATGCAAGAGCGTACCGTGTTTTGGCGGTTTGAACAGAATGGTATTCCCCATCAGCAGGGCAGGAATCAACATCGTATACGTCTCGTTCAAGGGGTAGTTGAAGGGGCCCATACAGAGGACCACTCCTAGCGGAGAGCGCCGAATTTGACCAATGATCCCTTGTTCAATGCGAAAGCGCGAAGAATTGCGGTCGAGCTCTTTGAGCATGTCGATGGTATCGTAGATGTATTCCACGGTACGGTCAAACTCCTTGGTAGAGTCGGCGATGGATTTGCCGATTTCATACATCAACAAATTGACGATCAAATCTTTTTGCTCGATCATCCGACCGATGAATTTTTCCATACACTCGATTCGCTCACCAATTGGCATGGTGGGCCACTCGCCCCGACCATTGTCGAAGGCATGTACTGCAGCTTCCAGTGCGGCATCGGCTTCGGCTTGGCCTGCTAACGGATAGCTACCGATTAGGAGTCGTTTCAACCCATCAGGAGTATGTACGTGTACGGGTGAATACACGTCCTGTACTGTGCCCGACCATGGAATCATTTGTCCATCGATCAGCATTTCGCGCTGGTGAATCGGCGTATTCAGCCGGTGTTCCTCCGGAATGCCATTTTCTTCCGGGAATAGTTGGGAAATCTGGTGCTCTAAGGCGTTCATTGTTTGGGTATTGATTCAAAGTAAAGTAGTATCAAGTCTTTTGCTGTTGCAAATGTGCTACAGTTTCTTGGATGCCTTCGCGGTAGGTAGTCGCAGGATGTTTAAAGTGTCGGACATACTTACTGCTGTCAAACAGGTAGTCATATTGGTTTTGGTAGAGCATTTCTACGGCTTCGCCCATTTCGGGAATGAATAAACCCAGAATGCGGGTCATCCATTTGGGCACAATGGTGTATTTGAATTTGGTGCCAAAGGCTTGGGCAACGAGTTCGGCAAAATCCTTTCCGCTCAAGGCGTCAGGATCTGTCGGCAAATTCCAGATCTGATTGTAGGCATCCATGGTGTTGCCTAGGGCAGCAGTGGCTCGTGCTGCATCTGGTGTAAAGGTATAGGAATGTTTGGTGTTTGCGTTGACCAAAATTTGTGGGGTTTTACCTTTTGCAAGGTTTTGGAAAACCATAAAGTCTACGAAACCAAGGTTAGCTCCGGGGCCATAAAAATCGGCGGCTCGGGCAATGATGCCCTGAATATTGCCATGTTGGACCTCGTCAAGCAGCATTTGTTCGATTTTAGCCCGTACTTCGCCTTTTTTGCTGCATGGATTCATCGGGCTTTCTTCCGACATCCAACCTTCTACTTTGCCCAGTGCGTACACATTGCTAAAAAAGACAAGTTTGGTATCATTGGCTTTGCAGGCATCAATGACATTGCGCATCAAAATTGGCCATTTTTCTTGCCAGATTTTGCTTGAGTAGGGCAGGCC
>JAIXOO010000091.1 GCA_027486765.1 Saprospiraceae bacterium
AGACATGCCCATTATTGATTACCACAACCATTTGCCGCCGCAGGAAATAGCCGAAGACAAAATTTTTGACAACCTAAGTCAAGCCTGGTTGTACGGTGACCATTACAAGTGGCGGGCCATGCGCACCAACGGAGTGGCCGAAGGGTACTGCACTGGCGACAAAGCCGATTACGAAAAATTTGAGCAATGGTCTGCTACGGTTCCCTATACTTTACGCAATCCATTGTATCACTGGACGCATCTCGAACTCAAGCGATATTTTGACGTAGACGAGTTGCTTTCACCCAGCACTGCGCGAGCCATTTATGAGGAATGCAGCGCCAAGTTGCGCACGCCGGAGTACTCCGTGCGAAGCTTATTGAGCAAAATGAACGTCAAGGTGCTTTGTACCACCGATGATCCGGTCGACAGTCTGGAATTCCATGGCCAGATTGCCCAAAGTGGCTTCAACGTGCGGGTGCTGCCCGCCTTCCGCCCCGATAAGGCGATGGCGGTAGAAAACCCCGAGACCTTCAATCAATACGTAGCACGTCTGGAAAAATCAGCTGATACCTCCATCGATAATTTTAACCATTTCCTGGATGCCCTGAAAAAGCGGCACGACTTTTTTGCCAGCATGGGTGCGCAGGTATCCGATCATGGCTTGGAACAGATTTATGCTGAAGACTACAGCGAAGCAGAGATCAAAACCATTTTCACCAAAATTCGCGATGGCCATTCTTTGGAACAAACTGAAATACTGAAGTTCAAATCGGCGATGCTGGTGTATTTTGGCATTTGGGACTGGGAGAAAAACTGGACCCAACAATACCACCTGGGTGCCCTGCGCAACAACAACTCACGAATGCTGCGCCAATTGGGGCCAGATACTGGTTGGGATTCTATCGGGGATTTCCCGCAGGCACGGGCCTTGTCCAAGTTTTTGGATCGCCTGGACAGCAACAATCAATTGGCCAAAACCATTTTGTACAACCTCAATCCCAACGACAATGAACTGATTGCCACCATGACTGGCAACTTCAACGATGGTTCCATAGCGGGCAAGGTACAGTTTGGATCAGGTTGGTGGTTTTTGGATCAAAAAGACGGGATGGAGCGACAGCTGAATGCCCTTTCCAACATGGGCTTGGTCAGTAAATTCGTAGGGATGTTGACCGATTCACGCAGCTTCCTCTCTTACCCTCGTCACGAATATTTCCGCCGCATCCTCTGTAATCTTTTTGGCCAGGACATCGAAAATGGTGAATTGCCCCGCGATTACGAGTGGATTGGCAAAGTGATTCAGGACATCAGCTACAACAACGCAAAAAACTACTTCGGATTCTAACAAGAAAGGTTCCAGGGTTCCAAAGTTCCAGAGTTCCAGGGTAAAGCCGGAACCTTGGAACTTTGGAACCCTGGAACCCTGGAACCTTTTTTATGAAACGAGTCGTCACCTTTGGAGAGATCATGATGCGCCTGCACACGCCAGGCCATCAGCGTTTTTTACAGGCCCGTAGCCTGGAAGTCACTTATGGTGGTGGAGAAGCCAACGTAGCGGTAGCCCTGGCCCAATTGGGGGTACCTAGTCGCCACGTCACCTGTTTTCCTGACAATGATTTAGGGCGGGCTGCCAGTGCTTTTTTTCGCCAGCACGGCGTTGATTTTGACCGTACGGTGTACCAAAAAGATCAACGTTTGGGCTTGTACTTTTTGGAGGTGGGCGCAGGAATGCGCCCTTCGCGCATCATTTACGACCGGTACGACAGCGCTTTTGCCAATATGGATCCCGCAGCTTTTGATTGGGACGAATTGTTGGCCGACGCCTGTTGGTTCCACTGGACGGGCATTACACCTGCCATATCGGACAATGCAGCCAAAGCTTGCCTGCAAGCCCTCGAAACTGCAAGCCGCTTGGGCATCCCGGTCAGTGCCGATGTGAACTATCGCCGCAACCTCTGGCAATACGGCAAAACCGTGCAGGAAGTGATGCCCGCCCTGGTCGAGCATTGCGACGTGATGGTGTGTACGGAGGGAGATGCCAAGGACATTTTCGGAATGGAGACCAATGGGTTTCAAGACATGGCCGAACAAATGCTGGCGCGTTTTCCAAATGCTCAAAGCATCATTGCCACTCGCCGCGATACCCTGAGTGCCAGTCATAACCGCCTAACGGGTATTGGTTTTTCCCACAAAGCGGGTTATCAGGAAACTGATACTTACGATATCAACCCCATTGTAGACCGCATTGGTGGAGGTGATTCCTTCCTGGCCGGTTACATTTATGGACGTTTGAATTTTTCCAACGAACTCGATGCCCTAAGCTTTGGCACTGCAGCATCTGCACTGAAACACCTGGTGGAAGGCGATTTTGCCCAACATTCGGTGGCGGAGGTGGAGCAGATTCTGGCGGGTGATGTTTCGGGAAGACTGTTAAGATAATGGTTGAGGAGGTTGAGGGAGGTTGAGGCTCCGCAAGCGACTTGGACAAGGGCAATGTCAAAATCGCTGCGGCAGCCTAAACCTTCTCAACCTCCCTAAACCTCCCTCAACCTTTCAACAAAATAAAATGCCAAGATTTACACCTCAACAAATATTGTCCAAGCTAGAGGACTCCCCCGTGGTGCCCCTCTTTTTCCATGCCGATGCCAGTCATGCCCAAAAGCTGCTGGATGCCTGCTACGCAGGTGGTTTGCGCGCTTTTGAGTTTACCAATCGGGGAGCCAGTGCACCCGCTACCTTTGCCCAATTGAGCAAACATGTAGAGGCTAATTTGCCCGATCTGGCCCTGGGAATAGGCACCATTTACCGCCCGGAGGAAGCCGAACAGTTTTTGGACCTGGGTGCCGATTTTATCATTCAACCCATCATCACTCGAGAAGTAGGTGAAGTGTGTCAGGAACACAATGTAGCCTGGATGCCCGGAGCCCTTACCCCCAATGAAGTATACCTGGCGCAAAGCCTGGGTGCCACCGTAGTGAAAATATTTCCTGGCGATGCTGTGGGTCCTGGGTACATTAAAGCCTTACGTGGCCCAATGCCGCAGGTGAAGCTGATGGTTACAGGTGGAGTACAGCCCAATGAAGCCAATTTACGCGAATGGTTTGGGGCTGGGGTCAACTTCGTGGGCATTGGGTCACAGCTGATCAAAAAAGCCGATGAATTGGGCATTGCCGGCTTTACCCAACACATTGCGGAATTGGTGCAAATTGTTAAAGATATTCGCAAGTAGTACTAACTTCTACCTTAAACCCTTCAACTTTTTCACGTTAAAAAACCTACATCATGAGTGCAAACACAATTGGAAAATACCGGTGGACGATCTGTACACTGCTTTTTTTTGCCACCACGGTCAATTACCTTGACCGACAGGTACTCAGTTTATTGGCACCAAGTTTGTCTGAAACCTATGGCTGGACCAACGTAGATTATGCCAACATCACCTCGGTTTTTCAATTTGTGTATGCCATCTCTATGCTGTTCGCAGGTCGAATCATTGACCGCTTAGGCACCAAAAGTGGCTATACCTGGGCCATTATCATTTGGTCAATTGGCGCAATCTTGCATGCCTTAGCGATTCCATTGGGGGAAGCAACCGCTGCGGTTTTAGGCCTGTTTGGGATCGGAGCAGTTTCGGTTTCGATTGCCGGTTTTATGATTTCCAGAGCTGTGCTGGGCTTTGGCGAAGCAGGCAACTTTCCTGCTGCCATCAAGGCCACAGCGGAGTATTTCCCCAAAAAGGAACGCGCTTTCGCGACGGGAATTTTCAACTCTGGCACCAACGTTGGGGCCATTTTAGCCCCTTTGTCTGTGCCGTATATTGCCGAAGCCTGGGGCTGGCAAACGGCCTTCATCCTGATCGGTGCCGTAGGCTTTTTGTGGTTGATTTTCTGGTGGATGTACTACGAAAAACCAGAGGACCAAAAACGCCTTTCCAAAGCAGAATATGACTA
>JAIXOO010000410.1 GCA_027486765.1 Saprospiraceae bacterium
AACTCGGGCTGCATTTTTTCCAGCGCTGCCCCGATTTTTCCATACAAAGGACTGGTTTCGTCAATAGGATGTACGATGGTCCAGTTGAGTGGAAACAAATTCACTTTGTCTCGATCCAGCGGCAGTGCCAGAAATTTGCGGGTAAAGTGCCCATTGTGTTCCTCTAACCAGGCCATGGTCACCTTGGCTTCCAGGTTGATGATGCTGTTGTTGCGCAGGTTGGCAATGCGAAACATGAAGGCATATCCTTCTCGAAAGGGACTAATCACCGCTTTTTTGCTGAACAACATTCGGCCCTTGGGGCGAGAAAAACGCGCGTACAACAAACCCGTGGCAATGGCAAAAGTCATCAGCCCCAACAGTGCTTCCAAAGAAGCCAAAGCTCCAGCCAAAACTCCATGTGGACTGATGTGCCCGTAGCCCACGGTAGTAAGCGTTTGGGCACTGAAAAAATACAAGTCGGCAAACTTGAGCATTTCAGTATTCTTGGCCAAACCATTGAATTGCTCAGGGCCAAGCAGATAAAAAAATGTGGCAAAAATGAAATTGGCCGAAATGTAAAAGAGCAGCACCAGGAGCATGAACTTCCCCCAGGACATTTCCACCAGACTTTGGTAAGGATTCCAGGTCCAACGGCCCTTACGCACTACGTTGAAGCTGCCATCCTGATTCAGGAGTCGGTCGCCAGGCGTGGTGAGTTTGTTGCCAAAACCAAGGTCGTTTTCTTCGGGGCGGTTGTTTCTCCGCCCACTAAAACCAGACATGCGCATAAGTGAAAAGTGAAAAGTGAAAAACTAAAAGTGAAAAGCGAAACAAAAGCATAAATAGTGGGGCAAAAATAAATGTTCATTTTTTTTGAGCCAAAGGATTAGATAAGACACTTTAAATGAATCGTTTACTTACCTAATCCTTTGGCAAAATGAACATTTATTTTTTATCGCCCTAATGCTCAAGTGTAAACCATTGCTTTTCACTTTTAGTTTTTCACTTTTCACTTTATACAATCGCCCAACCGTTGCGATATTCCCGTCCAACGAATTGGTTGGCATCCTCAAAGTTGGTGATTTTCATGGAAGTTCCATCCCACAGCAGTTTCTGACGACCGTAGAAACTCATGCTGTTGTTGGCAGCCTGTTTGCGCAGGTTGTAGCTGCGAATGGCCAGGTTGCCCATCAGTACAGTTTCGGTGAGTGGCCCGGAGTAATCGAAGGAGGAGGTCAAAGCCAGGTGCTCTTTGCTCGAAAAACCTGCTTTACAAGCTTCCGTCCAGGAGCGCTGGTGGCCGTATTCGGGTATGCTGGGGGTGCCAGCAGGAGGTGGGGTAACGGGAGGCATTTCCAGTTTGGTGCCATTTTTGAGGTATACTTTGGGCACTAAGCCGTAAGTCCCACAAGTCATGACGCCCTTGGTACCCACCATAATTACCCCATTGGAACTGTCATTGTCGCCAATTGGGTCACTGGCTGGAATCAAATCCGGGTGGAAGGCGCGAATCCCGCCATCGGTCCAGATCATGGTCACCGGAGAAGCGTTGCGCTTGGTGGCTGGGAACTTGATTTGAACGTGGGAGGAGGGTGGGCAACCTTCAGGAATGTATTCAGGTGTCCAGTCTTTGAGGAAAACCTGGCCTACACTACATTCTACCTCAGTTGGATAACCCAAGCCCAAAACGCGGAAAGCTGGATCGATCAGGTGGCAACCCATGTCGCCCAATGCGCCTGTACCAAAATTCCACCAACCCCGCCACTTGAAGGGGTGGTACAATGGGTGATAGTCCACATAATTGGCTGGGCCGATGAACAGATCCCAGTTCTCTTTGCTCATGCTTTCGGGCATGGCAGGCTTTTCGGTAGGCACGGGGATACCCTGTGGCCATACCGGGCGGTTGGTCCAAATGTATACGGTGTGTACTTTACCTACCAAGCCCTTGTCCAACCAGGCCATCATTTGGGTTTGAGTGGGGTTGGAAGCGCCCTGGTTGCCCATTTGGGACACCACTTTGTATTTGCGGGCCGCCTCGGTCAGCATCCGGGCTTCCCTGATGTTGTGGGTCAGTGGTTTTTGAACGTACACATGTTTGCCCAATTGCATCGCTGCCATCGCCGCTGCTGCGTGGGTATGGTCGGGCGTGGAAATGGTCACCGCGTCGATGTCGTTTTTCATCTCTGACAACATCACACGAAAGTCTGCGTACTTTTTAGCGGTTGGAAACTTGTCCATACTGGCTTTTGCGCGGGCAAAATCCACATCGCACAGGGCCACTACGTTGTTGGCACCGTTGGCCCAGGCATTGGCAATATCGGAAGCACCCTTGCCACCGGCACCAATTGCAGCAATATTGAGTTTATCACTTGGTGGAATGAAGCCACGGCCCAGCACATGCCGGGGTACAATGGTCAGGCCACCAATCGCCAAGGCAGCATTTTTGACAAACTTACGCCGTGAAGCACCTGACGTAGTTATTTGTTTGTTCTTGCTCATGATTAGGTAATGATTAATCGATAGTCAAAATCAATGGTCCAAAAGAATTGGCTGAATTTATGGAATTAAAACAGAAAGGCCAAAGCAAAGCGCCTGTTTAAATTGTCGCTTTGTTAGCTTACCTTTGTAATCAGGCTTTGTGCCCGTTCAGGACATAAAGCCTCGAATATCATATGTATGAAAATAGAATTACGTAACCTCCAGTATGAAGATTACTTCATGCAAAAAGATGCCATGATTGAGGCCTATGCTGGCATTGGGGGGGATTATTGGCATGAAAAAGACATTCAAACCCTTTTGCGCATTTTCCCCGAAGGACAGTTGTGTGTTTTGGTCGACGGGCAAGTGGTAGCCTCCGCATTGTCCATCATCGTCAATTACCGCAAGTACGGCGACAACCATAGCTTTGAGGAAATCACCGGGGCTTATACTTTTTCTACGCATGACCCCAACGGGGATGTGTTGTATGGCATTGAAATGTTTGTGCACCCTGAGTACCGTGGCTTGCGTTTGGGCCGTCGTTTGTACGATGCGCGTAAGGAGTTGTGTGAAAACCTCAATCTGCGCGCCATTATTGCCGGAGGGCGGATTCCGAGTTTCAAAAATTTTTCCGATAGCCTTACGCCCAGGGAGTACATTGAAAAAGTCAAACTGAAGGACATTTACGACCCAACCTTGACTTTTCAGATGTCGAATGGTTTTCACGTCAAAAAAATCCTCAAGAACTATTTGCCCGGCGATACCGAATCCAAGGAATTTGCGACCCTCCTGGAGTGGAACAACATTTATTACGTAGAAAACCAACAAGTGCAACTCATCAACGTACCCAAACAGGTGATACGCCTCGGTTTGGTGCAATGGCAAATGCGCTTGTTCGACAACTTTGAAGCCCTGGTAGAGCAGGTAGAGTTTTTTGTGGACGCCATCAGCGACTACAAATCAGACTTTATACTCTTCCCGGCCATGTTCAACGCCCCTTTGATGGCCGATTACAACCACCTGGGCGAAGCCAAAGCTGTACGGGAGTTGGCCAAACATACCGAGCCCATGCTCAACAAGTTTGTTGAAATGGCCATGGCGTACAATACCAACATCATCACGGGGAGTATGCCCATTGTGGAAAATGGTTCTTTGCTCAACGTAAGTTACGTGTGTCGGCGCGATGGCACCTGGGACAGCAGTTACAAAATCCACCCGGTACCCTCCGAAGAATCAGCCTGGGGGATGGTCGGCGCCAGCAAAATCAAAACGTTTGATACCGATGCGGGGCGGATTGGTATTTTGATTGACTACGATGTATGTTTTCCGGAGTTGGCGCGCTGGTTTACCAAGTATGGTGGTGTACAAATCATCTTTGTGCCCTTCCTTACTGAAACCCAAAACAGCTACAACCGCATTCGCATCTGCGCCCAATCGCGGGCCATTGAGAACGAATGTTACGTGGCCATTGCCGGCTGTGTAGGCAATTTGCCGAAGGTCAACAACATGGATATTCAGTTTGCCCAATCGGCTATTTTCACCCCCTCGGATTTTTCTTTCCCCAGCAATGGCATTCGGGCCGAGGCTACGCCCAATACTGAAATGACGGTGATTGCGGATGTCGATTTGGAGTTGTTGAAGGAATTACACGAATATGGAAGCGTACAAGTGTTTAAAAATCAACGCAAAGACTTATACGAGGTGCGGTTCAAAAATAAGCCGTAGGGGCGACCACGCAGGGTCGCCCCTACGGTAGGGTAACCACGCAGGGTTACCCCTACCGGGCGGCCCAAATATTTTTTCATACCGATCAAACTAAAAAATGGTTCGCTGCGTTTCCTTATGGTTCTAAAATCCGGTGCCCAAAACCCGGCGCGAAGCCAAAATATAATTTTTGGTAATCTCCTTATTTTGTGGCATTAAATTTTATATTTGCGCTTTATTTTGATAAGTAAAATTCCCATTATGGAGAATGAAGTAGTAAGGTATTCAGATGCTGAGTTGGATGAATTCAAAGTGCTGATTGAGACCAAACTGGAGCGTGCGAGCACCCATCTGAGCGGGCTTCAAGAACAAATTCTTGAAATTACCGAAAATACCAGCGACGAACACGGCGGCGACTGGGTGGACGATAGCAGCATCAACAACGACGTTGAGATGCTCAACAATATGGCTATTCGCCAGCGGATGTACATCCAGGATCTGGAGAATGCCCTGGTGCGGATCAAAAACAAGACCTATGGCATCTGTAGCCTAACCGGTCAGTTGATCGATAAGCGCCGGTTGTTGGCCGTACCTACCACTACCAAAAGTTTGGCGGCCAAGGTTGCTGAACAGGTGCCTACACCTGAAAGGAAAGAACGGGTTGAAATTGAAAAACCCGTGGTGGAAAAGAAGCCAGTGGAAAAGAAAACCACCGAAAAACGCATCACTACCACCATCATTCGCAAATCTTCACCAACTAAGAAAAAGTCAGTTGAGATTGAAGACTTGGAAGACGAAGACGATGAACTGGGCATTGGCAAAGACATATTTTTTGACGATGACCAGGATATTCTATACGGAGCGGTTACTGACTTGGAAGACGATCTGGAAGATACTTCCTCCAGTGGTGCCGACGACGACGATGAAGACCTCATGGGTGGCATCGGTATGGGTGGATCTGACGATGGTAGCGACGATGACGACGGTGATGATTATTAATCTACAGCCTAGATTAAAAAAATTATACCAAGTTCGTTGCTAATTCTTTATTGTTTTTTTACCTTTGCAATCCCAAATCGGGAGTAAGCAATATTTTTCTGTCAGAACCTTCAAATATCATCATTCATTATGCTGATCATCGAAATCAAAGATGGCGAAAGCATCGACAAGGCGCTCAAACGCTACAAGCGGAAATTTCAAAACGCAGGCGTAATCAAGGAATTGCGCAGACGCAAGGAGTTTGTGAAACCATCCGTTAAGCGCAGAGGCGAAGTGTTGAAGGCAGTCTATCGCGAAAAAATGCTCGACGAGCAGGAAAACACGCCAAACTAAGTTCTACCGAATTCTTTTCGGCGGACAGCCGATTGCTATACACGCCAAGAGAGGAATTCCTCTCACACAAAAGCAGTACCAATCATCCTCGCGTTGATTGGTACTGCTTTTTTTGTGGTAG
>JAIXOO010000107.1 GCA_027486765.1 Saprospiraceae bacterium
TGAATGGATAATTGACGCGCAATGCGCAGGCTTAATTCCCTTGGGTGAAAGGGTTTAAGTACAAAATCCGCAGCTCCTGCTTCCAGGCATTTGATGCGATCCTCAACGGATTCGGAGGCAGAAAGTACGATGCAGGGAATAGGAGCAAACTCCGGATTTGATTTTAGCTCGCTCAACCATTCTAAACCACTTTGGCCCGGAAGTTTTAAGTCCATGACGATCACATCAGGCTGGAGCCCCGCTTCCATACGGATTTGGGCCTCCTCCGCCGTTTCGGCGGTAAACACTCGAAATTCCGTGCTTAAGATGCGTCCCAAAAACGTGCGCATCATTTCATTGTCTTCTACCAATAGTATGTTCGATTCCATAAATAAAGTTTTGATGCTGCAAAAATAGAGTGGTTTTAAAGGGATCGGTCTCTCAAATAGGGCAAGTGGTCGATTCTGGCGGTTTTTGGTAAAAATGTTCGATGAATGGAATTTACGTGAATAGAAAGTCCAAGCTTAGGGTGCTTTACCAAAAACCGTCAAAAAAAGCCATTGACCGATCAAAAAAATAGCTTAACCGAAGAGCTCCGCCCTGGAATGTACCCTGCACCTACCTTTGCATCGTAAATCATTACATTATGAAATTGTTTCTCCGCCCTCAGGGTAATTACACTGCTGCATTCAATCTGAATATCCTCTCCATGCTTAGGAGGCCCCTAAGCAAGGGAGCCTATATCGCAGAATTAGACGGCTTGCGGTTCATTGCCATACTTGCTGTAGTTGTGCAGCATTTGAGTGAAAGACTCACCCGCATTCAGAGCAGCGACGTTCAAGCACAGTGGCTTGATTCCAGTCTGCATTATGCGGCTTCACGAGGGAGTATCGGAGTGCTGTTGTTTTTTGCGATCAGTGGTTTTATTTTAAGCTTGCCTTATTGGAGTGGAAAATCAATCCGCTATACCACTTATCTCAAAAATCGTTTGTTGCGCATCGAGCCACCGTATTTAATCTGGATGAGCTTGTTTGCGGTGTTGCTCTGGCTGAGTGGCCGGATTACCCACGACCTGGGGCAACATTGGCTGGCCAGTATCGCCTATATACATACGCTGAGTTATGGCGAATTTTCCATCATCAATCCGGTTGCCTGGTCTTTGGAGATCGAAATTCAATTCTACTTGCTGGCACCCTGGATGGTTTTGTTGTTGAAAAAATACTTACCTGCCCAGTTCCGCCCCTTGCTCTTGCCCTTGTTCATTGGATTGTACAGCTTGCTGATGCAGGTGATGGGCTGGCACCAGGGTTTACTCAAATTCACTTTACTAGGGCAGTTGCCTTATTTTATGGTGGGGATTTGGATGGCGGATCTTTACCAGCAAGGAAAACTCAAACTTCCAGTTGGCAAAAGCACGCTACTTTGGGCGGTTTTAGGCTGGCTGGTCATGATGTATACCTGGTCTGAAAACATGGGCCTTACCTTAATTTTTTTAATGGCCTTAAGCGCCTTTTTTGCCTTGGCGTTTCAACCTTCCTTCTTTCAGCGCGTGTTGCGCAATCCCTGGATAGCGGGCATTGGTGGCATGTGTTACAGCATTTACCTGATCCACCTGGCAGCATTGGAAGGTTTAAGCAATTGGAGTAAAGGTTGGTTATCGATCGATAGTTATGGTTTATCCATGCTCGTACATGGAGTATTGTGGTTGTTGCCCATTTTTTTGTTCAGTGTGTTGGCTTATTTGCTGCTTGAAAAGCCCTTTATGGGGCGCGAATGGCCAGCGCAGCTAAAAAACTGGCTGCAGCAGTCGCGAAAATTGATGATTAAGACAAGTGTTACAGTGTTAATAATAGGGGGAACTTTTTTTTTGGGGAATCAAGCAAGCGCACAAACCGATACCATTCGGTGGAAGGGGAAGGCGCTTGCTCCACTTTCAGTTTTGATCGAAAGAGCCCAACAAAACTCCCATGCATTAAAAGCCAATGATCGCGAGGTCGAAATCCTGGCTTTGGATCGCGACATCAATAAGCGCCAGTGGATGCAGCACGTTTCGGTGGTGGCAGGGGTAGACGCTGGCAACGGCAACTACGTTAGCACCAATACCGAAGCATTTACCGCCATCAATAGTTCTTTAAACCGCAAGGCCGTTCAGTTTGCAGTAGGCGTGAATGTTCAATTGCCGCTGAGTTCTTTGACCAACCGAAAAGCAGAGATACAAAAACGTAGCCTGATGATGGAGAAGGAATTGCTGTTGAAAGCTAGTCTGGGCCAAACGATTCGGGAAGAAGTCATCAACAGGTATACTCGTTTCAAAGAAGCCGTCCAATTGCTCGATTTGCAAGCAGGCGTCAATGAAGCCAGCTCGATCAAACTTACCGCAGCTGAAAAGTACTTCAAGGAAGCCCAATTGAGTGTAGAAGATTTTAGCCAAGCGATGGAACAGCATTTTCAAAACAAAATGGAATTGGAAAGAAAGAAGTCTACGGTTGAAAATGCACTGTTGTTGTTGGAAAATATTGTCGGAACCTCCATATATAGCACACTATGAATTTACTGGATTTTTTACGGATCGTCTCGCGTAATTGGTACTGGTTGTTGTTTTCTGCTTTGACTCTGGCCGTTTTGACCTGGTCAAGCCTCAAAAAACAAGCACCTCAATACGCATCCCATAGCATCATCAATACCGGGTTGGTGTCCAACTATACCATTGAAAGCAATGAGGGCGCTAGCATCGACTACGCATTTACCAACAACGAATTGCAAAACATCATCAACGTTGCAACTTCGTACCAAACGATGGAAGAATTGGGCCTGCGCTTGCTGTCCAAATCTTTAGATAAACGTACAGGAAAAGGGATGTTGTTGCCCGAAAATCGCAAAGACCTGGAGGAAAAACTGGGGCCACAGGTTTTGGCACAACTCCGCACCAAGAACCCCGCACTGCTCCAGGTTAGCCTGATGCACATGCGCGACCGCAGCCGCCATAGCAAAGTGTATGAATTGCTTTACTCCGATCATCCCCTGTTTGGGATCGAACAACTGCAAACCATCACCGTGGAGCGCTACGGCAATAGCGACATGTTGAAAATCAGCTACCAAACTTCTGATCCTGGGATTTGTCAGCTCACCTTAAAATTGCTGGCAGAAATCATCATGGAAACCCAGCTCTCTCTTAAAAAAGGCCAATCAGGAGATGTACTGGCGTTTTTTGATGAAGCTACAAAAAAATCGGCAGCAGAACTGCGCGGAGCGGAAGATGAGTTGTTAGGATTCAAGGTCCGCAATAAAGTCATCAACTATTACGAGCAAACCCGCTTTATCTCTGGTAAAAAAGAAGACTTTGACGAGCTGTATTACAAAGAAATGATGAACCTCGCCTCCGCGGATTCGACCATTCAAAAATTGGAAGGCCAACTGCGCCAGAGGGTGAACTTGCCCCGTTTGAATCAATCCATCATGGATCAGCGCAAAACCTTGACCGAATTGAGCACCAAGATCAGTGCCATGGAGATCATGCCCGATAGCTTGGAAGATTTTTCCACCACTGATCTGCGCAAACTCAAACGGCAAGCTGAAAAGGTAAGAGAAAACATTCGCAACACCGTGGACGAAACCTGGATGAGTACCAACATGCCCGAGGGTTTGCCCGTCAGGGATGTATTGAACCAATGGTTGAGCAGTGTGCTCAAGCAAGAGGAATCCACGGCACGGATGCAGGTCATTCGTCAGCGTCAGGCCGAGTTCGTCCACATTTACGATCAATACGCCCCTTGGGGGTCTACCATTCGGCGCATGGAACGGCAAATTGATGTCAATGAACGCGCTTACCTCGAAAATTTGCACAGTTACAACCAGGCTCGTTTGCACCAAATCAACATGATGATGAGCTCCAACCTCAAAGTGATTGATGAACCCGTTTTTCCCAAAAAACCAATGCCCAACAAAAAAATGATGTTTGTGGTCATGGCCTTTTTGGCGGGTTTGTTTCTTCCATTGGGAGTATTCATTGCAATGCATCTGCTGGATCAATCCCTCAATTCGGTAGCACGGGCTGAAGAAAAAACCGGTTTGAAACTGGCGTCGGCGCTGCCCTTTGTCGACAAATTTAAAATTGGCCCCAAAGCAAGAATCGACTTTCAGGCCATCAACCACAAGGCCATGCAGCAACTGATCCACACGCTAAAAATGAGCAATCAAGGTGTAGAAAGCCCCATTGTTGCCTTTTTGTCCAATCGCAGCGGAGAAGGAAAAAGTTGGCTCATCACCCGCCTGGCCGCTTACCTGGAACAAAAAGGGCAGCAGGTGCACCAGATCAAAGCGAGTGATTGGGCAACCCAACGGGAACAGATTCTGCAACGCCTCCAGGAAAACCCCGCCTGGGTTTTGGTAGAGTTCCCAGCCTTGCTGGAGCAGTCGGAACAACTGCCTTATTTGAATGAAATGCACAGTGCGGTGTATGTTGCCTATGCCCGGAAGGTTTGGTCTAAAGCGGATGAACGTGCATTGGATCGCATCAAGGATTGCGCAGATAAACCCGCACATTTGTTTTTAAATGCGCTGGATTTGGATCACATGGAAGATGTGATTGGCGAGGTTCCCAAACGCAGAAACATGCCCCGCCGCTGGTTGAAAAGAATGGTAACCTTGCAATATTCCTAAATAAAATAATTGTTCATTTTGCCCCACCACTAAGCAGTGGGGCAAAATGAACAATTTATTTTTTTATCGCCCCTAAGCCAAGTCATGAACGAAACCACAAATACAAAACCGCTGCTCTGTTTGGCCCTGCCCGCCTGGGCTGGCAACTACACCAAGTCGACCGTAGAATTGATGAAGGCCATGGCGGAACATCGTTCAGTGCTGTACATCGACTACACCTATACCTGGAAAGATGTAATGCGGGCTTTACTGGGCAAAAAACCAGGGCTGCCCATCTTAAGCGTACTCGGATTGACATCCCGAATCCGGCGGGTATCCCCTCAACTGCAGGTTTGGAGTTTGCCTCCACTGTTGCCCATCAATGGGTTGCCTCCTGGGCTTGCATTCCGGGTGGTTCATGGCATCAATACCTTTTTGGTCCAGTCCAGTCTTGCCAAGGCAATTCGGATCTGGGGTGGTGCTGATTTTGTGACGATCAATGCCTGCCAGGCCCTGTATGACCGCGCACTGCAAAAATTGCCCGCCAGCAAAAACATTTACTACTGCTACGATGAAATCGCCGCCGCCCATTGGACCGATCGCCATGCGGCCCGCTTCGAAAAGGAAGCAATCAGCGCGGCGGATGCACTGGTTTGTTCAGGCAGTCAATTGTTGGCGCAAAAACGACAAAATGGCCAACCTGCCCTGCAAATTCCCAATGGGGTTGACCCTTTGTTTTTGCAAACACAAAGAGACAACCCTCCCCAAAGCAGACCAATCATTGGTTATGTGGGCAGTCTCGACGAACGGATTGATCTGGATTTGTTGGAAAAAGTAATCCAGGCTTTGCCCGAGTTCGACTTTTCCTTTACCGGTCGCCTCCAGGAGGCACAGCTTCAACAGCGGCTCACCGCATTTGCGAATGTTCAATTTCATCCTCCGGTGGCTTATCAGGCATTGCCACAACGGATGAAGCATTTTTCAGCAGGAATTATCCCTTTTTTGCGCAATGAACTCACTGCCGGGATTTACCCCATGAAAGTGAATGAATACCTGGCCTTGGGCTTGCCCGTGGTGAGCACCGGATTTGGGGACATGCATCAACTTCAGCCCTGGGCTACGGTAGCCGATCAGGCCGATGCATTTGTCCATGCACTGCGTACAGAACTATCCAATGACCATTCAGATAAACAGCGCCAGAGGCGCGCATTTGCTGCCCAACAAACCTGGCAAGCTCGTGCCATGCAGCTCAATGAACTGATTGAAAAACTGTAAGATTCTACTCCCCCTTGAGGCCCAAAATTGATTATAATTGGGCAATTTCCAAAAAACGCTTCAATTCGCAACAATCCCTCCCTTTTTTTCCAAAAACCTAAGAGTTCTGATTGGAGGCTTGATCTACCTTAATTTTGAATCATCAAATCAAGCAAACCAATTCAACATGACCATTGCACAACACATTTCGCTCCTAAAACAAAGAAAGTTCCTGATCGGAGCGGGAGTGAGCGTGTTTTGTTTGGGCATGAGTATATTTTTTGGAAGCGGCGATTTATTGATGAGTGCCGTCATGCTGTTGCTACCTTTCCTTATGTTTTTTGTAGCATGGTTGATCGTTTCCCCTCAGCAAGGGATCTACTGGTCCGTGATCATGGGTTTTTTATCCTCAGGTTTGGCCCGGTACATGGATGCGCCCTGGGGGTTGACCTTGGATGTTTTGCTTTTTTTGAGCACGCTGGGTTGGGTTTTTAAACAATACCGATTGAAAGATTGGAGCGCAGTACGCAATGACATCATGATGCTGTCACTAATCTGGATGTTGTACATTGTTTTGGAACTGGTTAATCCAGAGGCACATAGTGCTGAAGCCTGGTTTTACGCCATGCGCGGAATTGGTTTTTACCAGTTGATGTCCTTTGTATTGGTGTTTACGTACTTCCGCAAAAACGCCGATCAAGATCGGATCATTAGCCTCATCATTTGGCTTTCTTTGTTGGGTACTGCCTGGGGTTTCCGCCAATTGTTGATGGGGGTTGATGCGGCTGAGCACCATTGGTTGTACGCAGAAAACCACCACGAGGAGCATATTTTACACGGCAAACTGCGGGTGTTTTCTTTCTACAGCGATGCCGGCCAGTTTGGTGCATCCCAGGCAATGGTAGCTTTGATGTGTGGTATTCTGGCGCTGGGGCCCTTCCCTATGCGCAAGCGGATTTGGTTTGCAATAGCCGCACTGATCACCTTTTTAGGCTTTGCCATTTCTGGCACCAGAGGTGCCTTGGCCGTTCCTGCCGGTGGCATATTGATTTTTTTGATTGCCTCCAAAAATTTTAAAATCCTGGCTGCCGGGCTGATTGTGATAGGGACTGCCTTTTATGTCCTCAAATTCACCTTTGCTTTTCAAGGAGTTGAACAGGTACAACGCATGCGCACGGCACTGGACCCAACCAATCCATCGCTGATGGTGCGTTTGAACAACCAAAAGACCTTTGGCCGCTACTTGAGCAGCCGCCCTATGGGGGGAGGGATTGGAACAGCAGGCTTTTGGGGGGCAAGATTCAGTCCAAATACCTTATTGGCGAAAACTGCAACCGATAGTTGGTATGTCAAAATCTGGGCCGAAACTGGCACAGTGGGTGTTGCACTACACTTGTTCGTCCTGGGATACATCATGGGCAAAGGTGCCAGTGTGATTTGGCGGCTAAAAAACCAGCAGCTTCGCTACAAAGCCATGGCGATGTATGCCTCTATCGGCGGCGTATTACTGTCCAGTTATGGCAATCAGGTCTTCGGCCAAATGCCTACCGGAATGATTATGAATGTATTGATTCCATTTGTGTTCCTCTCGCCTCTGTATGAAAAAGAGCTGGAACAAACCGATAAATCCACTTCACTATGAATGTTGTACTGACCCTTATAGGCCTTGTTGCTGCGCTCTATTTTGCTTACAGTGCTGGATTTGTAGCCCTGTTCTCGGTGGCAGGCAGCCTGGCAAAGCGCAGCGTACTTACCTGGAAAGAACAGGACGCTAAACGTCGTTTTTTGGTTTTGATTCCAGCGTACAAAGAAGATTTGGTAATCGAACAAACGGCTCGGGCGGCATTGGAGCAAAATTACCCTAGCGCGCACTACGACGTGTGTGTGATCGCCGACCAACTACAAGCTACTACTCTGGAGCGCCTGAATCAATTAGCGATTCGTGTGTTGCCAGTTTCTTTTGAAAAATCCACCAAAGTGCAAGCCATCAACGTCGCTCTGGTGACGCTACCCTCAGACTACGATGCCGTGGTGGTGCTGGATGCCGATAACATCATGGCTCCAGATTTTTTGAACTTCATGAATGCCAGCCTGGCCCAGGGCTGGAAAGCAGTGCAGGGGCAACGTATTGGCAAAAATGCGGATACCCCCACTGCCATTTTGGATGGATTAAGTGAGGACGTGAACAATCATATTTACTGCTTGGGGCACAACGCGCTTGGCTTGTCCTCTCGTTTGTCGGGCTCCGGAATGGCCTTTGAATATCAGCTATTTAAGACAATAATGGCTCAAAATACAGCGGTGGGTGGATTTGACAAGGAGCTCGAAATCAGATATACTGCTGCGGGTGAATACATCTACTATTGCCCTGAAGCCGTGATCTGGGATGAAAAAGTACGCTCACAGCAAAATTTCCAGAATCAGCGACGTCGCTGGATTTCTGCGCAATACGCCAATCTGCGCCGCTTTTTTCCTACTGGCTTGAAGGCATTAAGCCATGGCAACCTGGATTGTTTTCACCGGGTATTGCAATTGGCTTTGCCACCCCGGCTTTTGTTGCCCGTTTTTTTGTTCTTGATCAGTGCCATCGCGATTGTGCTGGGTTCTTATCCTGGGTTTTGGTTGACCCTGTTTGGCCTCAATGTAGGCGGAATGCTGCTGGCGATACCACTCGATTTTTGGAAGAGCAAAAAATACCTGAGCCTGCTCAAGCTGCCCAGTATCATTTGGCAAACCTTAAAAGCAACTTTGCGGATACGGCACGCCAATCGGACCTTTATTCACACTACACATCACAATTAAACATACTATGCTAGGAGAAGGAATGCCTTGGGGACTTTTATTGCTGATTGCAATGATTGGTTTTATCTGGGGAGTTTTTAACGACAAAGAACCAAAGCGCAGTGAAAAATCTGAACATTCTAATGGTTTGTAAATCTCTGCCCGATACCTTTTCGGGCGGGATTCAAACCCACACCTGGTTGCTCAGCGGTGCCTTGCAGGAAGCAGGACACACCGTCAGCATCCTTACTGCGGGGTCTTTTCGCCGGAAACTTCAGCGAGAAACAGTACAAGGACGAATGTTGATCAAACTACCATTTATCCCTGGACGGAGAATGCCTTTATTGAAATTGACTTTGGAAGAATTGTTTTTTAACCTGGCGGTGCGCCGCTGGTTGAAGCGCAACGCTCAAAACTACGATGTGATTCATTTGCAAGGTCGTAGTGGTGGCCTCTCGGCCAAAGGAGTAATCAAGAACAGTGTAGTCACTTACCACGGATTGGTAGGGGCAGAGCAGGTAGAAAAGGGCAGTTGGGATCAGTGGCTACATGGAATAATGGCTCAATTATTGGAAAGAAGACCCTCGAAATTTGCTAAGGGGCTGATTGTCGTGAGTGACGGATTGTTGACCAAGCTAAAAGAAGCTTATCCACAAGTTTCCTCGCCAGTAGCGATTATTCCGAATGGCGTAAACGAAGGTTTGGCGGGAAACAAAGTCGTGAATCAGGACGAGTTGTTGTTTGTAGGAAGGTTAGACCCAGTCAAAGGGATTGGCGTGCTGATGGATGCCTTCACCCATTTTTCACCCGAAGTAAAACTAAAGGTAATCGGCGACGGACCAGAACTTCCAAAAATTGAAGCGCTGATTCAAGCCAAAGGCCTGGGTAATCGGATTGAGTTGTTGGGCGAAAGAGACAATGCGTACGTACTGGAAGCCATGCAAACGGCATTTGCCTTGGTGTTGCCTTCCTTCATGGAGGCCCAGGGCTTGGTACTGCTGGAAGCGGCGGCCAATGGTCGCCCCGCAATCAGCAGTGATTTGATCGGAACAAAAGAGGTGATTATAGACGGCTACAATGGTTTGCGTTTTCCGATGGGAGACTCAAAAGCCTTGGCCGAAGCAGTCAATAAACTCCATGCGGATCCAGCTTGGGCAGACCAAATGGGGCGAAATGGGCGAGAACATGTACAAAAGCACTTTAGCTGGTCAAGTGTAGTCGCACAAACTGAGCAGTTTTACCATCAAATCCTAGGGGCATGAACCTGAATAACGTAAAAGCTGCTTTTTTGACCCAACTGCTGCCCATGGCGGCACAAGTATTTGCTTTCATCCTGCTCAATCGGGTATTGAGCTTAGAGGACATGGGGTCTTGGTCTTATTTTCTGCTGTTTTTTTCACTGGCAGAAGGCTTGAGGGCCACATTTGTGCACAATGCCTGGATTTATTTGTCTCGGCAAACACCCGATGTTTCAGCCGAAAAATGGAAGGCTGCCGCCTGGACGCTCCAGGCCGGAATCACCTTGATGCTGATCCCTTTGATCTTGGTATTGGGTTGGCAGGTACAGGATTTTTTGGGCATGCCGATGCTGAGTGTCCTTTGTGCTTGGTATCCGGTACTGGCCATTACCTCTGGTTTGTACCAACTGACCCAAAGTGAGGCGATCAATGAGCTGCAATTCAAGCGCGCAGGTCATGGGGCTTTAGTCATGAGCCTAAGTCTCTTGCTAATGTATGTGGGACTGTATGCTTTAAAAATGGACTTTGGCCTGATTACCTTATTGCTGATTCAATCCTTGAGCTACCTATTGGGAGCCTGGGCGGCTAGGCTGCGCTTGCCCGCAATACTGCCAAATTGGGAGCAGGTCATCGCGTTGTACCGTTTTGGAAAATTTTCAGCAGGTACCAGTTTAGGCTCCTTGTTGTATCAAAAGACGGATGCCTTGTTGATTGGGTATTGGCTTGGCCCAGCAGCAGTAGGTTTGTACAGTGTTGCTTCAAGAATCAGCTATTATCTTGAAATCCCACTGAATGCCATTGCACAGGCTAGTTTTCCGGAGATGAGTGATAAAACATTCAATCAGGATAACCTCAATAAAAGTTTGGGCTTAATGGTCGCAAGTGGATTCCCTCTGGCCATTGGGGTGCTGATTATGGCACCCTTGATGATCTGGATTCTGGCTGGCTCCAATTACCTGGCAGCAAGCAGTTGCCTGCGGATTTTTGCCTTAATGGCGATCATCAAACCCTTTGGCAGAATTATGGGATTACAACTGGAAGCAAGTGGCCGACCTCAGCTCAATTTCCGCATCATGTGGATCAGCGTGGGAGTCAATCTTGTATTCAATCTCTTGTTTATACCCTATTGGGGAATCGCCGGAGCAACTTTTGCCACCTTATTGGCCACCGGGCTGACGATCTTTCTCAGTAAACGCTTGTTGGGGCAAGGCGAAGGCCCTTTAGTGGGCCCTGCGCTCAAAAGCGCCTGGAATTATTATCAGTTGTTTTTTCAAAACCTTCAAAAATCGTTTCATCATGTCATTAGTTTTCGGTAGACTGCAATACTTGACCAGCACGCGTATGCAAGCTTCGCCCTTCATGGCCAAGTTGTTTCAAGGCGTATTTGGATACACCAACGTGGGCAATTATGCACGTTCAAAAGTATTCAAGCGGGTTTTAAAGGACTTGCCCTTTGAGTTCTGGCAGAAAGTGCTGGATTTGGGTTGTGGCTATGGCGAATACAGCGTATTGATGGCGGATCTTTTGCCAAAGGCAAAAATTACCGCCCTGGATGTGGACCAGGAGCGTTGCCAAACTTTTGAAAAGGTGCTGAACCAGGCGAATTTGTCGAATCAAATTCAAGTCGTCAATCGCAAAATCGAAGAAACAGTATCCTGGCCTCAGTACGATTTTGTATTCTCAGTAGATGTTTTTGAGCACATCCCTGAAGCTGAAATGCCTTTTGCTGCGGTATTGGATCGACTGAAAGCCGGTGGATATTTTTTGGTAAAAATCCCCAACCGTGATCAACGCACTTTGTTGCCCGAAGCCTGGTTCGAAGAACACCACCACTGGTTGGAAGAAGAGCATGTTGGGCAGGTTTATGATTTACAGGGTTTGGTACAGCGCTTTCAGCAGGAAGGTTTTGAGGTGGTTGCAGCTGAAACCACCGATGGGCTCCTTTCCCGTTTTGCTTGGGAATTGGCCTGGTTGGGCAAAAAAGGTGGCGTTATTTTACAATTGCCCACAATGGTATTGGCGAAGCTGTTGATTGCACTGGACCCTCTTTTTCAGCGCAAAGGAAAGGGAAATGCCATCCATGTATTAGGCAAAAAACCGGTTGATTTTTAACTAATCACTACACGTTCTCCCAACAATTGAACAACAATGGAACACATCAGTATCATCACTGTGAACTATCGTCAGCCCGAAGCTACGATTGCGTTTTTGGAATCACTTCAGGAGCAGTCATTCCAAAACTACGAAGTTGTTTTAATCGACAATGCTCCACTGCTGGATCATTCTGCGGATTTTTCGGCAGCATGTCCTAATTTAAAATTGATCATCAATCCTGACAACATTGGTTTCGCAGCCGCCAATAATCAGGGAATGAGTATCGCAGAAGGAGAGTTCTTCTTTTTGTTGAACAATGATACCATAGTGACCGAAGGCTTCTTTGAGACTTGTTTGGAAGGCTTCAACGATCCTAAAGTCGGGGCTTTATCCCCGCTTATTTGTTATTATGAATCTGGAGAACGCATTCAGTATGCGGGATTCACTGCGCTGAATTGGAGAGGACAGAACGAGTTGATTGGTCAACACCAAGTTGAAACAGGGCAATTTCAGGAAAAAACCTCCACTCCTTATGTACATGGTGCAGCAATGATCATCCGCAGAACGGTTTGGGAAAAAGTGGGGGGCATGTCCGAAGACTTTTTTTTATACTATGAGGAATTAGCTTGGTCCGAAGCCATTAGAGCTGCGGGATATGCAATCATGGTGGTTCCTCAGGCCCGTATTTACCACAAAGCTTCCTTGAGTACAGGTCAGGATTCTCCCCTCAAACTGTACTACTTGACCCGTAATCGATTGGTATTTATGCAGCGTTATCGACCAATGGTCCAACGCTGGCTTTTTATCAGTTATTTTTTCTTGCTGGTGGTGCCAGTGCGGGTTTACACCTTGTGGCGCTCCAAGCAGAACCATCACCTCAGGGCTTTTCAAAAAGCCCTGTTCGATTGGTTCAACGGCAATCTTGGGTATCAAAATATAAGCGAGTTATAAGTCTATAAAGGATCGATCTTGCGCAGCAACAGGGGTTTGTATTGCCGGGATACCGGGATAACCTTTTTGTTGATTACAATGGTGTTGTCTTCTATGTCTACTACTTTGCTTAAGTTGATGATGTAAGAACGATGCACTTTCAGCAATTGAGGGTGATTGAGCTTTTCATCGATGCGTTTCAGGGTTGAGTGAACCATGTATTTGCCATCGTTGGTGAAAAACATGACGTAGTCACCCACGGTTTCTATGTACAACAAGTCATCAACCGGAATGCGCACAATTCGGCCATCCGTTTTGATAAAGATGTCATTGGTGATTTTTTGCTGATGGTTTTGCTCCATTTTTTCTCTTACCCGGTCAATTGCCTTCATCAAACGAGGAAAAGATACGGGCTTCCCTAAAAAATCGACAATCCGTTCCTGGAATTCAAATGCCTGAGTGGCGTATTCGGTGCGGGAAGTGGTAAAGATGATGTACGGAAGATGAGTGACCGTTCTGACTAAATCCATGCCACTTAAACCTGGCATTTCAATATCCAACAGGATAAAATCCGCCCATTCTTGTTCCAATACCTCGATCACCTGTGCGGCACTTTTACAAACAGCGATTACTTCGAGTTCATCAATTTTTTCACAAAATTTTTGCAGACTCACCCTTGACATTTCGTCATCGTCTACAATGATACAGCGTAATTCCATAATAAAATATTTAAATGTTTTGACGCGAAATAGCCTCTTGGGCTACCGTGATTTTTAAACCATTTTCAATTTGGTTGCTCAGCAACTTGAATTGTTGTTCGATATTGACTTGATGCTGAGGCGTTTCGAGCGCTTGCTCCAAATCCTGTACCATTGAAAAAATATGCCCTAAACCTACCATTTGGAAGCTGGGTTTCATTTTATGGGCCAGGGCTCTCATTTGCTTCCAATCCTGTTCAGCAAGAGCCGTTCTCATTTCTTCAAGCTGAAGCGGAGTCTGGCGATTAAAAATGTCAATCATTATTTGAAAATGCTCCAGATCCCCCAGGTAGTAGTCGTTGATTTCATCCTGATTCAATTCGGGATGGATCTGGGGTTCCGGGTTTGCTTCAATTTGGTCATTGATCGGTACCCGATCTTGCATTGCCTGGATGATCACCCCTTCGATCTGGTCCGGTGTAAAGGGTTTGGTCAGGTGATAGTTCATTCCAATGTGTAGTGCCTTTTCTTTTTCATCCAATAGCGCAGAAGCAGTAAGTGCCACAATGGGGATGGCATGATTGGGGTTGTGCAACATATTGCGCAAACGAATCGTGGTTTCATATCCATCCATTTCGGGCATTCGGATGTCCATCAAGATGAGATCAAAACAATCTTTTTCCATTATTTCCAAGGCTTCCCGGCCATGATTGGCAATTTGATACCGGAACCCCTTCCGCTGCAAAACGCCAGCGATGTATTGCTGGTTCAAGGTGTTGTCTTCTACAATCAATATCTGTATTTGCTCTTTTTTGGCGTAAAGGTCAATCATTGGTTTGGGCTGATCACTTTCGGCTTTTTTTCCAGTTTTTTCGAAGGTGATATTCACCCAAAAAGTAGTGCCTTTATTGACTTCTGATTCCACCTTTATGGTTCCTCCGTGGATTTCAACCAGTTGTTTGGCAATACTCAAACCAAGGCCTGTCCCCCCATATTTGTACTTGGTGGCTTTACCAGCCTGATTGAATCGCTCAAAGATGTGCGGCAGCTGATCCTTAGGGATACCAATGCCTGTATCAACAACCTTGATGGTAACCTGAAGCGACTTTTCACCTTTCTGCTGGCAAACTGCGCTTAAGGTGATGCCGCCCTTATCCGTGAATTTGTAGGCATTGCCCAGCAAATTCAGGAGGATTTGATTTAAGATGGTTGGATCGGCATATAGGTTTTCGTCAAGTGCTGGATCGATGTAGTGCTCAAAATGCAAGCCTTTTTCTATAATTCTAAAGGCCATTGCCTGGGCATTCACGTTGATCAACTCGGATAGGTTGACTTCACGCAAGGCTAAATCCATTTTACCTTGGGTGATTTTGGTGATGTCTAGGATATCACTCACCAAGGCCATCAAAATGTCGGAAGTATTTTTGATGTTATTGAGAAAGCCTTTCTGCTCTTCATTCAACTCGGTATCCATCATCAGGTAAGTCATCCCAACAATGGTGTTGATCGGGTTGCGAATTTCATGGCTCATGTTGGCCAAAAAGTCTTTTTCGGCATCTCTGGCCTTTTCTGCGTCTTGGCGGGCTTCCTCCAACTCTCCTTGTAGCTTCTTAATGGATGCCAAATCATAATGGATGCCAATCGAACCAATGAATTCACCCATTTCATTGTAAAAAGGTGCACCACTGATCAACATCCATTTTCTTTCACCAGATTTGGCAAGTAACTCAACCTCATAAACACTCGATTCGCCTTGAGTCCGATTGTTGTTTTGGTTGACCATCAAACCCCGATATTCTACAGGAAGCAACATCGTCGTAGCATCCTGATTCAACAACTCTGCCTCAGTATAGCCAGTCATGGCACAAAAACGCTCGTAAGCACGAGTAATGACGCCATTTTGATTGACTTCCAACAAACCGAGTTCCATGTTTTCCATGATTCCTCGGTACTTCTCTTCACTTCGCCTGATTTTTAGTTCGTTGTGTTTGCGATCTGTAACGTCTTCAAAAAACCAAAGACGCCCCAGGCTTTTTTCCCGTTGTTGAATTGGAATGAGATTGAGCAATAAAATCCGGCCATCATTGAGGGTCAATTCTTTTTGAAGGACTTTAGTAGAAAATGAGTTGGGTTGGGTATAGCCAGTTAAGATTGGCGTAGAGAGATAACCGGCGTCGATGGTTTCCATAAACTCCCTGGCCTGCTTGGTCTGAAATTGTTTCTGAAA
>JAIXOO010000311.1 GCA_027486765.1 Saprospiraceae bacterium
CCGTCGTACACTTCCTGGTAGGTCTCACCGCGACCCGGTTGCAGGCGGTAGGCGAGGGCGTAGTTGAGGAAAAAGTTGATTTTGTCCTTGCGGTAATTCACGTTGGCGCCCGCTCCAAAGTTGTCGGGATTGCCCGCAATGAGGTCAAAAGAACCATTGAAACCCTGGCGGCGGTCTTTTTTGAGCACGATGTTG
The DNA here is from genome assembly GCA_027486765.1 of Saprospiraceae bacterium. Classification (GTDB taxonomy): domain Bacteria; phylum Bacteroidota; class Bacteroidia; order Chitinophagales; family Saprospiraceae; genus Haliscomenobacter. The sequence goes on from JAIXOO010000311.1 coordinate 196, forward strand.
ATGATGCCCGACATGCCTTCCGCTTCGTACCGCGCCGAGGGGTTGGTGATCACCTCTACCTTGTCGACCAGGCTGCCCTGCAACTGTTGCAAACCCGCACCCCCTTTAAAACTGACTAGCCCCGAGGGTTTGCCGTCGATGAGGATGCGCACGTTGTCGCTGCCGCGCAGTTTGACGTTGCCTTCGCCATCCACCGATACGGAGGGGATGTTGCTCAGGATGTCGGAAGCGGTGCCCCCCGCGTTGGCCAGGTCTTTGCCGACGTTGAAGATCTTTTTGTCGAGGGCCAGTTCCATCGTGCTTTTTTCAGAGGTAACCAACACTTCGTCCAGGACCTTAGCCGAAGCACTCAAACTGATTTGCCCCAGATCGAGGCTGTTTTTACCCGCACTCACACTGAAGCTGGGGATTTTGATGGCTTGGTAGCCCAAAAACTCCACAATGGCGTGGTAGTCGCCATAGGGTGCTTCGAGCGAAAATTGCCCTTTTTCGTCGCTGATGCCCCCGGAGACCAGGGTGCTATCGCTGTTTTTGAGAACGCGGATGGCGGCGTAGGCGAGGGGGCCCTTGCTTTGGGCTTCGATGATCTTGCCCTTGATGGTGGCCATTTTGCTGTTTTGGCCAAAACCACTTTGAACGAGGAACAGGATAAAAACTCCCGCCAATATCACTTTAGTCAATGGATGCTTCATGTTTTTTGTTTGGTGTTTGCGATAAGAGCTTGATTAAGTTTTTTGGTCGGGCTACAAACGGCCCATTTTTGCCTAAATTTCGTTCCGAAAATACTCATTTAGCGCTGCTAAACTCCGCTTTTCGTGCCTCATTTAGGCGAAAATGGCCTCGTTTTCGCTTCCGCCCAAAAAACTTAATCAAGCTCTAAAGTTAAGCGATCGACTGGACAAGCCCCAGGAGAATAGATTCTTCAGCGGATTGCCTAGAATGATGCCTTGTTTTAATCGATGGCTTGGATGGATAGACGTGTAAAAGGCAGCTTGCCCCGGTGAGGTGGCGGGAAAAAAATGTAAGGAGGGCGGCAAATGGGTCGATAGCTTAGGTGCCCCTTTGGTGCCTTAAGATTCTTAGGTGGTGAAAAAAAACTTCTCTCACCACCTAAGAAACCTAAGGCACTTAAGGAATCACCTTAGAAAATTACTTCTTCTTCGGTACATACTTCGCCGTACGCGCATCCTGGATCACCCCTTTCCAGTTCATCCCAAAACCAAAGGTGTACACATGCCCGGCGGCATCCTTGTGGCATTGCATGTCGTGTGGGGCGTCTTCCGCTTGTTTTTCCACCACGCTCATACTTGCAGGCATCTGCATGGGGAGCAGGCCGGAAGGTTCGGCTTTGCCCGTCAGGATGTCGAGGATGGCTTGATCCTGGACGCGGAAATTGACCAAAATCGCGTTGGCTTTGCTTTCAAATTCGCTAAAGACCATCGGATTGTCCACATTCACCGAAACGATGACGGGTTTGCCCTTCATCTTCTCATAAGTCTCGGTTACCATCGCCAAATCGGTAAGGTTTGAGGCTTTGACCGACTTGTCCTTGTAGGTGCGGTTGGTGAAATTTTCCAGTGGGTCGCCGCCAGCGATACTTACAGCCCGGGCTTCGGTCGCTTTGTATTCGCCGTATTGCAGGCTGATTGGGAAGTATCCATTGCCGCCTTTTTTGACATCATCGGCCTGGTAGCCGTTGCCCGTGTTGGGGTTGCTGATGAAGGCTATCGCCACGTCGGCTTCATCGGGATTATCGGTTACGGTGAAGTACTTTTTCACGATGTTGATGTTGACCGGATAATCCATTCTTTCCGGGGTCGTTTCGCCCAGGAAGTTGCGACCAGCCGGGGTGAATTTTTTAGGCACATACACCTTGATGCCCGTTTTGAGGGGCAAGGCCTGTTTTTGGTTTTTCAACAAAACCATCGACTTCAATTGGGCTTCATAACCCGCCGCCATAAACTCCGGCTTGCCCACCGTTTGTTTGGTCGTTTCCACGTCCAGGTAAGGATTTTCAAAGATGCCTACCCGGAAGATGTTTTTCAACAAACGCACCGCTGATTGCTCCATACGTGCGCGCATCCAGGCCTCACCATGCTCCTTGCTGCCGATGGCGTAGGCTTCGATGATGGGTTTGGCCTCGTTGTTGCCACCAAATTGGTCCACACCCGCCATCAATACCTTGTAATGGCGCTCGGCCACACTGAGTTTTTCCACGCCCCAAGGTTTGCCTGCGGTAAAGTTGTCCAATACGGTTTCATCCCCGGTGATGCCCCAGTCGGTACAAGCTACGCCGTCGTATTTGTACTTGGTGCGCATCAGGTCGGTGATGATGTATTTGTTGTAACTGTTGCCGACGTTCTCCTTGTTCTTGGTATCCTGATTCCAGGAAATGGTGTAGTAGGGCATCACCGCCGAGGCCATCATGGTTTTGCCTTTTAATTTGAATGCCCCATTGATGAAGGGGATGAAGTGGGTCTGGAATTGCTTGCCAGGATACACCGCAAACTTGCCCATGCCGAAGTGAGCATCGCGACCAGCTTCGCCTGATCCTCCCCCTGGCCAGTGTTTCACCATCGCATTGACGCTGCCATAACCCCAACCATTGGCAATTTCCTGCGCTCCCGTGGAGGTTTGGAAGCCATCACAATAAGCCTGAGCCATCACCGCAGCCAGGTAAGGATCTTCCCCAAAAGTACCACTGAAGCGGTTCCAGCGGGGGTCGGTAGCAATGTCAACCTGTGGCGACAAGGCAGTAGCAATGCCCAAGGCGCGGTATTCCGCAGCGGCAATGCGGCCAAATTTTTCTACTACTGCCGGATCAAAAGTTGCGGCCATACCCAGTGAACCCGGCCACATCGAAATCGCGCCACCCGCAGCCGCGTTGAATTCAGCATTGGCTATGGTGCCGTGGCGGGGGTCGGAACTGTTGTTGGCGGGAATGCCTAAGCCAGTACCTTCCACCAGAGCCTGCATGTTGTTGTTCCACTTGGCGGCAATTTCGGGAGATTGTACCGTGGTAAGCAGCACGTGGCGCAGGTTATCTTTGGTCAAAAACTCGATTTGTTGGTCGCTCAGGTCTTCGGGTTTGGCCCCACTTTCAGGGAAAGGTTTGCCTTTGTAGGTGCCAGCAAAATAACCTCCCGCGCGTGCCGGAAGGGATTGGTGGCGGCTGTACAGCATCAAACCCGCAATTTGTTCGATGCTCATTTTGGACGCCAGGTCTTTGGCGCGTACATCGGCGGGCAAACGCCAGTCTTCATAGGGATCGAGCGTGCCGTTTTTGTTCAGGTCTTTAAACGCTAAACCCGCCACGGTCAAAATTTTCACGCCGGAATTGGGGGAATAAGCGATGGCCTGGCCGCCTTGGTTTTGGACCAGATTGAAACTTCCTTTGGAGGCTTCGGTCCATTTTTGTTGGGCAAAAATGCCGATAGTGCCCAAAAGCAGGATGAGTGTAGTGCAGAGTTTATGCATGATTTCTAAGTTTTAAAACTCCCACAATTTAAGCAAAAAAGAATAAGGTAACCTGATGATTCTACTCACCCGCTGATGCAATGGAAAATTGGCCTGGAATGCTCGACGGTTTGGGATTGGTTTAGAATACCCGTGAAGGGTTGGTGCTGTCAAAATGGAAAATCACGTCGTACAATTGATCCAAACGGATGGTGTCAAAATAATTCTCTACCCGCTCGGCATTGAAGCCTGCCCCAATGGACAAGAAGGGACGACTGGAACTCAGGCGGCTATTCCAAAAATAGCGTTTTTGTAAATCGGCCAGTTTTACCCCATAGCTAGGTTCATCTACTTGTGTAAATGAGAAATTGAAAGAATTGGTCAGGGGGGCATCCAATTTCATGGTTTCCAGTCGGTTATTGAGGAGGTTGTACGCTTTAAAATCTCCACTGCCCATGCTGAATCCAATCACCTGGTAAGCTGTGCCGTATTTGGCTTTGAGGTTGCCACCTAAGGAGTTGATATTGAAACCCAGAAATTGTCCGTTTTTGGCCACATGTTCATTGTGGGCCCAAAGGGCGATTTTTATATTGCCGTACTGGCTAAACAACCAATCCATGTTTTCGGCCATGTATTTCTCCCGGAAAGTCAAGGAAGTCTCGGCGCTAATGATCTGATTGTACTGGATGATTTCGGCCTGGACGATGGTCTCATATACCCGCAGGATTTGTTGGTAATGAGCGGTTGAAGTCAATTGGGAAATCGAAGCCGCCCTTTCATTGAGCGCCCGACCTACCGCGTTGATTTGCGGCAATACCCCATTGCGGGCCTGTTGGATGCTGTTGAAATTCTCACCTTTGTACAATTCATATTTGGTAATCGAACTCAGTTTATTGCTTACCTCGGTAGCAAAACTGCGGTCGTAGCGATTGAGCAAACTGACCAATTGAGGCACTGCCTGTAGGGTGAATTGGCAATCCACCCCAACCAGGTGGACTTTTTCGGAGTCGGGTTTGTTGCGGTTGTAGTCTTGCATCCAGAGGAATAGTTGCAGTACTTCGGTCGTACGCCAGGTCCAAAAGTACATTTGCTGCGACATCCAGCTTTTGATGTCGCCCTGCCCACTTTGGATCAGTTCATTCAGGGCCATGCAGCCGCCCAAATCGTATTCAAAAGCCAGGTAGCGGAAGCCCTGTTTTTCAACCAGGTATTTAAAAATGCGGTGTTTCATTTGGAAAAACTCCTGAGTGCCGTGGGTGGCCTCGCCCATCCCGACGATTTTGGCATTGCCCAGATTCCCCAAAAAGGTGAGGTCATTTAACGGAAGGCTGGGGTCGGTGGTGCTGAGCGGTTGTAAGGTGGCGTTGAGCTCGATTTTGAGGTTTTGCTCGATGGTTTCTTGTAGCGTGGGTTTTACGTCGGGCTCGGGTTTGCTGCAAGCCAAGGAACTGAACAGGATCAAAAGGAGCAGGGGAAATGAACTTGAGGTGAAATTTTGCATAATTAGTGGGTTTTTATTGAGCTTATATTATGATTCAACAAGGTAAGCACATAATTTGTTCGGGATTGATTTGTGGTGTTAAAATATTAAAAGCGAGATAGTTAAGATTTTGTTAAGGCTTGTACTGGTTAAAAATTGAGCAGATTGTGTTATCTTAGGAACGGAAATCGAAAAAGAGCTTGTCAAGCGTTTACTTTTTTCTGGTTCCGTTTCTTAACAACCTACATCAATCAGTCTGGCTCAATGAAAAATTTTTTTCTTCTTTGTATAGGGATTGGTTTGCTGACTAGTTTGCTCCCAGCCCAATCTACCTGGATCCGTGTCAACCAACTCGGCTACCTCCCCGAGGACAAAAAAGTAGCCGTACTCGTCAGCAAGGAAACCCCCCAGGTCAGTAGTTTTGAGTTGTGCGAAGAGCTAACCAACAAAGTGGTATTCAGCAGCCGCAGCATTCAAACCTTTGGGGCTTATGCTGCTTTCCGCTCCGGCTGCCGGCTCAATTTTTCCAGTTTCAACCGCGAGGGGCGTTATTACGTGCGGGCCGCCGGGGTGCGTTCGCCCAGTTTCCGCATTGCCTCCGAAGTGTATGCGGGCACCGCCGACTTCATCCTGCGCTACATGCGGCAGCAGCGCAGCGGCTACAATCCCTACCTGAAAGACTCTTGCCATACCCAGGATGGCTACATCGTCTATCATCCCGATCCGGCCAAAAATGGCACGCACCTGGACGTTTCCGGGGGCTGGCACGATGCTTCCGATTATTTGCAATACGTTACCACTTCGGCCAATGCAACTTTTCAAATGCTGTTTGCCTATCAGCAAAATCCGGGTTCTTTCGGCGACACCCACAGTGCCAATGGCCACCCCGGCCCCAATGGCATTCCCGACGTACTGGACGAAGCCAAATGGGGCCTCGACTGGTTGCTCAAAATGAACCCCGCCAAAGACGAAATGTACAACCAATTGGCCGACGACCGCGATCACCTCAAACTGCGCCTGCCCAATCTGGATTCGGTGGTGTACGACCCCAAGCAGGGCTTCCGTCGCCCGGTCTACTTCATCACGGGGCAACCCCAAGGTTTGTTGCGCTACCAAAACCGCACCAAGGGTGTCGCTTCCACCGCAGGGAAATACGCCTCAACCTTTGCGCTGGGCAGCCGTATTCTGGAACCCTTTTACCCCGAATACGCCCAAAAATTGTTGCCCAAAGCCTGGGATGCCTACACCTTTGGCCGCAAATTCCCCGGCGTGTGTCAAACTGCACCTTGCCGCGCGCCCTATTTTTACGAAGAAGACAATTACGTGGACGACATGGAATTGGCCGCTGCACAGTTGCTTCAACTAGCCCCCCAACGCAGCGAGCTCCTCCAGCACGCCAGCGAATACGCTCAAGCCGAACCCACCACTCCCTGGATGGGTGCAGACACGGCCAAGCATTACCAGTGGTATCCTTTTGTGAATTTGGGGCATTACCTCCTGGCCCAGCAGGGTGGGGGAGTGGGCACACCTTTTCGCCAATACCTCCAGGCGGGTATTGAAAAAGTGAGGGCCAGGGGGCAAAACAATCCTTTCCTCAACGGCGTGCCTTTCATCTGGTGCTCGAACAACCTCAGCGTAGGCATTTTGACCCAAATGCACCTGTACCGCCAACTGACCCAAGACGATCAATACCATGAACTGGAGGCCGCCATGCGCGACTGGCTCTTTGGCTGCAATCCCTGGGGTACGAGTATGATTTATGGCCTGCCCGCCGATGGCGATACTCCGGCGGACCCACATTCCGCTTTTACCAACCTTTACAATTATCCGATCGACGGCGGCTTGGTGGATGGCCCCATTTACGGCAGCATTTTTGGTCGACTGATTGGCATCACCATGCACGAAGCGGATGAATACGCTGATTTCCAGTCCAAACTGGTGGTCTATCACGACGATTACGGCGACTACTCCAGCAATGAACCGACGATGGACGGCACGGCGAGCCTGAGTTACATCCTCTCAGCGTATGAAAAGGAGGGCAAAGCGGCGAAGGATCAAACGCAGCGGGATGTGTACGGCGGCATTCAGGGGATGAATCCGCAAGAACCTACTGTTTACCTGACTTTTACGGGCCACGAGTTCGGCGAAGGCAGCAAGTTCATCTTGAAGACGTTGAAAAAACAGGGAATCAAAGCTTCGTTCTTTTTGACGGGCGATTTTTTGCGGACGCCGCAGTTCAAAAGCAGCATTCAACAAATGGTCCAAGATGGGCATTACCTGGGGCCACATTCGGACAAACACTTGTTGTATTGTGATTGGGGAAAAAGGGATTCGCTGTTGGTTAGCCGTCCGCAGTTTGAGCAGGACTTGCAGGCCAATTTGTTGGTGTTAAAAACCTTTGCGCCCAAGTCGGCCATCACCCATTTTATGCCGCCCTACGAGTGGTACAACGAACAGATTACGCGCTGGAGCCGGCAGCAAGGGCTGCAACTGATCAACTTTAGCTCCGGCACGGGCACCAACGCCGATTATACCACGCCGAGCATGAGCAACTACCGCAGTAGTGCGCAATTGTATGAGCGTTTGTTGGATTTTGAACAAAAAAATCCTACTCGCCTCAATGGGGCGATCCTTTTGATCCACCTGGGGACGGACCCGGAGCGGAAGGATAAGTTTTATCGGAGGCTACCGGAGTTGATTGCGGAATTGAAGGGGAAGGGGTATGGATTTGGGCGGTTTTGAAGTAGCCTCCTGAGGTGATTCTTGAGTGCCTTAGGTTCCTTAGGTGGTGAAATAAAGGTTTTTCTTTTTCACCACCTAAGGAACCTAAGGCACCTAAGAGCCACCTCAGGGGGACTAGTAATAAAATCACCCATTTGCGTGAGCAAAGCTTCATTCCATTTTCAGAACTTTGCCCGAAATCACACAACCATGTTTACACCTGCCCAACGTTTGTACTTCCTATTTTTGTTCGTCCTGGTCTTCATTGTGTTCATCCTCGCGGCCTATACCGCCTGGATCGATCCGACCATCACCTACGGGTTTTGGCCAGGCATCAAACACGGTTTTTTTGCCGTGCAAAACGGATTCATTGGCCTGTTTACCGGGCGGGAATATTATGCGCCTTTGTGCACGGGCTGGTACCGCTGGGGGTACTGGATCGGTTTGTTTTTGATCCCGGGGCTGATTCGGCTGGTGTTTGAAGTGCTGGGGATTGTGGTGGGGGAGTGGCTGCGGTAGTCTACTTCCAAATCCCCTTCAATTTCCACAACTGCCCCTTCACAAGCTCCACTTTACCACCTTCACAAAACAAAGCCATCGAATCAAAAGGGGTACTTGGGAAAAATAAATCCGTCAGCACCACCTGACCATCATCCGCAAAAAGCTCGATGGAAGAAACGTCCAGCAGAAGGTGCATTTTCACCTTGCGGTCTTTGCTTTCCCGCTTTGCCAAGTGAATGTCTTTGCCAAATGTTTTGGAAAATTGGTAATTGCCCGCCGCTCTGCGGTCGCTGAAAAATTGATTTTGAGCGGCATCCATACCGATGCGGTATTTTTCGCCTTGAGCATTGCTAAGCTCAAGTCCCCATTTCACTTGGGGGTCGCTTGGCAGCATGACCTCCAGTTCTATTTCCAGTTGGGCAGGGGAGAGGCCACTTTTTTTACCCAAATCTAAAGTCCCGGCCAGGGATTGAGCGGGCAGGGTATACCCATTGGCCCGCAACTTCTTTTGTTCAGGTATCGCCTGCGAAAAGATCCTTAAGCCTTCCGGGGTCTGCCGCAGGCTAAGCTCGCGGGCCACCGTAGTGGCGCTCCGCCAGGGGTGGGTGGGCACATTTTGGGCGTAGTCCCAATTGCTCATCCAGCCCATGAACAAGCGCCGACCAGCTGGCGCATCCGACCAGGTTACCCCGGCGTAATTGTCGCGGCCCCAGTCCATCCACAGGACTTTATCGGGGGCATTGTCGTTGCGGAAAGTTTTGCCATCAAAATCGCCGATGAAGTATTGGGTAGCCGATCCGCCGTTGGGGCCACCCGGATTGATGCTTTGCAATAGAACCCACTTGCTTTGATTGCTGCCGGCTACCGTGAGTGGAAAAAAATCCGGGCATTCCCACACCCCGCCGTGGTTGCCGTGATCGGCACCGAAGTTGCTGAGGAAGGTCCAGTTTTTTAAGTCGGGCGAGCCGTAAAAACGCACCTGATTTTGCGCAGCGAGCACCACGATCCATTGTTTACTCTGTTCGTGCCAGATCACTTTGGTGTCGCGGAAGTCGCGGATGCCGGGATTGGGAATCACCGGGTTGCCCTGGTACTTGGTCCAGGTACGGCCAGCGTCGTTGCTATAGGCGAGGGATTGGTATTGAAAGTCGCTGCGTCCCGCCTTTTCGCCCGCCATCAAGTGGTGGGTGAACATGGCAACCATCGGTGGCTGGCCATTGATGCCGAAACCACTGGTGTTTTTCCAGTCGATCACCGCACTGCCCGAAAAGATGTAGCCCAAGGAATCGGGGTACAAAGCAATGGGCAAGTTGCGCCAATACACCAAATCCCTGCTCACCGCGTGCGCCCAGTGCATGGGGCCCCATACTTTATCCTCTGGGTAATGCTGGTAAAACAAATGGTATTCCCCCTTGTAGTAGACCATGCCGTTGGGGTCGTTCATCCACATGTAGGGTGGGGAGAAATGGAATTGGGGGCGATGAGGCTCATGGTAATGGCCGTTTTGGGCGAGGCCCTTCACTCCTGCAAGCAGGATCATCAGCAAGTATACAATGGTGCGCAAATGAGTTTTCATGGACTGATCAATTTTGGACAGCAAGTCTTTTGACTAAAAGTACAAGATTAAGGGACGGAAATAAAATAAAGTCACAATCTGGCCGACTCTTTTTTGATTTTGCTGCATTACTTCTCAGTTGCGTAGCCCTGCTATGCGCCTTCGTCGTGCCTTGCCAAATCAAAAAATAGTTGAGCCAAATTTGCAACTTTATTTTACTTCCGTCCCTAAGGTCTCTCCACCAAAA
>JAIXOO010000100.1 GCA_027486765.1 Saprospiraceae bacterium
ACGAATGAACCTTTTTGGTTCAAGGCTGTTTGGAGCTAATAACATCACGAGGGAAGTTGTAGAATATGAGCCTAGCTAAAAAAGTAAACCTGATCATTTATCGCTTCCGCGAACGGGGGCTGGAAATATTTCTGGTAAATGCTCCAGATACTGAAGAATGGGCCATTCCTCAAAACCAAACCGAGGCATCAAATTCCATTATTAGTGATGCCGATCGTTTCATTGAATTGGATCCAATCCATACCGAAAACGGTGCCAAAGAAGAAGCTTATGCAGTAGAAGGTGAATGGCACGATATACCCTCCCTCAAATCCATGCTGTATGAAGATGCGGTTCAACTCAAGGACAAGCTCCAAAATGAGATGAACCAGGGTACCTTTGTGGTTTTTAAAGAAGCTTTCAAAAAAGTAATGCCCCATCAATATGCCTTTCTCAAAGAGTTGAAAGACATTCTGACAGATCGGAATTCGGTGAAAGACTTATAGTTCAGTTCCGAGCATCAAAGGCCATACTCCTGCACCAGGCCAGGTAATCTTTCATGTACAAGCAAGATCTGCTAATTTTTTGATTCAATTGTTTGATCTTCAAGTTTGGCAAATTGCTCTCTGCTATTTTTGCCCCTAATTCTTCTTTCAAGTACGTAATGCTACTGATGTGTTGAGCGACTGCCGAGTCACATTGACTAGGAGCAGGTGCCTGTAACTTCTGTTTTGCCTGCCGATAATAAGTGGGAGCCTGATCCAGGTAGTTTTCCAAGCGTTCCAATTTGTTCATTTCAAAAGGCTGATCTGGGGTAAATAAGCCGCGCAAACGCAGCCCCAAATTATATAAACTGGGGTCGTTTTGCTGTGTTTTCAAGCCACTTCGAGCAGCTGCTAAGTTCGTGATAAAGGCTGTTAACTTAGTTTTGACGGCTGCATCCAGCGCTTGTCTTTCCCATTCCTGGGTTTTACCAAGGGCTTCAGCTAAAAAATCCAGTCGGTTTTGTAGTGCTGCCGAATCGAGCATCTCTGGCCATTCGGGTTGTTTGTTTTCTAACTTGGCCCAGTCTCGCTCCGTTTTATGGAGCCAATTTAAGGCGCTGCGATCGGGTGAACAGGCTACCAGGATGCTCAGGAAAAGCCCGCCAAGGATTAAAGGTGTATAGGAAGATTTCATATGTTGTCAATGCATTTCCATGCGATGTCGGGCCAGTAAGGCACAAATGGCCAATTGTTCTTCGGGAGTCAAATTGCTATTGTCGATCACAATGGCCTCAGGTGATCTCATCAAGGGGCTGTCGGAACGGGTAGAATCGATGTAGTCCCGCTCGTAAAGGTTATGCAGGATGTCTTCGCTATCCACGATATGCCCTTGTTCAAAGAGTTGCAATTGCCGCCGTTCAACCCTGCGCTGAACCGTAGCCGTCAGGAAAATTTTGAGTGCAGCGTGAGGAAACACAACTGTACCAATGTCCCGGCCATCCATAACTACGCCGTGGTTCTTGGCCAATTCGCGCTGGCGTTGTACCATTTTGCGCCGCACTTCGGGAATAGTAGCCACTGGACTTACTCTGGCGGCTACATCCATCTCTCGAATGCGATCTTCCACATCGCGCCCATTGAGAATGGTACGGTTGCCTGTATTGGCGAGCCCAAAGCTCAGTTCAACCTGACTTAGGTATTGCTGAATCATGGCATGGTCGTATAAATCAACCTGGTTTTCCAAAAAGAAAAGGGTAACCGCCCGGTACATGGCACCTGAATCGATATAAATGTAGCCCAACTCGCGGGCAAGGGCACGAGCCAAGGTACTTTTCCCACAGGAAGAATGACCGTCTATAGCTATTTGAAACATTTCAATAGTCAACTTTTCAACGCTAAAAACACAAAAAAGCCCCGCTGTTGGGCGGGGCCTCTATGTCGTCGATGATGAGGGAGAACCCTAATCAATCAGTACTCGTCATCATTGAAGAGGAAATCGTCCTTTTTGGGATAATCGGGCCAAATGTCCTCAATGCTTTCGTACTGTTCATCCCCATCGTCCTCCATTACTTGCAAGTTCTCAATGACCTCCAAAGGAGCGCCAGAGCGAATCGCATAGTCAATTAACTCATCGCGAGTAGCCGGATATGGTGCGTCTTCAAGGTGAGACGCAAGGTCTAACGTCCAGTACATATTGATTTCAAAATTTAAATGAATGCCGTATTAAAGCAAATAATCCCAGAATCACAGTAAGAATTCGTAAAAGTTTTTGAATTAAAAACTTAAACAAGTTCAAAAGTTGGGCAAAAGAACTAAAAATTTTGCAGGATTAATTGAATTGTCCCAAAATTTCGTATTCTTGGCCGATAAATTCTTCCGGTAGGCGTCCAATTTCCGCAGAATTGGCTGGGCCTGTCGGATCACAAAAGTAATATTTTCGTCCCTGATATTCAATAGCATCGCCATCAAATTCGGGAATAGAAACTGCAATGGTCAAATGATCAGGAAATCCAATGATCAGCATGGGCCAGCCCAGTAGTTCTTTTACCAGGGCGTAGTACAGTGCCGAGCGGTCTTCACAATCGGAATAAGGATAGTAAAACAACTCATCGGGAATCATGGGTTTGCTGCGCCCAAAATACTCTTTGTCCTCTTTGTACTTGAAACAAGAACGGGTAAAGACCGTAAGTAGTTCCAAAGCTTCCATCCCACTTTTCCCCTTGATCAACTGTGTCAATTGAGGCAACAAGCTGCCGCGCAAAACTTCCGACATAGGCGACTTGAGGTACTCTCTTTCGTCGATCAGAGGGTGGCGTTCCAACATGCGCACCAAATTGCGATCGAAATTGACTTCTAAGCTGTAATTTTGCCCTTTGTAAGTAAATCCCAATGACTTTTTTTCCACTTGAGGTTTTAGTCCTGGAAATGCTCCTAAACCAAAGACAAAAGATTTTCCATTTGGTTTCGCGGCGAAGTCAAGCAAAAAAACGCCTTCTTCATCCGCTTTGGTATTGCTCGCACTCAAATTGACAAAAGTTCGGCCTCGATCTTCAATCAAAGGCGCTTCGTATATTTCACTTTGAGTGTACACACATACAAAGACGCGCTGCTCCCGAAAAGTCACCCGGGTATCAAAACCACTTTCCGACATACAAAACCAAAGGAGCAGATTCTTTTCTGCATTGGAACGTCCATTGAAAATTTGTTCAGTTGCGCCACGTAACATTTCGTAGTACAACCAATCATTCAGCGCCAGTGCATTTTGCTGAATTTTTAAATCATTCAACAAGAGTTGATGCGCAGTTCGTTGCAGTAAGGTATAATAATTTTTGATGTTTTTTCCCTCGACAATCGGCTTGGGCACCTGAAGCAGGTCTGTATTGTAATTGAGGCGGATTTTTTCACTATAAAAATTGAATTCTACGGTGCGCACCTCTGCCACCGTGAACGAATGGCCAAACAATAAGGCAAGGAAAGTATACAGGAATAAGATAGGGCGCACAGTTCATGGGTTTTATGGATGGGTCGGATTACAGGATTCGGATCGCTTTTGAAATAGCCTCCGAACCCTACAATCGCCTAGTAGTGGGGCAAAAATAAGTGTTCATTTTTCTTGAGCCAACGGATTAGATAAGACACTCTAAATGAACCGTTTTCTTATCTAATCCTTTGGCAAAATGAACATTTATTTTTTATCGCCCCTTATAATATCATCATAGAATCTCCATAACTAAAGAAGCGGTACTCCTCTTTTACTGCTTCTTCATAAGCCTGCATCACCAGTTCGTAGCCCCCGAAAGCACAAATCATAATCAGCAAACTGGATTTGGGCAAGTGGAAGTTGGTAATCATTGAATCCGCAATGCTAAACTCGTAAGGCGGATAGATGAATTTATTGGTCCAACCTTCGGCTGGTTTGAGTAAACCTTCAGCGGATACAGCCGACTCTATCGCACGCATGGACGTGGTACCTACTGCACAGATGTGGTGGTTTCCGTCCTTTGCTTTGTTGACCAAATCAACCGAAGGCGCAGGAATGCGGAAATACTCGGCGTCCATTTTATGTTTGGAAAGGTCTTCCACATCAATGCTGCGGAAAGTGCCCAAACCCACGTGAAGCGTCAATTCAGCAAAATCTACTCCTTTGATTTCCAAACGTTTCATCAATTCCTTACTAAAGTGCAAGCCCGCAGTGGGGGCTGCTACCGCTCCAATTTCTTTGGCGTATACGGTTTGGTAGCGATCCCGGTCGACGTCTTCAGCAGGTCGAATGATGTATTTTGGTAAAGGCGTGTTGCCCAGCGTGGCGAGTTCTTTTTGGAATTCGTCGTCCGTACCTTCGTACAAAAAGCGAATGGTGCGGCCCCGTGAGGTGGTATTGTCTACAACTTCTGCTACCAGAATGTCGTTATCGTTGTCATCACTGAAATACAACTTGTTGCCTACCCGAATTTTCCGGGCTGGATCGACCAATACATCCCAGAGGCGGGATTCATTGTTGAGTTCGCGGAGTAGAAATACTTCAATTTTGGCACCCGTTTTTTCTTTGCGCCCATACAAGCGAGCCGGAAAAACCTTGGTGTTGTTGAAGACCATCACATCGCCCTCGTCAAAATAAGTCAAGATGTCTTTAAAAACCTTGTGCTCAATGGTACCGGTTTTCCGGTTGATGACCATCATGCGGGCCTCGTGGCGATTATCGACGGGGTATTGTGCAATCAGTTTTTTGGGTAGTTCGTACGTGAATTGAGAAAGTTTGGTCCTCATCTCTACAGTTTGGTTTTCCTTTTAGTGGTCAAAGATAAAAAGCACAAAGATAGTAACATTGTTGGGAATAAGTCAGTTTGAAAAAAAATTTACTTTATTCAAACTGAGTCGAAACGCCTTAGTAGCGGGGCAAAAATAAATGTTCATTTTTTTTGAGCCAAAGGATTAGATAAGACATTTTAAATGAACCGTTTTCTTATCTAATCCTTTGGCAAAATGAACATTTATTTTCTTATCGCCCCCTAGTTGAAACGTTCAACCGGAAAAAATAGTTGTTGATCGATTGAAAATGGTGCTTTGCTGGGCATTGACTATGTTTGTACAAATAATAAGTACGGATTATGGGCATCGTTTTACGAATCATTTACGAGAGTGTGGTACAGGCTTTGGGGCAACTCAATTCCAATCGCCTGCGTAGCTTTTTGTCTTTGCTGGGGATCACCATCGGTATCTTCTGCATCATTGGCGTTTTTTCAGCGGTTGATTCACTGGAAGACAACGTACGGGGCAGTTTGGCTAAATTGGGAGACGATGTCATTTACATCCAAAAAATCTCCTGGTCGGAAAACCCCGACAACTGGTTCAAGTACCTGCGTCGCCCCAATGTCGATTACGAAGATTACGAAGTAGTCAAAGCGAAGGTCAATTCGGCCCAATTGGTGACCTATTACGTTGGTATTGGCCGAAAGACCGTGAAGCACCTAAAATCCAGCGCTGAACAAGCCTATATGTTGGGGGTTACAAATGAGTTTTCGGAAATGTTTAAGCTCAATTATGAGATGGGCCGTTTTTTTTCCCCCAATGAATACTACTATGGCGCCAACAAATGTGTATTGGGTTTTAAGGTAGCGGAAGCCGTTTTTGGTAGCCTGGATCCCATTGGAAAATCCGTCAAAATCGGTGGCCGGAAGTATGAGGTAATCGGAGTCCTTGAAAAATCCGGCGAAAGCATCATCAACGTCATGAACTTCGACGAGGTGATTCTGGTGTCTTATGAATTGGCACGTAAAATCGCCAATCTTAAATCGAATAATCTCTTCGGAGATGCAAGCCTTTGCGTCAAAGCGGCAGCAGGTGTTTCTCTTGAACAAATGAAGGATGAGGTTACTGGAAAATTGCGCGCCCACCGCCGTTTGAAACCCAAACAAGAGGATAATTTTTCCATGAACCAATTGTCTATCATCTCCAATTTCTTGAGTGGTTTTTTCAATGTGCTCAATATCCTGGGGATTTTTATTGGTGGTTTTGCTATCCTGGTGGGCATGTTTAGCGTAGCCAACATCATGTTCGTTTCTGTCAAAGAGCGCACCCGTTTGATTGGTATCAAAAAGGCGCTGGGTGCCAAGCGCTACATCATCCTGTTGGAGTTTTTGATCGAATCGGTCATCTTGTGTATCCTCGGAGGGATCGCTGGTTTGTTGTTGGTTATGGCCGCGATGTATGGTTTGTCTCAAATAACTGACTCTTTCAAAATGTACCTCTCCGCCGACAATGCGGCTTTGGGCATTATCCTCTCTACCGTTATTGGGGTGTTGGCAGGGATGATCCCGGCCATGCAGGCTTCGAGGATGGATCCGGTGGAAGCCATGAGAAAATAAAAGTTCCAGGGTTCCAGGGTTCCGAAGTTCCAAGGTTTAGGTCACCCAACCTTGGAACTTCGGAACCCTGGAACTCTGGAACCTTAAAAAAGATTTGTGTTCCTAATCTAAAAAAACTGCATCTTTGTACCGAATTCTGATTTTATTGTCAAGTAAATAGATTAACGTTGAATTTCACTGATTTTGGCCTACATCCCGACTTGTTAGATGGCATCGATGCGATGAACTATAAGACGGCCACCCCAATCCAAGAAAAAGCAATTCCGGTCATCCTGGAGGGTAAAGACCTCATTGGAATAGCCCAAACGGGCACTGGCAAAACTGCCGCTTTCATTCTTCCTGTCATAAACGAGATCATCGAATCCGGCGTAGCCAACGCCACGCAGGCTCTTGTCATTGTGCCTACCCGTGAGTTAGCCGTACAAATTGACCAGGTGATCGAGGCATACTCGTACTTCACCGGGGTCTCTTCTATGGCCATTTATGGCGGTGGAGATGGCAAAGAATTTGCCCAGGAAAAAAATGCGTTCGTGGGTGGTGTCGACATTGTGATCGCTACCCCTGGCCGTTTGATTTCCCACCTCAACATGGGGTACGTCAATTTTTCCAAACTGCGTTTCCTGATCCTGGACGAAGCCGACCGCATGCTCGACATGGGTTTCCAACCCGACCTGATGCGCATCATCGCGAAAATACCGGCCAAACGGCAGAACCTGTTGTTTTCAGCCACCATGCCCGACGGCGTGATGAAACTGGCGCGCACCCTGATGAACAGCCAACCGATCACCATCAGCATTGCCTTGTCCAAACCAGCCGAAGGAGTTTCCCAAAAGGCTTACGTCGTGTATGAAGAGCAAAAACTGGCGCTGGTCACCGATTTGCTCAAAGACCGCAGAGGTCAACGGATTGTGGTGTTCTGCTCTTCTAAAGCTTCGGTTAGTTCCCTGTACAACAAGTTGCAGCGCAAAAACCTCTCCGTAGGCCAAATGAGTAGCGACGTGGAGCAAGACCAACGCGAAGAAACCATGCTGGCTTTCAAAAACAGCAAAATTGACATCATCGTAGCCACCGACGTAATCAGCCGCGGCATCGACGTGGATGGCATCGACCTGGTGGTCAACTACGATGTTCCCCGCGACCCCGAGGATTACGTACACCGCGTAGGACGTACTGCCCGTGCCGAGCGCAAGGGTGAAGCCATCACCCTGGTATCGCCGACGGATCAGCACCGCTTCCGCCGCATTGAAAAACTGATTGATAAAGAGATTGAAAAACTGACTCCACCCAAAAACTTGGGCGATGGGCCAGAATATTCACCGAATGCGCGCCGGGGCAAAAGCACCGGGCCTCACTCTCACCGCCCTGCTGGTGGCCATGGGCAGCATGGTCGGAAAAATCCGGCAGCACCAGGGAATAGAGAAGGTGGCAACAGAGAAGGTGGCAACAGTGGTGGCCAAGGCAAAAAGAAACCCAACAACAACCGTTGGGGTAAGCCGAAACCGAAAGGGGAACGGACTGAGCCAGGGAGAGATGGGGTGCAGTAGGGGTTACTTGCCTCATTTGTGTCTATTTAGCCCATTGAAAAGGATATTCTCAATGGGCTATTCTATTTTAAATTGTTTTTGCTCACTCCCCAACCTCCGGTTTCCGAAACAACTCCTCCACCTTCACTTCAAACCCCGCCAACACCTCCTTCGCCGAACAAACATCCTCACCAATACAAACCGTCATTTTTTTCAAACCCTTCCCCGAATAGACGTGCACCTGTTTGATCAGCGGAAAAACATGCCAGACAATTTTCACCCCGCCCTCGCGGTAATTTTCCATTTTTCCGTGGACCAGGTTCATTTGGTCTTTGGTGGAGATGATTTCAATGACAAAAGCGGGCACTTGATTTTCGCCGTGGGCAGTCCGGGCAATTTGTTCTTTGCTCAAATAAGCCACATCCGGGCGGCGGTGATTGGGGCCGAAGAAAATATCTCCTTCGGGCATCAACATACCAGAAACTTGTCCAGCAGCACGCAATTGTTCAAATAATTCGAGGAACTTATGGACGATGAAGAACTGGGAGTAATTCCTATTTTTTGACTTAACGACCTGTTGATTTACCCATTCATATTTGTAACCATCCTCTTTGCTGAGGTATCTATTTTGAAAATCGGCCCA
>JAIXOO010000459.1 GCA_027486765.1 Saprospiraceae bacterium
GTAATTGCCATCATTGGTAGTGCTTGTTCCACGTCTACGGGTTCACATGACAACTTAGAGGCCATTGCCGATTTTGCTGAACGGCACAACATCTGGTTCCATGCCGATGGGGCGCATGGTGGCGGAGCGGTTTTTTCCCAAAAATACCAATCCTTGCTCAAAGGGATCCATCGAGCAGATTCGGTGGTGGTAGACTTTCACAAAGTGCTGATGGTTCCAGCTCTGGCTACTGCGCTGGTATTCAAACGAGAACAAGACAGTTTCAGCACTTTCCAACAACGGGCGCAATACCTCTGGAACTCCGCCGAAGCGGATTGGTACAATCTCGGCAAACGGACTTTTGAATGTACCAAATACATGATGTCCCTGAAAATTTTTACCCTCTTGAAGTTATATGGTGAAGAAGTTTTTGCAGCCGTAGTCGATCAGGTGTACGATTTGGGGCAGAAATTTGCAAAAATGATTGCAAAAAGGCCAAATTTTGAGCTTGCCATGGAACCGCAGTGCAATATTGTGTGTTTTAGAGTCATAAAAATTGGAGTCAGTGACCTTAACGCATACAACCAGGCACTCCGCGAGCGCATCCTGGAAAAAGGGCATTTCTACCTTGTACAAACGACCCTGCGCGATAAGGTCTATCTCCGCACTTCCCTAATGAATCCACTCACAACCGAAACTGATTTGTCAACTTTACTGGATGAACTGGAAAGTTTGGCCATTGCGGCCGCTTTTTAAGTGCTCCTAGAAAGAGTTTTTGCATAATTTGGAGCCTCCCTTTGAGCGTTTTTACGTCGGGGGAGGTTTTTTTATTAAACAACTTGCCATGAATCCCGAAGAAACATTCTCTTTCACCTCTTACCTGGAAGAATCCAACAACCGCTTGTGGGGGCAACACTTTATTGTACCAGCTCCCGTCGTTGGGGCCCTCAGCGAAGGCAGTGAGGATAAACGAGTGGTGTGCATCATCAATGGAGCCGTAGAATACCAATGCGCACTGATCCCTCGCGGGGAAGGCATTTACGTAATCCATGTCAACAAAGCGCGGGTAAAAAAACTCAACCTCAAGATTGGCGACCAGGTACAAGTCAGCCTGCGTAAAGATGATAGCGAATACGGATTGCCCGTACCCGAGGAGTTTACCGAGGTGCTCGAACAAGATCCCGAGGCCCATGCCTTTTGGGAAAAACTCACTCCGGGTAAAAAACGCACCATGCTGTACATCATTGCTCAACCCAAAAGTTCAGACTTGCGTATTACCCGTGCCCTGGCGATCTGCGAACACCTCAAAGCTTATGCAGGCAAAATCAATTTCCGCGCTTTGAATGATACCTTACGCGGATAGCGCCATTAATCAGCCGAATAAAAACCCACAATAACCTTGTCCCCTTTGTCTTCAAATTCCAGCCACTCATAAGGGTTGGCGGTATCGTTCACCCTGATTTTTTTGGTCTTGGCATTGCGCACGATTTTTAGGTTTTTGGCGCTGCTGAAATAAAATGAACGCAGCACGACCAAAGCTTGTGAAAAGGTCAAGGTGCTGCTCGGTATGCGCAAAAACTGGGTCACGCCCCCATTGTACAAGATCAATTCAAACTCGCCGCCATCGGCAAAGGCCTGCTTGTATCCTTCCACAATGCCTTCTTTTTCATTGGGCGCCGTCACCTCCCGCTCGCCCTTGGGTTTCGACAAATTCATATAAAACCATTCTGGCAAGGCAATATCCTCTTCTGGTTCTTCTTCGATGGTAGGGAAGTTGGCCAAATAGCCATCAAACACATAGGCTTCCTTTTGGTCAGCATTTTTGATTTTTACCCAATGACCTTTTAGCTGAAATTCGTCGATGGTTTCGGCGATGTAGCTTTGGTCTGCTTCAGGGAGGGCAAGGATTTCCAGGGCTTCGCCGTATTGAGCAGCACCTACTTTTTCAGATTTGGGGTCGGGGGCTTTGCGCAGACTGAGGCCTAAAAGGGCGTGGACGTACATGGATTGGCCAACTTTGTACGGGGCAGTGGATTTGGGCGCTTCCGGGACGGTGCTTTCTTGTTCCTGATTTTTTTTGTTGCGGCAGGAAAAGGCTAGGGTGGCGAGAAGGGCGAAGAGCAGGAGCTTTTTCATAGATGGATGGCTTGAGTGAATGCTAAAGATAGGTAATACTCCTCAAGCTAAAAACTTTTCCAGAGGCTGAATAGGACAATCAAATCAATCTCAAATCTTCTAAGGTTTCATTTTGTAAGTATTCCGATTGTCCCTAAACCATTGCCTAATATAAGCGATTCTTTTAACTTCATCATCTGCAAACTTTATTGAATCGTCAAAAACTGGGCTATCAACTGCTTGTATTAAGATGTTTTCAGCTGCGCCAAAATCACTATGTCCATAATCTATATCCCAAAACTTATAGTCACTCATCAAAAAATCATCAATGATGTAATCCATTAACCTTCTATTTCTAGTTGCCGCTAAATCGTTCGCAAATTTATTTATTCCCATGCGCCCAAATACTTGCATCCCTTCATTAATTTTTTTTAGTACATAGTTTTCAGCTGTGGTATCATTCTGGGTTGATAGAAGTAGGGCGCTTTGCCAAATAGTCGATTTTGGCACCAAGGAGAGTGAATCTTTATTTTTAAATAGGTTTTCTATTTCTTTTTTTTGCTTTCCGTGAATGGATTTAGAAAATAAAACCAATACTTTAAGATAGGACTCTAACCCGAAATTCCGTCGAATCATTTTGAGGTTTCTTTTTTTTGCAATTTTTTTATCACTGGCAGTTAATGATGACACAAAACTTTGGCTACTGCCAGCTTTAAATTCGTCATTAAAGTATGGGTGAGTTTTAATGATATACATAAGAATTTTATTCCTTTCCCTTTTGGTTTCTACCTCATGTGAAAGATTTGATAACCTTAAAGTAAAGTTATCAAAGGAATTTACATCAATAAGGTGATTCGATATACATTTTCGCATTTTTCTTACCTCTTTCCATTTTGCAAATTTCCTAGATTGTTCGCTAGTATATGTTTTTTGTCTAAAAAAAGTAGCGATTTCATCACAATCATTTCTTGATTGACAAAATGTCAAAGAAACAATTTGGAAGAATCCACAGATTAGAACAAACTTTAGCACTGTCTTCGATTTTAGTATTGAGCAATAGTAATCAGGTCTAGAATTAGAATTCATCCCTGCGAATTTTGTACTTGCCCTTATTGGCAAGCATCCATTGGCGGGCGAGGGCGATTTGGTCGGGGGGGGACAAACTTGAACTTATTCGTTCCTTCAATGGGAAATCTTCTAACAAGCGTGCTAAAAGACGTGCGCCTATTTCAGCATAAGGCATAGGCATTACATCATAAGAACCGGGATCGACAGTATCACTCTGCAAATAAAAGTTATAGACATTTATTAGTTCAGGCTGTCTTATGTATAAAAGCTGGTCTAAAAGCCTATAGTTAGGTTTTCCTGACAAATCAACTCTTCCAATACAATAATCAATTTCTTCTTGTTTGCCCAAGCGAGCGAGATACCGATGAAGATACCAGGGATGATAAAAGGCCGACTTTGCTTTTAACCGATTTTCATATTTAGGTGCTAGTTCCTCTAAATTTAAAAAGCCAGCCAGCAGTATTGAATTCCAGTTACCAGTATCTATTGTTATTCTCTCCTTAATTGATTGTTTGCTTGATTTATCAAAATCACTCGTCCGGAAATTTGTAAGCGCAAAAAAACCATCATTGCAAGTTCTGCTAAAATCATTAGTGCACGTTTCTGCTATTGTTTTGACGAGCTCTTTTCTTAATCGAGCAGAAGCAACCTTCTTAGAGATAAGCACACATGCATTAATTATCTCATGTTTATCAGATGTATTCAGTTTGCTATTGTCTTTTTTTAATAATTTTAGAAACATTTTCTCTTCTTCTATGGAAAGCAACTTTCTTTTATTGTTTATGTTTTTTGACATTTGGGATAAATCCATGGGGTGTTTAGATAATGAATCTGACTGCGCTTCTACAGCGATTGGTAAAAAAACAATGAGGCAAAAAATTAGGCAAAGCTTCACCATACTTTATTTTTTTTAATAAAAGAATATGTGTTCTTATTTTTTTGATACCATTCAGTCAGGGTTTCTGTTGAAATTACGCCTACAAATCTTTCATTATACATGTCAGATCGGAACTCTTCGATCGTATTATGCATAACAAATATTATGGTGGCGATATTTGACTCAGAATTTTCAATGGGCTCTTTATTCGCATTTTTCACAATAATTAGTTCTATCAGGTAGTTCGTAATTTCTCTCACATTGAGCTGACCCAGTTCTTTAATAATTGAGGGTTTTAAGTTTTTAGGGTTGTCCAGTATACTTATTATATATTCAAGTGCGCTCAAGTCTCCACTTTTTGCCAGAGCTTTTCCTAAGGCCCAAGTAGCTCTTAAAACTTCCACAGTTTTTTCGCTTTGTCTTTTAGCCAAAAATTCTTTTGCGATCTCTTCTTTTGCCTTTTTTGAAGCCTTTGTAATAATAATTGGTAATAGTGCATAGTAAGTCGAATTATAGGGTCTTCTATTGATTACATAATTAGCCATTTTTTTTGTCAGTTCAGTATGATGAGCATGGTCAATGAGTGAGAAGATGTTCATATTGTATTGTTCATCACTCAAATAAGCATTAATGTTTGTTTGAAAAGACATTAACTCTTTTTTTCGTCTAAATCCTTCCTCCTTTTGTTTTAGCATGATTAAATTATCAATAAAAATGCTATTTACTATCTTTGGGTCTTTTTTAATCGTTCTTTTTAAAGAACCAACTTTATAGTGTGTGGTTATTGAATCTACAAAAGCAGGATTTTGAGAAAAAGTATTAAGGCTTACAGTGAACAATGTAACATCTTGAGCACAAACAATGGCTTTGTTGATAAAAAAAAAGAAAATTACAAACAGAGCCCTTATTTTCATTTTAATCATTTTTAGAAGTTAAAATTGAATTATACCTCACTGCGTGAGAAAACGTGCAAAAAAGGATCACGAAGTTAGATTTACGTTGACCAAAACAAAACCTAAATGCTTACCCTCAACATCAGCGAAGCCGACATTGAATACGTAAAATACGAAAGAATCCATTATCCATATTCCGCATCCACCAACAGTTGGATGCTATATACTGGTCAATCACTGCCCCAAAATCAAGATTGAAACTGCAACTCTTATAACACACAATTTTCAGTCCTTTGCACAAAAGCTCACGCAGGGAGGCATAGCACATATTTCATTGTCAGTTTATTTATTGCATATAACTATTTTTATGCGCAAAAATTGTTTCAGCTCTTATCCACAAAAAAAAGGTGTCGCACTGAGAGCTCAGCGCGACATCTTCATCAACAGTTAACACCAAAAATATTGGTCGGCGCCAAAATATTCGCCTTGAGGAGAGAGAGTCAATAAGCCGACCAAAATTTGAACACCCAATTGACCATGTGTAACAGAAAAAAAAATTAAAAACTTCTTGTACTGCTTGTTGAGTCAAAGATAAGGGGGAAAGGCAGGGAAAAATGATGACTTTGGGCAGCCTTTTTGGTGATCTTTGTCAGTTTTAAAGGTTCCAGGGTTCCAAAGTTCCAGGGTTCCAAGGTTTGAGGTTCCAAGGTTCGAGGGTTCATCGTCCCTGGAACCCTTGAACATGGAACCCCAGAACCCTGGAACCCTGGAACTTTCCATTTGCATATCCCCTGAAATTCATCTACTTTTGTCCATCACAATTAACTCCTTTCATCCGGGAATGAGAAACGCTACTGAACTGAAACCCGGCGAAGTTCGCCTGGGGGTCGTCCAATGGCTGGTTAGGAATTTTGCGTCAGTGGAAATTTTCCTTGACAAGATCGAACACCAAATCCAGTCTTTTGCTAATTATGGTGTAGATTTTGTGCTCTATCCCGAGTACTTCTCCATGCCATTGCTGTCCTTGTTTCCAGGCCCCAAAGAGCGCGAGCGTTTGGTGGCCATGACGGGTATTACCAACCACCTGATGGAAGAAATCTCCCGGATGGCGAATACCTATCAGGTCAATGTGATCACGGGGAGCATTCCGGAGCTTTCGCCCGCAGGCGAATTGCGCAATGCGACTTACCTGTGCCGCCGGGATGGTAGTGTGGAAAAATACCTCAAGCTTCATCTTACGCCTTACGAGAAACATGCCTGGCACATGATACCAGGCAATAAATTGGGCGTGTTTGACACCGACTGTGGGCGCATTGGCATCCAAACCTGCTACGATGTCGAGTTTCCTGAGCTGGGGCGTTTGTACGCTGACGCTGGGGTACAAGTGCTTTTTGTACCTTTTTCCACCGATTCACAGGAAGGTTTTTTCCGCGTGCGCCATTGTGCACAGGCCAGGGCGATCGAAAACGAGTGTTATGTAGCCATATCAGGTTGTGTGGGTTACTTGCCCGAGGTGAGTGCCATCGAGTTTCAGTACGGCGAGTCGGCTATTTTCACTCCATCGGATTACGCCTTCCCCCAAGGTGCGGTCAAGTCTCAATTGCCTGCCAATGTAGAATCGATCATAGTGACCGACGTGGATTTGGAATTGTTGCACAACTTGCACCACCGCGGTAGTGTGCGCAATCTGCAAGACCGCCGCAAGGATCTTTACCACCTGGAGGCTACTGAAAAGCTGAAATTGCCCCTGGAGATTGAGTTGGATCTGGACAATCCGCTGAGTAATTCTTGATTTTCCCAATTCACCTTTATGATAGATTCTTCCATTTCTTTGGTCACCTATTCCGGGGCCGATCTGGCACCTTATCTGGATGAGGTAGCCCGTTTGCGCATTGAGGTATTTCGGGCTTATCCGTACCTGTACGAAGGGCAGATGGAATACGAACGAGAATACTTGCGCAGCTACCTGAATGCGCCAGATGCGGCCATTGTCATTGCGCGGGATGAGGACAAAATTGTCGGTGCTTCAACTTGTATTCCACTGGAAAACGAGCCTGAGTCTGTGCAAAAACCTTTTTTGGAAAAAGGCCAGGATGTCAAAAAAATCTACTACTACGGCGAATCGGTTTTACTGCCTGAATACCGGCGCAAAGGCATTGGTGTAGGCTTTTTTGAACACCGCGAGCGCAAAGCGCGGAGTTTGCAGCGCTTCCAATGGGTTTGTTTTTGTGGGGTTGAACGGCCGCAGGATCATCCACTGCGCCCAGCAGATTACGTTCCGCTCAATCATTTTTGGCGACGGCGCGGCTTCCAGGAAACCGATATGGTTTGTTACATGAGCTGGAAAGGCCTGACCGAGGAACAAGAAAGCCCAAAACCATTGCGTTTTTGGATGAAAGAACTATTTTAAAACCATCGATTTATGCGCACTTTTTCTGCTGTTCTCTTAGGAGCTCTTCTGTTAATTTGCACCGCTTGTGGCAGCAGTGCCGGTTTGCCCCAAATGGAGGACTTTAATGCCGTACTTAAAAAAGTAGGCAATACGACGACCTATCAAATGTTGCTGCTCAACGCGGGTGGAAGTACCCAGTTGCTAGGCGCGAGACAAAAAGGCACCTTGATTGTACCAACCGATGAAGCCTACAACCAATTGGGTGGCCAGGCTTTAATGGAACTGATGGACCCCAAACAAAGCTCCGCCCAACTTTCTATGCTCAAACGCCATGTGCTAAATCTGCCACTGAGTCCTCAAAAATTACAAAGTATGGGAAGTGTAACAACAATGGAGGGCAATAGTATTCCAGTCAAAATGGAATCTAATGTGCTGTCTTTTGGCGAAGCCAAAGTAATCTCCAGCTTTGAAACGCCGGAGGGGATGGTGTATGTGGTGAATAAGGTACTATAAAAAAAGGTTCCAGGGTTCCAAATTTCCTAGTTCCAAGGTTCGTGCGAAACCTTGGAACTAGGAAATTTGGAACCCTGGAACCTTTTCCGTTATACCGCAAAGCTCTCCCCACACCCACAAGTGCGCGCAGCATTGGGGTTGTTGAAGAAAAAGCCCTTGCCTTCCAGGCCGCCCGAAAACTCGAGGGTGGAATTGAAGAGGTACAAAAAACTCTTCAGGTCGGTTACCACTTTTATGCCGTTGTCTTCAAAAACCTGATCGTTGGGCTTGGATTCATTATCGAAGTCCATATTGTAACTCAAGCCAGAACAACCGCCGCTGGTAACCGATACCCGCACAAAGAAGTCTTCACCCAATTTACCTTGTGAGCGAATTTCTGAAATCCTTTCTTTGGCACTCTCAGCTACAAAAAGCATATTTTTAGTGTGTTTTTTCAGCAACTGCTACCTCAATGCCGTTTTTTTGCTGGTAATCAGCAATCGCACTGCGGATGGCATCTTCAGCCAATACTGAACAGTGAATTTTAACCGGTGGCAAAGCCAGCTCTTCTACAATCGTCATGTTGTCGATGCTCAAAGCCTGATCAATGGTTTTTCCCTTCAGCCATTCAGTAGCCAAAGAAGAAGAAGCAATCGCCGAGCCACAACCAAAGGTTTTGAACTTCGCGTCCACAATGGTGCTGGTGCTTGGATCTACTTCAATTTGCAGGCGCATGACGTCACCACACTCGGGTGCACCAACCAAGCCAGTACCTACTGTTGCTTTACTTTTGTCCAAGGTTCCAACGTTGCGTGGATGTTGGAAGTGTTCGAGAACTTTATCGGAATATGCCATAATCTTAGCGTTTTTTTAGTTAATTAATGTTCACTCCACTGAACGGAGTTCAGATCGATGCCTTCTTTGTACATTTCCCAGATTGGGCTCAAGTCGCGCATGTGGTTTACCCCTGCACTCACTTTTTCAATCACATAGTCGATGTCTTCTTCCGTAGTGAAACGGCCAAGACTGAAGCGCAGTGAAGAGTGCGCCAAATCATCTCCCAGGCCCAGTGCTACCAGTACATAAGACGGCTCCAAAGAAGCTGAGGTACAGGCAGAACCCGAAGAAAGGGCAATGTTTTGGTTGAATGTCATCATCAAACCTTCTCCTTCTACGTGTTTGAAGGAGATATTGGTCACGTGCGGCATGCGGTGTTCGCGACTGCCATTCACGTAAATTTCTTCCAAATTGTCCTGGAAAGCTTTTTCCAAACGGTCGCGCATTTTGCTCAGGCGGGCTGCATCCTGATGCATTTCCGCTTTAGCAATTTCGGCTGCTTTGCCAAAACCAACGATGCCTGGTACGTTCAAGGTTCCCGAACGCATGCCGCGCTCGTGGCCACCACCATCCATTTGAGCGGTTACCTTTACACGTGGGCTTTTCCGACTTACGTACAAAGCACCTACACCTTTGGGACCATACATTTTGTGAGAAGTAAAGGCCATCAGGTGTACGCCCATTGCTTTGGGGTCAACGGGGATTTTACCCACCGCCTGTACAGCATCACTGAAGAACAAAACTCCTTTGCGGGCGCACAGTTCGCCAATTTCTTTGATGGGTTGGATCACGCCGGTTTCGTTGTTGGCCCACATGATCGACACCAGAATGGTGCTGGGTTTCATGGCAGCTTCCAACTCAGCCAGATCGATCAGACCTTCGGCATTCACTTGGAGATAAGTTACTTCCGCACCTTCTTTCTCCAATTTTTTACAAGTATCCAACACCGCTTTGTGCTCCGTGGTCGCAGTTATGATGTGGTTGCCTTTGCTGGCATACATCTCGAATACACCTTTGATTGCCAAGTTATCGGACTCGGTAGCTCCAGATGTAAAGATGATTTCTTTAGGATCAACATTGATCAGTGCTGCGATCTGTTCGCGAGCATAATCTACTCCTTCTTCTGCTTCCCAACCAAATGGGTGGTTACGACTGGCCGCATTCCCCGGCATCTGATAAAAATAGGGCAACATTGCCTCCACTACCCGTGGATCGGTGGGAGTTGTAGCGTTGTTGTCCACGTACACGCGGCGTGTATCCTTGGTCATGATCTAAGTTTATTTAGATTGAATCTAATCTTATTGAAAACTGACACAAAGATAACGATTGGCCGGAAAAAAAGTTCTAATTAAATGAAAAATCATTGCATGTGGAAAACTTTTACTTATTAGGTCAAAGCTTTTGGCGTTCTAAGGTAATTATTTCGGGGTTGCGTTTATTTTTACCCAGCTTTTAGTTTGTATTGAATTCTTTAGCAAAAAATATGCTCTGACCATGTCATCAACAACTTCTCGTCGCAAGTTTCTCAAAATGTCTTCACTTGCAGCTGGCGCAGGATTCCTGCCCAATACTGAAATTATTGGCGCGCCGAATCTACGCAAAGGCCCTCTGGTGGATAAAGTTCGCATCGGTTTCATCGGTACGGGTATGCGGGGCCGCAACCACGTAGAACTCGCGCTGCTCCGTAAAGACTGCGAAGTAGTGGCCATTTGTGACATCGATCCAAAAGCCATTGCCGAAACCCAAAAAATGATCAGCGAGGCGAAAAAACCTGCGGCTGCGGTTTACGGCGACAAGGGTGAGCGCGATTTCCTGCGCATGCTGGACAAACAAAAACTGGACGCGGTGATCATTGCCACCCCCTGGGAATGGCATACCGAGCAGTCGATCGCCTGTATGAAACGGGGTATTTATGTGGGTAGCGAGGTGTGTGGCGGTTTTTCACTCGATGAATGTTGGGAATTGGTCAATGCCCACGAAGAAACCGGATCACACCTATTTTTCCTCGAAAACGTTTGTTACCGTCGCGACATCATGGCGGTGTTGAACATGGTAAGGCAGGATATGTTTGGCGAAATTTTGCACCTGGAAGGCGGCTATCAGCACGACCTGCGCGAAGTCAAATTCAACGACGGCGTGAATCCTTATGGCGGCGGGGTAGAATTTGGCGACAAAGGCTTCAGCGAGGCCAAATGGCGCACCACCCACTCCCTGCACCGCAACGGCGACCTCTACCCTACCCATGGCATCGGCCCGGTAGCCATGATGGTCGACATCAACCGGGGCAATCGCTTCGTACACCTGACTTCCACCGCTTCCAAACCCCGTGCCTTGAATGAATATGTAGCCAAACACCCCAAAGGTGGCCCCAATCACCCCAACGCCAACCTCGAATGGAAATTAGGCGATATAGTGACAAGTGTCATCAAATGTAATAACGGTGAAACCATAATTTTGAGCCACGATACCAACGCCCCCCGGCCCTACTCACTCGGTTTCCGGGTGCAAGGCACCAAAGGGATTTGGATGGACGTCAACAAGTCGCTCTACATCGAAGGCACCAGCCCCAAGGCCCACGCCTGGGAAAAAGCGGATGACTACCTCACGAAGTACGATCACCCCCTTTGGAAGCGTTACGAAAACGACGCCCAAGGCGCAGGACACGGTGGCATGGACTTTTTTGTACTCAACTCCTTTATTGAGTGCGTGAAACAAAATGCTCCGGCCCAAATCGACGTGTACGACGCAGCAACTTGGTTGGCCATCACCCCACTTTCGGAAGCGAGTATCGCTACCGGCAGTTCCGCCCAGACCTTCCCCGACTTTACGCGGGGGCGCTGGATGAAGAAGAAAAATGATTTTGCAACCGGAGCGTTTTAAATTTTAACCTAAGCCATACGATATTTTCAAAAAGTATCACAAACGAAAAAAATGAGCACAAAGGACACAAAGACCGTCAACGTCTAACTTTGTGTCCTTTGTGCTGCCTCTGTGTCCTTTGTGCTAAAAAATGTCGCTTTATTCTTTTCTGAATAAAATTGCGATAACTAGTGTTCCTCAACTTCCATACTATGTTTCCAGAAACCCACTACGCCGATTGGCGCCAACAACTCGAAAAAGACCTCAAAGGCAAACCCTGGACCGATTTGCAATGGCACTTGGGTGAGGGTATTGTAGTTGACCCTTTTTACCATCCTGACCAATACTTCCCGCAACGTTTGCCACTGCTGGCCGGGCAGGCAAAAGCCCATTGGTCCATTGGAGAATCCCTGGAAGTTGGCGAACTCAAGTTAGCCAATCAAGAGATACTGGCCGCGCTGGAGGGTGGAGCAGAGGCATTGGAGTTACACATCAGCAGCCCGATGGGTACCAATGATTGGGCAGTTTTGTTGGAAAACGTGCA
>JAIXOO010000351.1 GCA_027486765.1 Saprospiraceae bacterium
AAAATAAAAACAATCGCCGTGGCAAAGGCAAATATGACCACCAGGAATGATTCGCTGAAGAATTGCAGGATGAGTTGCCCCCGCACCGAACCGATGGTTTTGCGAATGCCTACCTCCTTGGCCCGTTTTTCACTGCGCGCGGTACTCAAGTTCATAAAATTGATACATGCCAGCAGCAAAACAAAGGCACCGATGATGCCAAAAAGCCATACATACTGCATAAAACCACCTGTTTGTACACCTTCCACCCAATTGGAATTCAGGTGCCAATCTTTCATCGGGTGCAAGAATATCTCGGCTTTGAATTTTTTCTCTTCTGCATCTACCTTGTCGTATTTGACGTTTTTGATTTTGGCATTGAGTTTTGCAATGTCAACATGATCGGAAACCTGGGCAAAAAGCTGGAAGGAGTTGTTTCCCCATTGGTTTTCATCGCGGGCAGCCTTGATCCAGTCTTGGGTGGATACATACAGTTCCCAAGGTGCAATAAAGGTCAGGTTATGGAAGGAGGTATTGAACGGCAAATCGGCATAAACGCCCGTTACCCTCAAGTTCTCGTTGCCAACCTTAACGAGTTTGCCCATCGGATCAGCATCGTCAAAAAGCGCCTTTACAGTGGATTCAGCCAGTAAAATGGAATGGAGCTCCCTCAAGCCGTCCTGCGATCCTTGAAGCATTTCCAAAGACAATATTTTGGTGATGTCCTTGTCCATATAATTGCCTTCCCTGGTGATGATTTTATCGCCATAAGTCAATATCTGGTCACCTGGCCAGCTGGCCATAGCCAGGTATTTGAAATCATCACCGTATTTATTTTTAATCTCAGCGGTCAAAGGAAAAGGGATGGAGTTTTCGGTTCCTTTCTCGCCATTAAAAGTCTGGTGTTGCATCACTTGTACGATGCGATCATAGTTTTTGTGATGCGTATCGAAGGTCAGTTCATCCCAAATCCACAAGCCAATCAGCAGGGCCACGGCCATCCCTACGGCTAGTCCAGCGATGTTGATGAAAGAAGATATTTTGTTTTTAAAAAGGTTTCGGAGGGCGATGTTGATGAAATTGCGGTACATACTTAGTCAATTTTAGATCCATTGGGTAAATGTCAATTTCTATGCCAATAAAATAAATACCTCTAAATCAACATTTTGAGCATTGATTGTTTTCCGAAGTGTTCGATTGTGAACAGTAGTGTACGGGCACCTACCCTTTAGACACGCTCTGGTTTACGGTCTTTATTGGAGAGAATCCTCCCCCGGATTCGACTCAAAGATTCGGGCTTGACCCCCAGGTAACTCGCCAATTGGTACTGAGGCACTCGGTTCAACAAATTGGGACGGGTTTGTAACAAATTCAGGTAACGTTCCTCTGGGCTGGAGGCGAGGTAAAAGGCCATCAACTCGCGGAATTGCCCAAATTTTTTCTCCGTTTCAATGCGGCAAAGGGTTTCCATGAAGGGAAAAAGGCGGTACATTTTTTCTTCCTGCGCCTGCGTAAAAACCGACAAGGTGGTGTCTTCCAAGCATTCCCAATATTTTCGGCTGGGTCTCCTTTCTATTTTACCCAAATCATCGGAGATCGAATCGCCTTCGAGGTAAAATTCAGTGGTTTTTTCCTCCCCATCCACCAGGTAATATTCCCGCACACAGCCTTTAAAGACGTAATAACAGACCTGGGGAATCTGTCCTTCGCGCAGCAGCAAGCTGCCTTTTTTCACGGTTTTGATGGGCACTTCAGCCACGATCCGCTGGATTTCCTCCGCTTGTAAAGGAGTATGAACGTGCAAATTCTGGATCAATTTGTCGGTACATTGATCCAGGCTATGGCACGGTCTGGGAAAAACAGCTTCATTTGCGGGTTGCATGGGCAGTTCATTTTGTTGAATTGCCCAAAATACCATTGGCTGTGCGGATATACCTTTAATTTTCGATGAAAGCAAAACTTGTCTCGACTCAATGTACAAGGGGCGATAAAAAATAAGTGATCATTTTGCCCCACTACCAAGTACTCAGTCCGCCAAGTCGATGATCACATTCCCGATTTTTTGCCCACTTCCTACGTATTCAAAGGCTTCACTGATTTTTTCCAAGGGGTAAGTTCGGTCAATCAGGGGTTTGAACTTCCCTGCTTCCAACAACTTTTTCATGTAGGCCAAACTAGCCTTGATGTCAAAAGGAATGGGAAAAACCACCTTCTTGCCGCCAAAAACTGGAGTAAATAAAGACAGATAAATGTTTTGCCACCAAGGCCCCAATTCAGACGACAGGTAGATGCCTCCTGGTTTCAACAAGCGTTTGCATTTAAAAAAAGTACTTTTCCCTACGGCGTCAAATACATAATCGTAGATTTCTTCTTGCTGGGTAAAATCTTCTTTTTCAAAATCAATCACCTTTTTTACCCCAAAGGCCTGAATGCGCTCCACGTTTTTTGTTCCACACACCGCAGTGACTTGTACACCTAGATCGTGTAGCATTTGTATTGCCGCTGAGCCGATAGCCCCAGTTCCCCCATTGACCAATACTTTTTGGCCTGGAGTGACCTTTAGTTTGTTGATAAAATTAATGGCATAATGGGCGGCTTCAGCACTGGCCGCCGCTACTTCATAGCTGGCATTTTCAGGCATTTTTATCACATTCCCACTTGTGGCGATGCAAAGGTATTGGGCATGCGACTCCAGTCCGTTGTCATTAAAACCCCATACTCGATCGCCAATTTTAAAGTCCGTTACTTCCTGGCCAATCCCTTCGACCTGTCCGGCGAAATCGGTGCCCGTAATCGGCAATTTGGGCTTGCTCAAACCTGTAAATGCCCTTATGGCCAGTGGCCAACCCGTCAGTACTGCACAATCGGTGCGATTGACCGTAGCGGCGTACACCCTGACCAAAATTTCGTTCGCTTTTGGCTGGGGTTTGGGTACCTCCCCGACACTCAATTGCTGGGGAGGTACATATTGGTAACGAATAGCTGCTTTCATGATTAAGATTTAAAAATATACCCGATACATCAAGTTAGGAAACACCCCGAATTGAGTAAGGTAGCCAATGTTATTGGGTTTTGATTCATCGTAAAATTCCGAAATTTTTCCCTTATTGTTGGTCACGTTGTCCAGGTTAAGGAAAATTTCGTGGGTAGCACGAAGGCGGTTCCATTTGTAGCTAGCCGATAAAATGACCTGGTAGGTATCTCCCAGGCTGCGGTCATAAGCTTTGGAATAATCCCAAAAGCGGTTGTTGCTCGGATCGACGGCCAATTGACCATTGTTGTCGCGCAACAGTGGGATGATCTTGCGGCCACCACCGAAAAACACCTTTGCATTGAATCCCAGGGTGCGGTTTTGCTTGGGGCCCAGTTTCGGGATTTCTTTGCCAAAAAGGATGTTGACGAGATAGTTGCCGTTGTAGGGCGTGTTGCGCTCCACGCCTTCCAGCGAACGGTATTTGGACTGGTACAAAGAAGTATTGAACAAAAAATAGTAATTGCGGTGGAAAAAACGCTCCAAGGTGAGCTCGATGCCGTAGTTTTTACCGGTACCCTTGTTGACCAAATCTACGTAGCGAAACTCCAAACCTTCGTTGATCGTCGCGTAATAACTGCTGTCGAGGTTTTCCACGGGCAGATTGTAGAGATCTTGGTAGTACAGCTCCACTTTAGCCATCAGGTGTTGACCAAAACGTTTTTCGTACCCCAGCACAAAATGATGGGCTTTGAGCAAGTCCAGATCGCGGTTTACTTCCGCAATGCTGCCATCGGGTTGTCTGACCCGGGCGTAATAATTGTGGATGCTTTCCATGGTACTGTGCAGGCCATAACCCGCGTGTATGGCGCTGCCGGGGCTGAGTTGCCAGTTCAGAGCCAGGCGGGGCTCGATCGTGCTTTTTTTATTCAGGAGTACATTCAGGTTGTGCACCCCCGCTACGATGCTCAGGTTGTCGTTGAGCAAGTGTTTCCAATTGATGAAGTTGCGCAGGGTACCTACATTTTCATTGAAATCGATCAGATTGAAGCGAGTAGAGCCACCTTCGATGATTTGGCTTTGTTCAAACTCGTAGGCAAAAAGGCTGTATTTGCTGCCAATCTGAATTTTGTTTTTGGCGTTGAACTTGTGGTGGTAGGTGAGTTCAGCCCGGTAGGTGGGTTTTGACAAACGGCCACTGAAATTCAGATTGCGGCTTTGAGCCGAATCGCGCAAATACTCGCCATTGGGGCCATAAATTTTGATGAGTTGCGACTCAAAAACATCGTCGTTGATGCCCTCGTTGGAATAGGCCAAACTGGTTTTGAGGTAGCTGCGCGGGCTGAGGTTCAGGGTATGGTTGAGGCCAAGGTTGAGCAAATGGCTGCGTTTTTGATAGTCTTCGCGGATTTCACCACGCATGCCATTGCTGCCCGGCGTTTCCCAAATGGCGGGAGTGACATCTTCGAACAAAAAGCTGCTCGTGCCGCCTAGACCGAATATGGAGAATACACCCAGTTTTTTGGTCGGTAATACTACTTTGAAGGCGGCATCTTGAAAATTCAGGGCTCCGTTGATGTTATCCACCAGCCCGATGTCCTGGATTAGCGAAACGGTGGAGTAGCGGTAATTCACCAGGTAAGAGCCGCCGTAACCTTTTTTGAAAGGCCCTTCCAAGGTCAGGTCGGTGCCAAGCAGGCCAAAACCAAACACCGATTCAAATTTTTCATTGTTGCCCGCCCGAAGTTTTACATCGTACACCCCCGAAAGCACATCGCCAAATTCAGCAGAGAAGGCGCCAGTATGAAAATCGGAAGTAGCCAGGATGTTGTTGTTGAGGGTGCTGACCGAGCCACCTACGGAGCTTTGGTCGGCAAAATGGTTGGGATTGCTGATTTGGATGCCTTCAAGCCGCCATTGCACATACTTGGGGGAGTTGCCGCGCACGATGATGTCGTTGCTGCCATCCTGGGTGCTGGTGATGCCCGCAAAATTGGAGAGGATGCGTGAGGGGTCGTTGAAGCCGCCCGCGTAGCGGTTGGTTTGTTCGGGCGAGATTGAGCGGGCGCTGATCATGGCCATGTCGTTGAGGGCCGTGCCTTTGTTTTTGTCCTCGGTAATGACCACTTCTTGCATTTTGATGGCGGATTCCTGCATGGTGAGGTTGAGCAGGGTTTCTTTGCCGGAATTGACGACGATGTTGGGGATGATCGCGTTTTTGTAGCCCAAATAAGAAACTTGTAGGCTGATCCGGCCAATTGGGACCTTGTCGAGTCTGAAATTGCCCTGCTCATCGCTGGCTGTCCCCAGCAAGGGATCGCTGCCCAAGATAATCACTTGTGCCCCGATGAGTGGCATCTTACTGTCTTCGTCGAGGATGGTACCTCGGACGGTTTGGGTGAGGTTTTGGGAAAAAATGGCAGTGGTGCACAGCAGTAGCAATGCCGCAATTGCAGCGATCCTTTTCATACTTGTCGAGTTTTAGAAAATGAATTGATGCTGCAAAGGACGGGCTGTTCAAAGTCTCGTTCATTGACTTTGGTTAAGAAGTGAAAGTGGCCCAGTGCTTGTGGCTCCGCTAGGAGCCTGATGTGGGTAGAACTCGGAATCCCCCAGATGTTTCCCGAGTCCCGTCAGGGACGTGATGTGGGTATCATCTGGGGGATTCCGTTTTCTACCCATAATGGGCTCCTAGCGGAGCCGGAGCTTCGGGCTTGAGAAAAGCGTTTCCTGACCAACTACAACAATTTATTCCGACCGCAGCGACTTCACCGGATTCGCCAGCGCCGCCCTTACACTTTGCCAACCCACCGTCAATGCCGCAATCGCAAACGTGCTCAGCAGCGAGAGCGCAAATACACCTAGCCCGATGCTGATGCGGTACACATAATCCTGCAACCAAGCATTCATGGCCCACCAGGCCAGGGGTGCCGCCAGCACAAAAGCGATCACGATCAGGCGCAAGTATTCTTTGCCAAATAGCCACAGAATGCCAGCGATGCTAGCCCCCAGCGTTTTGCGAATGCCCACTTCCTTGCGTTTTTGGGTGACCATGAATGCGGCCAAGCCGTACAAGCCCAGGCAACCAAGCAAGATGGCGATCCCGGCAAAAATGCGGATCAAACGCAGGAGCATGGTTTCGGTTTCCAGAAACTCGCCCAATTGTTCATCCATGAAGCGTTGTTCATAATAATGATCCGGGTATAGTTTTTCCCAGGTTTGTTGAATTTGTGCCAGGGTTGGCGCGGGATTGCCCGGACTAAGTTGTACTGCGCAAGTGGAATAACCGGGAGCATAGGTACTGAAGGCAATTGCCGAAATTTCCTGTTCTAATGACCAGTTGTGAAAATCGCGCACCACGCCCACCACGGGCGCTTTGAAATCACCCACCTGGATGGTTTTGTTCAAAATTTCTTCTGGGGAGGCCAGATTGAGTTTTTTCAGAAAGGTTTCATTGACCAAAAATTCGCGCACGGTATCGCTGGCTTGCAGGTTGCGGCCAGCGGCCAGTTTCAGATCAAAGGTTTCGAGGTATCGGGTATCGATGGGTTTGTCATTGACCACCCATTGCTCGGGTTCGGGCCGGTTGTTGTAGAAGATTCCGGTTTGATTGTTAGAACTGGCAGCTGGTGCCTGGTAGCAGAGGGACACATTTTTGACGCCAGCAATCTGCAAGAGTTGCGTTTGCAGGGTCTTCATGTTGGCTTGATCGGGAATCTGGAGGTTCACGATCGCTCCGGGCCGGAAGCCCCAATCGGCGTTTTGGGCATAGTGAATTTGACCTGTAATTACCGCCGCGCTGATGATGAGCACCTGCGAAATGCCAAATTGGGTGGTCACCAGAATGCGCCGCAAGGAATAAGTGCCACTCTTGGGCATTTCTCCCATGCCTTTCATCGAAATGATGGGATTGAACCTTGCTTGCATGAGTCCCGGGTAAAAACCAGCCAGGAAGGTGAGCAGAATTCCCAGTACCAGGGTAAAGCCCCCCAGCAATAAATACAAACGGTTATCAAAAACGATGTCTTGTTTGAGCCAAGTATTTATGTAGGGTTGCACCAGCGTGGCCATCAATATGCCTACCCCAATTGAAACGCCCACGATCAGGCCTGTCTCGGCAATAAACTGCCAAAACAATTGTCCTCTCGTGCTACCTAGCGCCTTGCGTACGCCTACCTCGCGCCCACGGGTAAGCGCTTGCGCGGTGGCCATGTTGACAAAATTGAAACAAGCGGTAAAAATCAAAAACAAACCAATCATGCCCAGGGCCCAGAGGAATTTTTTGTCGATGCCAAAACCGTAGTCTTTGTCGAAGTGCAGCCCGAGCATGGGCTTGGCCTTGTAATTGAACAGGTCTTTGACTTCCGGGTGTGGATGGTCTTTGCTGAACCGTGCCATCACCGGATTCATCTCGGCAAATGCATGTCCTTCCTTCAACAAGACAAAACAATGGGTGCCTCCACGTGCACCGCCCCAGGAATCAAAGCCGATCCCGGTAATAGAGTCACTCCTAAGGGTTGCCCAGGAGGCCAGAATTTCGTGCTTGTAGTCGGTGTTGTGGGGCAAATCATGGAGGACGCCCACTACCCGCAGGTCGCTGCGATTGTCTTTGCGGAGCATTTTGCCAAGGGCGTTGCTCTTGCCAAAGTACTTGAGCGCCAGTTTTTCGGTGATCAGTACCGTGTTGGGTTGCTCTAGCGCCTTGAGGTCACCGTGCACAAGGGGCAGATCAAGGATGTCAAAATAGGAAGGTTCAACCCAGGCGAATTTTGATTGTTCTTTGTATTTGTCCTTGCCACCTTTGGCGTTGTTGATGCTGATGAGTACTTCATCCTCACCTGAAGCCATGGCCGCTTTTTCTACAAAAGCACATTCCGCCCTAAGCGCATCGCCCATGGGTGCCGGTGCCCCTGGGAAAGGGAAAAAACCATCCGTCTTGACATCCATCACGATGCGCATGGTGCGATCGGCCTTTTGATGGTAAGTGTCAAAGTTGGTATGGTGCTGGATGAGGGCAAAAATGAGGATGCTACAGCCAATACTCAGGCTGAGGCCAAGAATGTTGAGCAGGGCGTAGTCGCGGTGTTTGGCGAGTTTGCGGATGATGAGTTTGAAATAGTTTTGGAACATAATCGTGCGCTTTGAAAGTTAAGCAATGTACGCCAATTTTCATGCCAAGCTATTAAATCATTAACAGTCAAGTTTTTGCAATTTCACACCCCTGTACTATTGTTCACCTTCGAACAATAGTGTACGCTTTTATTGTTACCTTAGATAAAATTCAAGTTTTTTATGAAAACATCTGCAGTATTCTTATTGGTCATCGGTAGCATCGCATTTACTTCGTGCGGGCAAACTCCGGCTGTAACAACAGTAAGTGACAAAACCTCCACTTCGACTTCTGCTTCTGTGGAGACCAACGCCCCGAATTCGGATTACAAACCCGCATTCGCTGGCCAAACGAGAGTGGGTGGTGTAAAAACCAAAACGCCATATGAAGTCAAAAAACTCAGCGAAGGGTTATCCTCCCCCTGGGGCATCACGAGCCTCCCCGATGGCCGACTGATCATCACTGAAAAAGGAAATGGCACCTTGCGCATCGCTAAAACTACGGGCGAACTGAGCCCCGCAATCACGGGTTTACCTGCCGTGAACTCCAGCGGTCAAGGTGGTTTGTTGGGCATTACAACAGACCCTGATTTTGCTCAGAACCGGATGTTGTATTGGGTTTTCGCGGAAAGTGTAGACGGCGGCACCCATACTTCAGTAGCCAAGGGCAAACTTTCGGCAGATGAAAGTAAAATCGAAAATGCCATGGTGATCTACCGTGCTACGCCCGCCCACAAGGGAAGTTTGCATTACGGTGGCCGGATTCTTTTTGACAAAAGTGGCAACCTGTTTGTCAGCACTGGTGAGCGCTCCGACCTGGTGACCCGCCCGCAAGCGCAGCAACTGAATTCGAGCCTGGGGAAAATCGTGCGCATCACCAAAGATGGCAAACCTGTAGCGGGTAATCCCTTGGCAAGTCAGTCTGGCGCAAAACCTGAACTGTACTCTTACGGCCACCGCAACGTGCAAGGTTTGGCCTTTCACCCGGCTACGGGCGAATTGTTCTCCAATGAGTTTGGCCCCCGAGGCGGCGACGAGATCAACCACGTTCGGGCAGGCAAAAACTACGGCTGGCCGACCATCACTTACGGGATCGAGTACGGCGGTAAAAAAGTCGGCGATGCGATCCAGCAAAAAGAAGGTATGGAACAACCGGTGTATTATTGGGACCCTTCTGTATCACCCAGTGGCATGACTTTTTACAGCGGCAATCAGATTCCTGAATGGAAAAACAACCTTTTTGTGGGCTGCCTGAGCGGCATGCACATTGCTCGTTTGGTGATCGAAAACAATAAAGTGGTGGGTGAAGAGCGCCTGCTAACTGAAGAATTTCAACGTTTTCGGGACGTGACGCAGGGGAAAGATGGTGCCTTGTATGCGGTGACGGACCAGGGAAGGTTGTATCGGATTGGGGGGAAGTAGTGGATTGAATGGCATTAGCGAAAATAATCACATTCATCATTGTAACTCGCCGATCAAGCTGCGGGTTACAATGATGGATGTGATTAGTGGCTATTAAAAACCCTACATCACTATCCTGAAACGATGCACTGCAACATCGCCTTTATACCGAAAATGGATGAAATACTCCCCAATCGGCAAGTTCAATTTGGAAATCCGATACACATTGCTGTTGACCCGCTCAATGTGGGGTTTGACAGACTGTAGGGTTGAGAGGTTGAAAAACTCCTTGCGTAGGTATTGACGATCCAGGCGTTCAGGTACAAAAATCAGGAATTCGTTGTGGTAAGTCTCGTTTGGGATGATGCGGATGGCATATAGTGCGCGGGTGCTGGTGCTGTCCTCGTTCAATCCCGTTTTATAATTCAAGGTAGCGATATCTGGTGTCCATTGAGCGCTGAGTGTGCCGAGCCCGACCAACCATATAAAAACGATCAAACAGTTCTTTTTCATGGTTCGTTGATTTTTTATTCAACGCAGCCAGAAAGCGTATTGTTCGACTATACAATCGGGCCATTTGTA
The DNA here is from genome assembly GCA_027486765.1 of Saprospiraceae bacterium. Taxonomy (GTDB): domain Bacteria; phylum Bacteroidota; class Bacteroidia; order Chitinophagales; family Saprospiraceae; genus Haliscomenobacter. The sequence continues at coordinate 10,043 of JAIXOO010000351.1, forward strand.
GCAAAACAAAAAAATTTGGACATGCTCTAACTCTTCTTTTTCCTTTTCAAGATAAGTGAACTCACGAATGCAACCACCAAGCCTACTGGCAGCACTTCCGAATAAGTAATCAAAATCATGAAGAGTGGATTTTTGTATAGCTCTTTAAAATCTGCCATCTCCTTGGTTTTGGCAGGCAAATCAGCAGCGGGGACGTTTTTCAACACATGAGCGGTGTACTTGTCCAAAAAATCGGGCACGAAGAGGTGGTAATAAAAAAGCCAAACCCCAACGTACATGGTTGAGCCAATCAAAGCAATCAAGGCACCGGTTTTGAAGGCGTTGCCCAAGGAAATGATGCCATTCAATTGTTTGTCGCGGTAGTTGCGGATGCCGAAGAAGGTCAGTGAAAACACCACGACCATGGAGGCATACCCAATGACTTCATCGCCCTCAAAGTCGGGGTTATTTTCCATCAGTTTGATGGTGTAAATCATGTTTGCGCAGAGGACGATGCCAAGCACTAGTCCAAAAATGAGCACGTTTTTTTTCATGGCTTTGCTGGTTTTAATGTAGCGCTTGTTTAAACGCTTAGGGCAAAATTAAGCTCAGCCAGGGCGGGGGACTTCATACTTTAGTACCTATTGTGCTTTTTCAAAGGATTTCAGACTAAAGTACCGGGTGATCTATGCCGTGATTTTCAGCCTTTTGGCTTTCTCGATGGCTTGAGCCCGACTTTTTACATCCATTTTTACAAAAAGATTGGAGGCATGGGTCTTAACGGTGCTCAGGGAAAGGAACAAATTTTCGGCAATCTCGGCATTGCTCTGCCCTTTGGCCAACAATTGTAACACTTCGTATTCCCGCGTGCTCAGGTTCAGTTTTTTAAGTTCGGCCTCGTTGATGGCCCAATCATCGGATGGCTGGATGTAGATCTCCTTTTCAACAATAACGGTTTGAACCTTGGGTTTGACCAGTTGCAAGGCGATCCATACGCCCAGTATGGTAAAAAACACCGCGATCAGACCAATGTAAATGTCCAATGCGTTGTCGAGGATCAAAAAGCGCCATTGCGACCATTTTAGCACAAACACCAATATTGCCATGAGCAAACCATAGAGGGTGATGTAGCGCGTTTTGAGCCAGATGTCTTTTAAAAAAATCATGGTTAGTGTAGTATGGAGCTTTTTTTTGTAAAAATAAGCAAAAAAAGCAACCTCCTTTACTTCACCAATACCCCCATCTCCTCCGCCTTCACCGTCAACACCCCCGACTTTGGCAGTCGTTTTGTCAATTCCCGCCACAGCGGCTCCTTGGCATAAACAGCTTTGAGCATTTTGGCCGCTTTGGCCACATTCCCATTGTTAGCCAGTGTGATTGCCGTCCAATACTGCATTTCCAGGTTGTTGGGGAACATTTTCATGGCAGCTTCGTATTCTTGCATGGCCAGGGACATATCGTTCTTTTCGGTCGCCAGGTCGCCACTGTTCATGTGTTCGTAAGCGCGGTGCAGGGTCAATAGGCGCTCCAACTCTACCAGTGGGGCGGCATGGTCATCTACCCGCAGATCAACCAGGTGGTTATCATCCCAGGGTTTACCCGTTGATTCCCCTTTGACCACCAAAATGACCGCTGATTGTTTGCCCCGAATATCACCCCCCACTTTTTGGGCGGCTTTGAGGGTCGCCAAAACCCGTTCGGCCAAGGGCAGATTCAGATTGGCTTCATAGGCCTTGGCCATGGCCGCGGGGACTTCGTTCGTCAACATCATATTGGCCTGGATGGCATATCCTTTTCCTTTCAAATCCCCGGCAAAATCGATACAATTTTTGCCAGTGAAATTGGCCACATTGCCTTTGGCATCCACAATGCCTACTTGACGCACTTCTTTGCCGGGATCGTCAGACAACAGAATATCCAGTGCTTCTTGAGCCGTCTTTCCCGCTTTGAGCAATGCCAAACCCCGAATGCCGAAGGACTTGTTGGTAAACGATTGCGTAGCAACTGCGCCTACGCCTGCTTCAGCCCAGGAAACGGAGGTACCTACACTGAACCAATGGCTTTGCACCCCAACCGCCATTTCTCCGGTTTTTTCGTCGCGGGCTACAATGGAAAAGGTGTGGGCGAGGCCGTTTTCTTGTTTGAAAAATTGGGCATGGGCAAGGCTACTTGTAAATAGAAGTAGAAAAAATAGCAGGTTTCTCATGGCGTTTGGATTTAAAACGGAATGTAATAACAAGGATTGGAACAGCGAGGATCAAAATCAGTTTGCGCCAAAATCGCGTCATTTTATTGGAAAAGTATTTGGCTGAATTGGGCGACTAAAACCAATTAGGTATAAAAATCGGCGGCTCGGCATTTGGCAGTTTTTCAAGGTGCATTTATTTCCTATTTTTACCCATCACTCACAAAACAACACGCACAAACATGCAGAAATACGCCCTACTCCTCCTGTTGGCGCTGAGCTCCATTACCACTTGGGGCCAGGACAAAACGCCCACGATCACCGACAAAACCAAAAACAGCAAAGCCTATACCGGCTATTTCAATTTTTATTGGGACGAAAAAGACGGCAAGATCTGGCTCGAAATCGACAAGTGGGACCAGGAAATCCTCTACGTCAATGGCCTTTCTGCCGGGGTGGGCTCCAACGACATTGGCCTGGATCGCAACCAATTGGGTAGCGATCGCATCGTGCGCTTTACACGCATTGGCCCCAAAGTGCTGATGATACAGCCCAACTACGACTACCGCGCCATCAGCAACAACCCCGATGAAGCCCGCTCGGTAGCCGAAGCCTTTGCCAGCTCCACCCTCTGGGGCTTCAAAGTGGAAGCCGAAGAAAATGGCAAAGTGCTGGTCGATTTTACGCCCTTTCTCCTGCGCGATGCCCACGGCGTTGCCAACCGCCTGCGTACTTCCCGCCAGGGCAGTTACAATGTGGACGCTACCCGTTCCGCCATTTTCCTGGAGCGCACCAAAAATTTCCCAAAGAACAGCGAATTTGAAGCCATCATCACCTTCTCCGGTGATCCGCAAGGGGAATGGATTCGTTCGGTGACGCCCAGTCCAGACGCCGTTACCGTCCGCATGCACCACAGTTTGATCGAACTTCCCGATGCCAATTACAAACCTCGCCTCTATGACCCACGCGCTGGCTACTTCATGACGGGTTACCGCGATTACGCTACGCCCATTGAACAGCCAGTGTTCAAACGCTTCATTACCCGCCACCGCCTGGAGAAAAAAGACCCCAAGGCCGCCATCAGCGACCCGGTGGAACCGATCATCTACTACCTCGATCGTGGCACCCCCGAACCCATCAAGTCGGCCCTGCTCGAAGGTGGTCGTTGGTGGAACCAGGCTTACGAAGCTGCGGGTTACCGCAATGCCTTTCGGGTGGAAGTGCTCCCAGAAGGTGCCGACCCCATGGATGTGCGCTACAACCTCATCAACTGGGTACACCGCTCTACCCGGGGCTGGAGCTACGGCAGCTCGGTGGCCGACCCACGCACTGGCGAGATCATCAAGGGGCATGTATCGCTGGGCTCCCTGCGGGTGCGCCAGGATTTCCTGATCGCTCAAGGTATGGTCGAAGCTTATGAAAATGGCACCAACCCTGATCCACGTTTGAAAGAAATGGCTCTGGCACGTTTGCGGCAGTTGTCGGCGCACGAAATCGGGCATACCCTGGGGCTGGCGCACAACTTTGCGGCCAGTGTAAAAGACCGTTCTTCCGTGATGGATTATCCGCATCCAATGATCACGCTGGACAACCAGGGCAAAATTGACTTCTCCAAAGCTTATGCGGTGGGGATTGGCGACTGGGACAAACGCAGCATCACCTACGGCTACCAGGACTTTCCGGATGGCGTGGACGAAGCAGCTGGCTTGAAAAAAATCCTGGATGACAACATCAAAATGGGTTTTCAGTACATCACCGACGAAGACTCGCGCGCGCCTGGTGGCGCCCATCCCCATTCCCACCTGTGGGATGAGGGCAAATCGGCACCCGAGGAATTGCGCCGCATCATGCAGGTACGCCAAAAAGCGCTGAATGGTTTTTCGGAGAAAAATATTCCGGTAGGGTCACCAATGGGGACTTTGGAAAGTGTCCTCGTTCCTGTATATCTCGCTCACCGCTATCAGGTGGAAGCAACGGCCAAACTGGTGGCTGGGGTGAATTATACTTACGCCGTACGCGGCGACGGGCAAGCGACCAATCAAATGATCGACGATGCCGCCCAACGCGATGCCCTCAATGTTTTGATTGCCACCCTAGATCCTCAATTTTTGGCGATTCCAGAAAAAGTGATTGCGCTGATTCCGCCACAGCCCAGCGGTTATCGCCGCGATCGGGAGTTGTTTAAGGTATATACTGGGCTCACGTTTGACCCTATTGCCGCTGCCGAAAGTTCAGTGGAGCATACTTTGGACATGTTGTTGCATCCGCAAAGATTGGCCCGCCTGATTGAGCACAGTGCCCGCGACAACAAACGGATGAACCTGGCGGATTTGTTTGAGGCCCTGTTTTCGGCCCAAAAAGACCGCAGCCCGAACAATTACCTACAGGAATTGAACCGCTTGGTAGAAAAATCCTTGCTGCATCACCTCCTCAACTTGGCTGGCGACAAAGAAATCAACCAACAAGTGGCGGCCCATGCCTTACTGCGCGTCCGCAAATTGGAGGAAGATTTGAGCATCCGAGCTTTGGGCGACGTCAACCAACGGGCGCACAATGAATACCTGAGAGAGCAATTGCGCACCTTCCGCGCTGATCCAGCTACGTTTAAGGTGCCTGCTGGTCCGGCGATGCCGGATGGTGCACCGATTGGGTGTGATTGGGAATGATGGATCGGTAGGGGCAACCTTCACGGTTGCCCATCGTGGGGGCAACCGTGAAGGTTGCCCCTACCATTTACGCTGCTACATCACAAAGCACCACGGCTTTGCGCAAGCTGTCCAATTTATCTTGTGCGATCGGAATAAACTCCTGCGCCACAAAATCTTTGTAGCCCGTTGCAGCAATAGCTTTCATGATCGCAGGGTAATTCAACTCCTGGCTATCGTCGATTTCGTGCCTTCCGGGTACACCCGCAGTATGGTAATGCCCAAAATACTTGTTGTACTTTTTGATGGTGGCAATAACGTCACCTTCCATGATTTGCATGTGGTAGATATCGTAAAGCAACTTCATGTTTGGGTTCCCCATTTTTTCGAGCAAAGCTACCCCCCACTCCGTTTTGTCGCATTGATAATCCTTGTGGTTCACCTTGCTGTTGAGCAGTTCCATAATGATATTTACCCCCAATTTTTCGGCTTGCTTCACGATGGGGTCTAAGCCTTTGGCGCAATTTTCCAACCCTTCAGCGTCACTTTTTCCACGACGATTGCCCGAAAAAACGATGATGTTAGGAATACCCGCGTCCGCCGCTTTTTGCAGCAGTTCAGGAAACATGCTTTGGTACTTGGCGTGGTTGTTGATGTCGTTGAAGCCATCGGTAAGGCTGATGAAGGGTGCGTTGCCGATGGCGCAGGTCAAGCCATGTTTTTTTAGAATGGGCCAATCGGTTGGGCCCACTATTTCAATGGAAGTGATGCCCATGTCTTTGACCTTTTCGGCCATGACATCTAGGCTGAGGTCATTAAAACACCACTTGCATACCGAGTGTTTAAAAGGTGCTTTGGTATCCATGTTGTTTTCATTTTGCTGATTGCTCCCCAACATGGCACCCATGGCGGGGGCTTGTAAGGCTGCCAAACTCAGCAAACCCGTGTTGATGGCTTCTCGTCGATTCATGCTTTTTGATTTATAGTTTGGTACAAAGTTGAAATCAGGTAGGCTTTACCCAATGAACAGGCAAATTAAGCAAATGAAATATCAAAAGGA
>JAIXOO010000094.1 GCA_027486765.1 Saprospiraceae bacterium
CCTTCAATGGCCAAAAACAAAGCGATCAACAAATAAATCGCCCATTGTGGCATGGCCTTGCGACTGGTCAGGTAGAAATACAACAGCAAAGTAGTAGACAACATGGCAATGGTGATCGCGATGCCATAAGCCGCTTCCATGGCTGCCGACTTTTTGAAGAAGAGCACCACAAATACACAACCTGCAAACAACAACCAGTTCACAAAGGGAATGTACATCTGTGAACGGTGTTTGGAGGGGTGATACACCACAATCCGAAACCAGGTTTTGATGCGCAATGCCTCATGAATCAAGGAGAAAGACCCCGTAATCAAAGCCTGACTGGCAATGATAGCGGCTATGGTCGAAATGGCCGAACCAAAAGGCACAAACCACTGGGGCATGATCCCGGCAAAAGGGTTGGCATGCAGCGTTTGCCCCACATGCTCCATCATCCACGCACCTTGGCCCAGGTAGTTGAGTAAGAGGGCTGATTTGACAAAAATCCAGGAGATTTGAATGTTGCGTTTGCCCACATGACCCAAGTCCGAATACAATGCTTCTGCCCCCGTAACGCAAAGAAAAACCGCCCCGACGACCCACCAGGCATTGTGGTGGTGCTGGAACAATTTGACCGCATAATATGGATTTAAGGCAAAAAAGATCTCAGGATGCCCGATGATTGCCCCAACTCCCAGCACGATCAGCATGGTAAACCAGATCAACATCAGCGGCCCAAAAAACTTGCCAATGGTGTCGGTTCCAAACTGCTGGAACATAAAAATGGCAATCAAAATGGCAATAACTCCGGGAACAATTGGTAGTGAAGGCAGGGCCTTTTGTGCAACTTCCAGGGACGAAGTCAAGGAAATGGCCGGGGTAATCATCCCGTCGGCAATCAAAGCTGCACAACCAATCATGGCTACATAAATGGCCCACTTGGGTGCCCGCCTCCTGACCAGGGAGTATAAGGCAAAAATCCCTCCTTCACCATTGTTGTCGGCATTCAGCGTGATGAAGATGTATTTGAAGGTGGCTTGTAAGGTGAGCGTCCAAAAGATGAGCGAAATCCCCCCGTAAATGAGCTCTTGGGTCAAAACATCGTGGCCAGCAATGGCATTGAAAACGTAAAGTGGAGAGGTTCCAATATCGCCATAAACAATGCCCAGGGTTACAATAAGGCTAGCGAACGTTACTTTGTGTTGTTGATGCTCTTTCACGGGTTTTTTTACTTGGGTTACGAAAGAGGCAAAGGTAAACCAAATGGGATATTCACCTAAAAAATTGCTGGAAATAATCTAACAAGGTTCCAAGGTTCCAGGTTCCAAAGTTCCAAGGTTATCACGAACCCTGGAACTTTGGAACCTGGAACCCTGGAACCTTTTACATTTCTTCATAAACCTTGGTGCGATTGCTCTTGGCAAAAGGCCGAATGATCAAGCGCAGTGCCCGGTCATAAGTCAGGTAATTGTACACCCAACCCCAGAGCGTAGTAATTTTGTTGCGGAAGCCCACCAGGTACATGATGTGTACAAACATCCACATCAACCAGGCGACGATGCCGTGAAAAGTTTGGCCTAAAAAGTTGACCACGGCTTTGTTGCGGCCAATGGTAGCCATAGTGCCTTTGTCAAGGTATTTGAAGGGTTTCCATTCCTGGCCTTTTTTCAGACGCATCAGGTTGGCACCCAATTGTCCTCCCTGTTGGATGGCTACGGGAGCCATCATGGGGTAGCCACGGGGTGTTTCGGGCGTAATCATGGCCGCGGCGTCGCCGAGCACGTATAAGCCGTCGTAGCCTAAGACCCGGTTGAACGCGTCCACTTGTATCCGGTTGCCGCCGACGATTTTATCACTGGAGATGCCGTCAGGGAATTGACCTTTTACACCCGCTGCCCAAATCAGGGTTTCGGTAGGCAATTTAAAGCCATCTTTTGTAATCAGCACCGCACCATCGTAGAAGGATACCTCCGCATTCAAATTGACTTCTACATCCAGCGCTTGCAGGTCTTTCAAGGCCCGGGCACTGGCGCTTTCACTCATGCCACCCAGGAGTTTAGGGCCAGCTTCAAGCAGCACAATCCGCATGCGGTCCATGTCCAGATCGGGATAATCTTTGGGGAAAACGAATTTTTTCATCTCGCCCAATGCCCCGGCCAATTCCACCCCGGTCGGGCCACCCCCGACAATAGCAATATTGATCAATGAATCCTGGGCCAGGCCGTCGGGCAGGACACTGGCTTTTTCAAAATTTTGTAAGATAAAGCTCCGCAGGTTCAGTGCTTCGGGCACCGATTTCAAGCCCATCATGTGTTCTTCCTGCTGGGCAAAGCCAAAGAAGTTCGTTTGGCTTCCCGTGGCGACCACCAAATGATCGTAGCTGATGTCGCCGATATTGGTTTCTACTTTTTTTTGCTCAGGGTCAATCCGTTGTACTTCAGCCATGCGGAACGAAAGTTTGGGATTGCCCTGAAATATTTTGCGGATAGGGTAGGCGATGCTGTCAGGTTCAAGGCCTCCGGTGGCTACCTGGTACAACAGTGGTTGGAAAGTGTGGTAATTGTTGCGGTCCAACATAACAACTTGGTATTGTTGCTTACGCAGCTTCTTAGCCAGGGCCAGTCCTGCAAAACCGCCGCCAACGACTACCACTCGGGGGTGGTCGGGAATAATAGGGAGGTTAGCGTCCATATAATGATGTTTTCTTTGTTTGGATTTAAAACTAACCCAAAGGTAGGCCTATTGTACATACAAATCAACCAGTATTTTCAATATTTTCAATTTTAATTGAAAATAGATAGAATCAATGCTTTTTGGCAATAACCGAGCAATTCTGTTGCTTTTGGGCCTTGATTGCCCAACTTATATTGTTCTTTTAGAGTCGAAATAGATATAACAGATTGTACCAAGCAGAAAATCATCGCTATTATTGTTTTATTTACCAGTTTTACAAACCAATTTGATTGTAATTTTGTTAGCTACCTGATAATTGATTTTCTCATCCAAATTGGCGTAACTTGAATACTTCGAACTTCAATTGAACCAACACCCAATATTTGGGTTTTGTTACTTCGATTGACAAGAACGTCAAAATGCACGAAAAAAAATCACACGCCAAAATGGTGACTACCGACAATGCTATCGACCTTATTTTGAGCAACAAGGCTCAATCCATGGGCGATAACCACCACAGTACCGGAATTGAAACCCCATTGCGCCCCGACGCCTTTGAGTTGAACGACAAGGAAAAAATGGAGATCATTGCGCACCATTTTGCGGCGATCATGGATACGCTTGGGTTGGATTTGAATGACGACAGTTTGCAAGACACCCCCAAACGGGTGGCCAAAATGTTTGTGCAGGAAATTTTCCAGGGCCTGAATCCGGACAACAAACCCGAAATTTCTGCCTTTGACAATAGTTACGACTACAGCCGGATGTTGGTGGAAAAAAACATCACCGTAAAAACATTCTGTGAGCACCACTTTTTGCCAATTGTTGGAAAAGCCCACATAGGTTACGTTTCCAATGGCAAAGTGATTGGTTTGTCTAAGCTGAACCGCATTGTTGACTATTACGCCCGCCGCCCACAGGTGCAAGAACGCATGACCAAACAAATTTTGCTGTCTTTGCAAGAGGCTTTGGATACCCAGGACGTGATCATCGTAGTGGATGCCAAACATATGTGCGTCAGCCACCGTGGAATTCAACACGACGAAAGTACCACACTTACTCTGGAATACAGCGGTTGCTTTGAAAACCCAGAAACCCGCCGGGAATTTATGGATTGTCTGAAATAAACTTTCTGACGATGGAGGGATAAAAAAATAAGTGCTCATTTTCGGCTCAAGAAAAATGAGCACTTATTTTTTTATCCCCCACTACTATCGCTTTTTGTTTATTTTTGCCCGCATGATTACTGCAAAGCAAATTAAAAAATCATACGGCAAATTACAGGTGCTCAAAGGCGTCGACCTGAGTGTGCAGCGTGGAGAAGTAGTGAGTATCGTAGGGAAATCAGGTGCTGGAAAAAGTACCTTGTTGCACATCCTGGGTACCTTGGACAATGCCGA
>JAIXOO010000386.1 GCA_027486765.1 Saprospiraceae bacterium
CTGGAACCCTGGAACCCTGGAACCTTTAGACATGCGCATCGACATCATCACCATTCAACCCGACCTCCTCGACAGCCCCTTCGCCCACTCGATCATGAAAAGAGCGCGGGACAAGGGATTGTTGCAAGTTGAAGTCCACAACCTGCGGGAATACGGCCTCGGCCAACACCGCCAGGTGGACGACTATCAGTTTGGGGGCGGAGCAGGCATGGTCATGATGCTGGAGCCTATTGTGGTTTGTATCGAAAAGCTCCAGGCCGAACGGACTTACGACGAGGTGATCTTCATGACCCCCGATGGCCAACGTTTTGATCAAAAAACGGCCAACCGCTTGTCCATGAAGGAAAACCTGATCATTCTTTGTGGTCATTACAAGGGCATTGACGAACGCATCCGCGAGCATTTCATCACGATGGAGATTTCCATTGGTGATTTTGTGCTTTCTGGTGGTGAATTGCCTGCAGCCCTGGTGGTCGACGCCATTGGGCGCTTGATTCCTGGTGTGCTCAACGATGAAACTTCGGCCCTGTTTGACTCTTTTCAGGACGACTTGTTGGCCCCACCTGTCTATACCCGCCCCGCCGAATTCAGGGGCTGGGGCGTACCCGAAGTCCTACTTTCCGGCAATTTCAAAGCCATCGACGATTGGCGTTACGACGAGGCTTTGCGCCGAACGCAGGAGCGTCGTCCTGATTTATTGGAAGAATAGCACAGCATCCAGCCACATGAAAATTGACATCATCCTTCCTTGTTACAATCCCATCCCCGGCTGGTCAAACAACATCATTCAATCTTATCAACACATCCTGGAATTGGCGCCCCAATTTCAAATCCGCATCATTTTGGTCAACGACGGGAGTGTGCGCAATGTGGATGAGCAAGATTTTGACAAACTGAGCCAGGCCTTGCCGCAGTTTCACCCCATCCAGTATACCCCAAACCGAGGCAAGGGCTATGCCATTCGCATGGGAGCTGAAGTCGCTGATGCCCCTTATGTTTTGTTTACGGATATTGACTTTCCCTATCTGGAAGCAGATTTAATTGCCATGGTACAACAGCTTCAGGAGGCTAGAACAGACATTGTAGTGGGCGTGCGTGCGGGCAATTATTACCAAAACGTTCCAATGTGGCGAGCTTTTATCTCCAAAATGCTCAAACTGATGATTAGAACCCTGTTGCGGGTGAAAATCACGGACTCGCAAGGAGGACTAAAGGGTTTTTCCCAAAAAGGTTTGAGTGTATTAAAATCCACCCAAATCGACCGCTATTTATTTGATTTGGAATTGATCAAATTGGCTTCTCAGCGCAAAGACATTGACTTGCAGCCAATGGTGGTCAATTTGAAGCCCCATGTGGTTTTTGCACCCGTTGGGCTGGCCATTTTGCGCCGGGAATTTGGCAATTTTTTGAAGGTTTTATTCATGCGTTAGACTACTGGCCAGAGCCTTGTACAATTGCCCATCTTTGGAAATCCGCGCTCCGTTTTCAATCATTCGGAACAATTCGGCTTCCCGATCTCCATTTTGATACCCCTTTTCAGCCGTATATACCTTGGCTGTGACCACTCCACTTTGAATTTTTTGCAAAATTTCAGCGGTATTTTCCGCTGTAAAAACGTCAGATTCGCTTGCTCCGTCGAGTGTCAATCCCACTAAAACGATTTTTTCCTTTTGGCAATGAAAGGTCTTAATATCTTTGGGGCTGTGAAATTCAAGAAATGCCAGTTCCTGAAGCGTACGTTCAAAGAGGGCATCACTGAATTGTTCGATCAATTCGTCTACTTTTGGCGACTGATCGGCCTTGAGTTGAACCCAATCCGGGCCGGGAATGCCATTGAGTGCTAAAAAACGCACAAAATCGGGTTCAAGACCTTGTAATTCCTGGCTTGTAAAGCGGCGATACTTCATTGTAGAAAAAATTTGTAGCACAAAAGTCCGTAAAATTTCAATTGCTGCACATAGGAATTCACTAACATTGCAAAAAACACAGTACAACCAATATGGAATCAACTACACTCTTAATGCCGAATTTTGCCGATCCACAAGTTTGGATCAGTCTACTTACCCTTACTTTTTTAGAAATTGTACTGGGGGTGGACAACATCATTTTCATTTCGATTGCAGCCAACAAATTGAATCCCAGTGATCAAGCCAAAGCCCGCAACATCGGGATGTTGTTGGCGATGGTTTTTCGGGTGATCTTGCTGTTTGGTATATCGTATCTGATCGCCATGCAGAATCCCATCCTCAGCTTTCATGGAACGTATTTCCACGCGGGATTCACTGGCCAAAGTTTGATTCTGATCGCCGGGGGCTTGTTTTTGTTGTACAAAGCCACCAGCGAAATTCACCACAAGTTGGAAGGTGCACACGCCGTGGATGACGACATGAACCAGGGTGCCAAAATTTTTGCCTCCTTGCCCAAGGTCATCATTCAAATCGCCTTGATCAACATCGTCTTTTCTTTCGACTCCATTCTGACTGCGGTTGGTTTGACCAAGGATTTGACGATTATGATCGTATCTGTAGTCATTTCCATCCTGATCATGATGGCTTTTGCCGGCCCAGTTGGCAGCTTTGTCAACCGCCACCCGACGATCCAAATGTTGGGTTTGGCCTTCTTGATCATGATTGGGTTTATGCTGATTGCCGAAGGCGCTCACCTGGCTCACCTGAACATCGCTGGGTCTGAAGTAGGCACCGTGCCCAAGGGCTACCTCTATTTCTCCATCGCCTTCTCGCTCTTCGTAGAGGCACTGAATATGCGCTTGCGCAAAAAAGAAGACCCAGTCCAATTGCGTGGTTATCAGGAAGAAGCCATTCAGGAAGGGGTGATGAAACCTTAAATAAGTGAAAAGTGAAAAGCGAAAAGTGAAAAGCGGATACACCTGTCGTTTTTCAACTGTTCTATGCATTTTTTTCGCTTTTCGCTTTTCGCTTTTCGCTTTTTGCTTTTTCCCTATTTTTGCGCCCAAATTCACCAATCAACAACTACAATCATGTTTAAATCGAGTTTGTTGACCCTTATTATGGGTTTCGCCATAGCTTTTGGCTTGTCTTCCTGCGGAGGCAAGGGTGGCGCGAAAAATGAAAATGTTTATTTGAATGATTTTGAAGCTTTTTATGGCTTCAATGAAAAAGTAGACAAAGGCAAAGCCCACAGTGGCGAATGTTATTACACCATTGATTCTACCTTGGAGTATAGCATGGGCTTCATTCGGAAGTTCAACAAAATTTCTGCTAAAAAATACAAGAAGGTCAAATTTTCGGCCTTTGTATTGTTGCCAGTAGCTAATTCCTCGGTTGATATGGTGATTCAGGTTTGGGATCCCAATGTAACACCCCTCAAGGTTCAATCTGCGCCAGTCACGGGTCAGTTGGGGGTCAACAAGTGGATCGAAGTCTCGTTGGAGCTGCCTTTGACTGGCAACCTGTACAACCCTGAAAACGACTTGCGTTGTTTTTTCTTCAATGCCAACCGCAATCAAATTTTCGTAGACGACTTCAAAGTGGAGCTGTTTGAATAATTATTTGAAATAATGCCCGGGCAACGCACTGTAGAGACGCACGGCCGTGCGTCTCTACAATCCGGAATATTCTTACGCTTCTTTCTTTTTAGTAAAATATCCTTTCAACGCCTGATAAACAATTGGCAATACGCTGATGCCAATCACGCCCAACACCACCAGGCTAAAATTCTCCTTCACCACAGGCACATTGCCAAACCAATAGCCCAGCATGGTGATCGGCACCACCCAAATGAAGGCACTAAAAATCGTGTAGAACATATAACTCCCCCAGCTCATCTGGCCAACTCCCGCAATAAAAGGCACAAAACTGCGCATGATGGGCACAAAACGGCTCAGCACTACCGCCATTGCTCCGTACTTATCATAAAAAGCTTTGGTACGCTCCAGGTATTCCATTTTGATCCAACGGCTTTTGATCTGGAAGATGCGTGGACCGAAATAACGTCCAATGGCATAGTTCACCGTATTGCCCAAGACTGCCGCCACAAAAAACAGGATGATCAGCAGGGTGATGTCCAGTTTTTGGGCACTAGCGGCCAATGCACCTGCTGCAAACAAAAGGCTATCCCCAGGCAAGATTGGGGTTACGACCAGCCCCGTTTCGGCAAAAACGATGAGGAACAAAATGATGTAGACCAAATTCCCGTATTGGTTGACCATCTCCAGGAGGTGATCGTCGATGTGGAGGATAAAATCAATCAATTGGCCGATGAAAAGGAGCATGTCGTGTGATTTTAAACAAAAGAGAAATATGGGGCGATGAAAAAATAAGTGTTCATTTTGCCATATGATTAGATGAGTAAACGGTTCAATTCGAGTGTTTTATCTAATCATATGGCTTAGAAAAAAATGAACATTTATTTTTGCCCCACTACTATGGCTTTGCAAAGGAAAGAATAAAATTCACAAAAACTTCATGTTCAGAGGCTACATTTTCGTAAGCCACACTGTACTTTTCCAGCAAAATTCAGGTCATGTTCAAAAAACACCTCGCCTTTTTGCTCCTATTGAGTTGCTTTGCTTGTCAGGATGCTGCCTTGTCTGGCGGCAAAAACAACCTGCCACCCCGCCGCATTGAACTGCCTGATGGCTGGAGCATTAGCCCGGTGGGTCAGCAATTGGTTTTGGGAGACCTTCCCTTACAGGTACTCCTCACTGGGGACGGAAGCCGCGCCGCCGTAAGCAACAACGGCCAAAGTGGGCACTCCCTGCAATGGCTTGACCTGGAAAAAGATACCGTGCTCCACACACTGGAAGTGCCCAAGGCCTGGTATGGCTTGGCCTTGAATGCAAAGGGCGACATCTTGTATACTTCAGGTGGGAACGACAACAATGTGCGACTGTACCAGATCGTCAAAGATAAACTTGTACTCAAAGACTCCATTGCACTGGGTGAAGCCTGGCCCAAGGCCGCCATTTGGACCGCAGGACTCTGTCTGGATGAACCCGCTCAAACCCTTTATGCACTGGGCAAAGATTCCAAAACGCTGTACGTTATCGACTTGCAGCAGAAAAAAGTGCGCCATCAAGTTGACCTAGGCGCTCAACCTTATGCCTGTCTTTTGTCTCAAAACAAAAAAGAACTTTACATTTCACTCTGGGGCGGCAAGGCCTTGGCCATTTACGACATTGCGCAGCAGAAAATCAGCGCTCAAATCCCAACGGGCCTACACCCAACGGAAATCCTGCAAAGCAAAGATGGCGGGCGTTTGTTTGTCGCTTGTGCCGACGACAATACGGTTGAAGTGATTGACCTACAAAAAAGGCAAGTGAGCGAAACCCTGGTCGCAGCCCTGTACCCGGACGCGCCAACCGGTAGCGCACCCAACTCGCTTGCCCTTGCTGATGACGGCAAAACTCTGTTTGTCGCCAATGCCGACAACAATTGCCTGGTGATTTTTGACATCGCAGCAGTAGGGGAAACCGAAGTGGAAGGTTTTATTCCCACGGGCTGGTACCCTACCTCGGTGCGGGTTAAGGGCAATAAAATTTATGTGGCCAATGGCAAAGGCAGCATTGGTTCCCTGGCCAACCCACATGGCCCCCAACCCGATGGAGAGGGGCATGGAGGTGGCGAATACATTGGAGGACTGTTCAAAGGCTCTTTATCCATCATCGAGCTGCCCGATGAAAGCCAGTTGAAGCAATATTCCCGCTGGGTGTACCAAAATACGCCTTACAACAAGGCCATCGAACAAAAGGCTGCGGGCGAAGCCGGAAATCCCATCCCCAGAGTTGTCGGTGAACCTTCACCTATCCGCTACGTGTTTTACATCCTGCGCGAAAACCGGACTTATGATCAGGTCTTTGGTGACATCAAACGTGGCAATGGCGACCCTTCCCTCTGTTTGTTCCCCGACAGCGTGACGCCCAATGCCCACAAGCTAGCCAATGAGTTTGTGCTGCTCGATAATTTTTACGTCAATGCCGAAGTAAGTGCCGATGGCCACAGTTGGTCGATGGGCGCTTACGCCAATGATTACCTGGAAAAAACCTGGCCCACCAATTACGGAGGCAAAGGGGGCAGTTATGATTACGAAGGGCAAAACCCCACGGCTGTGCCCAAAATGGGCTTCATCTGGGATCACTGTTTGCGCAATAAAATTAGTTTTCGCAATTACGGAGAGATGGGCTACGGCTTAAATCCGGTTATTCCCCCCTCACTGCGGCCCTATACTTGCCGACAATATCCGGCCTGGGATTTGAACACCAAAGATTCGCTGCGCTACGAGCGCTGGAAAACGGATTTTGATTCCTTACTGAGCAAAAATGCAGTGCCAAGGCTGAGCATCATTGGTTTGGGTGGCGATCACACTTCCGGCGCTGC
>JAIXOO010000076.1 GCA_027486765.1 Saprospiraceae bacterium
ATACTTTTCCCCACACCTTTATCGTACAATTTGCGTCTAAACAACTGTAAAAAGTGCAGATCGAAGAAAAAACCTCTGATTTGCAATTTTTTTCTCATAAAATCAAGTTTTTCTCAAATTTTGAAACTATTTTTAAGAGGAAAGCGTATGATAAAGGGAGTCGAATGTGAAGTGATCGACACGAACATGATGCCTTCAACCGTTGTTTACTCTTTATTTAACTTAAGAAACCAACCCCATTGTTAAAACTTAATTCCAAAACTTCCTGAGGTATGCGTCAGTTAAAAATTACGAACAAGATTACGGCCCGCGAAAGCTTGGCCCTTGACAAATATCTGAACGACATCGGTAAGATTCCCATGCTTACTGCCGATGACGAAGCAGAGATGGCACGCCGCATTCGGCAAGGCGACGACGACGCTATGGCTAAATTGACCCGTGCCAACTTGCGCTTTGTGGTGTCCGTAGCCAAACAGTACCAAAACCAGGGGCTTTCCCTCAGTGACTTGATCAACGAAGGCAACGTAGGTTTGATGAAAGCAGCCAAACGTTTTGACGAAACGAAAGGCTTTAAATTCATCTCTTACGCGGTGTGGTGGATTCGCCAATCCATCCTGCAAGCCATTGTAGAATATTCGCGCATTGTCCGTTTGCCGTTGAATAAAGTCGGTTCATACAATAAAGTCAACGAAGCGTATCTCGCCTTTATTCAGGAGTTTGAACGCGAACCAACGAATGAAGAACTGGGCGAGTTGCTGGAAATGAACCCCAAAGAAGTGGGGAACATGCTCAAAGGCAACGGCCGTCACGTGAGCGTGGATGCTCCCTTGAGTGGCGAGGAAGGTGATTCAACCATGTTGGACGTCATTGTTGACCAAGACGACATGGGCCCCGACTTCCGCCTGATGGAACAATCCCTCAAGGATGAAGTAAAACAAGGTTTGTCGATCCTCAACATCCGCGAAGTTGAAGTGCTTTCAGCTTATTACGGACTGGAGGGCCAAAAACCACTTACACTGGAAGAAATTGGTGAGATGTATGGTTTGACCCGCGAACGCGTACGCCAAATCAAGGAGCGCGCCATTCGCCGCTTGCGCAAATCATACAACCGCAATAATTTAAGATCTTATTTAGGCTAATTGGGTGAGTTGTTGCCCCTGAGCAACAACTTCTTTGTTGTAACGGAGGGGACGAGAGGCATCAGTAATTACTGATTGTGCGGCGGAAGTGAAGAACCACTGAATACTGTCTTTTGTCCCCATTTCTATTTCTAGGCTCGATCAAACTTCTGCCAATATGCAGCTTTTTTTCAAGGCAACCCTTCGCTCTCTGTTGTGCCTTGTTTGTCTCAATTTTTTGGCCTGCACATCCAAAGAGGCTGCTTTCCCAACTGATCCTTCCAAAATTGTGGTTTTTAAACCGGGCTTACGCTTGTTTTCTACTCCAGGTAGCCAAGGCAAAGCCTTGCGCAAGCTCAAAGTAGGTGAAGTGCTTCAGGACCTTGGTGAGGTAAGCCCATTTTTAACCCCCTTATCCCTCAATGGTCAGGGCTATACCGAGCCTTGGCTCAAGGTGCGTACCCCAAAAGGAGAAGTTGGCTGGGTTTACGGTGCTGTCTTGTACAATCGCCAGGAGCAGGCGGCAAAAGAAGTACTACCCAAACGCCTGGCTGCCCTTTTTGGCGCTTCTTTAGCCCAGAAAATCGATACATACAGCAGCAATTTCGAAACCGCCCACACCGATGTAGCATTGGCCCAGGCTTATCATCAGTTCCGCGAGGTATTGGATTCACTGGCCTTGCATACTTCCTTTGCACTGGCGGTGGATCCCACTTACACCCTGCCCAATCTCGTTTGGTTGCCTCAGGTATTGCCGGGCGTAGTCACCCAAATGAATCCTCAAGGAGATAGCTATTATTTCTTCACCCATTTTGGAGACTACAAACGAAAAGCGCTTCAGACCAAAGGCCAAAGTGATGATGATTTTTTTGATTGGTGCATCCAACAATTTCCAAGCGACAGCATTGAATACCTCTATCCCCATTACGTCATCGAAACGAATCATGGGGTAACCCATAGTCTGCTAGGCCGTGGTCTGCATTTTCAAGCCCTTCAACAGTTGGACGCCTTGTACCGTCGAAAAACAGCCTTTGACCCCGATCTTATTGCTTATAAAAATCGTTGCATTGACGATATTACCGCTTCGCGCGCAGCCTTTTGGGAAACGCGGGAAAAGATTATCGCTGAATTGGCACAAATCTGTCGCTCAGATTTGGTGGTCTTGACGAAAGCGGATAAAATTGCACTCGAAACCCGCTTGCAGCAGCTTCAGAAGCCGGAAATGTATGGCCTTCGGACAGATGTACAGGCGGGGAGGACAAAATAAGGTTCCAGTGTTCCAGGGTTCCAAGGTTCAACCCTAACCCTGGAACTTTGGAACCCTGGAACTTTGGAACCTAAATTAACTTTTATCGGTATGGGCATACTTGCAATTTCAGCCATCATGGTAGCCGGGGCAGGCTTTTATTTGTTTTCACAAAGTTTCCCCAATTTTAAGCCAGGAGAAAAAAAAATCCAGGCTGACCTCAAGACCATTCGCCAGGAAGTACTCAAAAGTATGCCCGACCTGACTCCGCTGCGTACAGAGGACCTGGAGTCGCTGTCTTCCAAAGAAATGGACAAAAGCATCAAAAAACGGGCTACAACTGATCAGCGTGGTGTCTTTGTGACCATTTTTGAAGAACCCGCTGCGGCTTATTATTACCGCAAATATTTGTCCAACAAACGCGATGCCCTGATTTTTGCCAAAACCTATCACCACGAATACACTTACTGGATCAAAGGGGATGACACCATCATCGCGATTGATCAACAGCAACTAGGTTCCTACAATGAAAAAACAGGCCAACTCATTGGCGCACGCAGCCAAAAGGTAATTGCTCAACTAGACAAATCCAAACCCGCTAAAATGGAAATGACCATTCAAGGACGGGCGGTGGGCAACATCGTAGCGCCTCGGCCTGGTGCCAAAGACACCTTGAGCCAACGTTGTTTTGATTTTGTACGCAATGATTTGAGTAAGGAGGAAGAAGCCATTTTGTTGGCCATCGCTATCTTTGAAATGTTGGAGCGTAAAGTATAAAAAACCAGCCATCAGGAAGCACTCCTAAATGGCTGGTTACACACTATTGATGATGTATGAAACTCATTCTTATTGCACTGGTATGTATTTGCTGATGCGCCGCAACCCCTCCAAACAGGCCCGGGTATTGTGATAAGGGCATTTCCAAAAACCCACTTTGTCTTCATTAGCCATTATTTTGCCCTCCGCATCTATGCCCCAGTACCATTCTCCACGTAGTTTGTCCTTCAGGTGGTTTTGGATATAGGTCCAGCAGGACAAGGATTTTCCCAAAAAATGTTCCTCCTGGATTAATTCCCAGGCATTCAAAAAACCCACCATGGCTTCTGCTTCTACCCACCAGTGTTTCTCGGGTAAATGATCTTCGTACAGCAAGGCACCGATTTGGGCATCAAACCCCTCCGCTGCTGCTACAGCTACGGCTACCGCCATTTCACGGGCATCCTCAAGGCGGTATTGCGCAATCTCGGCAGCTTCCAACAGTAGCCAGGCCGTTTCAATGTCGTGCCCATAAGAGACGGGCGCGGGAGAGGGATTCCATTGGACATCAAAAAAGCAAATCAGGTGGCGCGTTTGGGGATCGATGATTTTATCCAAAAACAAATCAATTAGGTTCTTGAGCCGCTGATGTAAAAGTGGATCGGGCCAAATGCGGTAAAAATTGGCGTAAGCCTCCAAAATATGCAAGTGCGTATTCATGGTTTTGGGGTCGTTGCGGTCGCGGTCACTCAAACGTAGGTCTTCCAAAGCTGAGCCGTCCTGGGCTACTGCCTCCCAGTACCCATTGTGCAGTGGGTCAAAACTGTATTTTTCTATCCAATCGAATACCCCCTTGGCCTGTTTGGATATTTCGGCTTGTTGTTCTTCATCCAACACCCGCAGATATTCTGCCAGGGCATACAATACAAAAGCCTGCCCATAAATCTGCTTGCGGGTATTCAAGGCAGATCCATCTGATGAAACTGACCAATAATACCCCCCAAAGTCATCGTCATAAAAATGAGTGGAAAGTACGCCGAAGGCTCGCTGCGCCACCGCCAAATACATCGGATCATGGAGATTGGCGTATGCGGCAGAAAAAGTCCATAAAATTCTTGCATTGAGCACCAGCCCCTTCGGCGCCGTATAATCCACTAGGCCTTGGTTGTCCATTTTGCCAATAAATCCACCTTGCCGATGATCAATGGTTTGGGTTGACCAGAAATGCAGGATTTCGGTCAACTCGCTTTGGAGCTCGGCATGAAATTGGTGGAAAATGGCTTTATCGTTGGAGAACATTTTTTTGACTTAAAAGCGAGGAGCGAAGCCCCGAACTCCGGTGTGCTCGTGCTTCGCCCTTGCGTATAACAAACTTAGACGTAATCGAAATCTAGTATTTATAAGGCCTTATTCCGTTGAATAATGGCCTTGAGGGTTTCTACACTTGCCGCCGAGCGGAACCCATCCTCGGGAGTATTGATGCAATAGTCCACCAAACGATCTAGCGTAGAAGTAGCCACATGCAAGCGGGTATCGGAAGATGCGTAATAGATAAAAACTGTCCCATCATCGTCCAGAATCCAGCCATTCGAAAAAGCTACATTGGACACATCCCCTACCCTTTCAGCCCCTTCCGGTGCCAGGAAATACCCAGCGGGTTGGTGAATGACTTGGGTCAAATCCTGCAAATCCGTCATAAACAAGTACAAGACGTAGCGCAATCCAGCTGCTGTATTGCGCACTCCATGCGCCAGGTGCAACCACCCATGGTCGGTTTTGATCGGTGCAGGGCCCTGTCCATTTTTTACCTCATAAACCGTATGGTAACGCCGCTCGTGCACGATGGTTTCACTTTCAATCACGGCATTGTCCATGTTGTCTGCCAAACCAAAACCGATGCCACCGCCCGTGCCCGTGCTGATGAACCCATCCTGTGGACGGGTATAAAAGCCATATTTCCCATTGACAAACTCTGGATGCAACACCACATTGCGTTGTTGTGCCGAAGCCGTTTTAAGATCAGGGAGCCGTTCCCAACTGACTAGGTCTTTGGTACGAGCCATTCCCGCCTGCGCTACGGCTGAGGAGGTATCGGAAGGAGGAACTGAAAGGTCTTTGCGTTCGGAACAAAACAGGCCATATATCCAACCATCTTCGTGAGCCACCAGGCGGAGGTCGTATACGTTGGTATCGGGATCGGCTGTTTCAGGCATGGTGATCGGGTAATCCCAAAACTGGAATTGATCGATGCCATTGGGGCTTTCGGCAATGGCAAAAAATGATTTGCGATCCATACCTTCCACCCGAGCGGCTACCACATATTTCCCTTGCCACTTAATGGCCCCAGCATTGAACACGGCGTTGATGCCAAAACGTTCCATTAGATGGGGGTTGGTTTGAGGATTCAGGTCATAACGCCAAAACAGGGGGGCATGCGCAGCCGTTAGCACCGGGTGCTGGTAACGCTCAAAAATACCATTGCCGGGAACAATTGCCTGGTTGGTGGTCTGGATCAAATCCTGGTGTTGGGCCTCTAGTTGAGCCAAACGTTGTTGAAAAACAGTACTCATCGTAGTTAACTTGAACAAGTTGCTGGGATGAGGGCCATTTGCCTCATCCCAATAAAATCGAGAATCAAAAGTTTGTTGTGATCTTTAACCCGCTTACAGGCGATTGTTTTATTGCAAGAGCAAAAATGGACAATCTATTGTAAAAAAAAGGTTGCATAAGGTCACAATTGACAGGGACAATTGTAACGGTAATTTGTGTAAAAAACTTATCAAGCGCTGGTCAATGTGTATTTTTGTCCCAAACAAATAAACATGCAACCATTAGACTTCCACGAACACCCCCACCGCCGCTACAATATCCTCACTGGTGAATGGGTGCTGGTTTCACCCCACCGCACCAAACGCCCCTGGCAAGGTAAAGTTGAAAAAGCCGATACCAGCCACAAAGCAAGTTATGACGCAACCTGTTACCTCTGCCCCGGGAATGAGCGCGCAGGAGGCTTCCAAAACCCCAATTATCCTGATACTTTTGTTTTTACCAATGATTTTGCCGCACTATTGGAAGTATCTTCAGCCGCCCCTTTTCAACAAGGTTTGCTCCAGGCTAAAGGGGAACGAGGCATTTGTAAAGTGGTCTGTTTTTCGCCTAATCACGGCCTCACCTTACCCCAAATGGAAGTGGCCGCCATCAGCAAAGTAATCGAACTCTGGCAAGCCCAATACCTGGAATTGGGTGCCATTGATTTCATTCAACATGTCCAGATTTTTGAAAACAAGGGCGAAATTATGGGTTGTAGCAACCCCCATCCGCATGGCCAAATTTGGGCTCAATCCACCATCCCTCAAGAAACCCGCCTGAAAACCATCCAGCAGGAGCAATATTGGAAGGAAAACCAACGCAGTTTGCTGGAAGATTACCTGGCACAAGAACTAAACGAAGGTAGCCGCATTGTGCTCGAAAACGAGAAGTTTGTCGCCCTGGTGCCTTTTTGGGCCATCTGGCCGTACGAAGCCATGATTATCCCCCGCCGGCCAATGCGCCACATTGCAGAGATGAATGAGCTGGAAAAACATGCTTTTGCTCAAATCCTCAAAGCCTTGACCATCCGTTTTGACAATTTGTTTGAAACCTCTTTTCCCTATTCTGCAGGCATTCACCAGGCCCCTACCGACGGCCAGGAACATCCTGAATGGCATTGGCACATGAGTTTTTATCCACCACTGTTGCGCTCAGCCACTGTGAAGAAATTCATGGTAGGCTATGAGTTGTTTGCTGAGCCTCAAAGAGATGTGACGGCAGAATACGCAGCAGAGCGTTTGCGGGGATTGGCTGAAATACATTATTCAGGTACCATATAGACCTGCTTTTAGACATAAAAAAACCGAGGAGTATGTTTCAACTCCTCGGTTTGGGAATGTTTAAGCCTTTCGTCTTCGTCTTACTATGGCAAAATTGGTCTTAACTGGGTAAAGAACTTAAACACGGATTATAATTCAACTTAATTTTTAGCATTCAAGATTATTCGTCCCAAGGCTAATTAGTGCTGTTTAATTATCTCTAACAAAAGTTGACGTACCTTCCAAATCTTTTTTCATGCGACAACGCATTGATTTCAATAATCTATTTTTTTGAGTTTAGCTGGATCGAATAAGTTAGGATTTCTAATTAGTTAAAAAAAATTTGTGCTCTAGACTTTAAAAAAATTACCTGATCAATCGTACATTGAGATTTGAATGGAAGCCAAGTGAGCATAGAGCTCACTGGCTCCCGAATACCAAAGTTTAATTTGTGTGGATTCCAAGAATTTGGAGTGCAAGCAGACCTCCGTTCGAAGGGGCATTAGTGTAGACCTCTTGGATTAGGCCAGGGAAAACGGAGCTATGCCTTAAATCTTGGAAGTGTCTAAACTTTGGTTTCATGTTTTTTTTGATAAATCAAAAATAAGGCACCTTATCTAAACCCGCCAGGGACGCTAATGTATTGTTCAATTAATAAAAATAGCCTTCACTACCCCCTTTTTAACTTAATCTACTGTCAATCAAACCCTTAAAACTGAAACCAAAGCTGCTAATTTCATGAAAAAAAACAAGGAATTATATAAACTGGCGCAGGTTAGTATAGAAAACTACTATACGTTCTTGGCCTGTTTGAAGACCAATGAGCAATCGGCCTTTATTGAATTTGTTAAAGCGCCTATTCATGGTGTCAAAGAAGATGTAGTTGATCTAGCCACCTACCTGGAGCATGGCATGAACAATACTCAAATTCACCTTTTAGATGATCCGACTTTAATCCGCAAATTTTCATCAGTACGAGGCACCCAAAAAACAAGTGCACATTTAACTGGACTGTATCAAAAGTTAGCAATACTCCTGGAATTGATCGAACGGTTTATCGTTTACACCCAGGTATTGTCTGACAAACCACTTCGGCACAGAGCCCTGGTGAAAGGGCTTAAAGAAAGGAATAGCAATGGGTTGTTTTTAAAAGCTGCAAATGATTTCAGGTCCAGCCTCAACAAAGCCCAGCTCTCTGTAGTAGTTGCAGAGGATAAATATTGGTTGGAAAGAGAATGCTATTTCCGTAAACAAGCCAACCATACTACCGATCCGGAGGTTTTTGATCGGAATATCACGGCATTTGAACTCTTCAACCAATTGGCTACCTTGAGGAATTACCTGGCAATTCTCAATCGCAATATAGAGGATGCTCAGAGGGCTAAACAATACGATCTGATATTTAATGCCATTGTTGAACAGGTAGAACAACAAACAACTTATCCGGTATTGATCAAATTGTACATCGCCATGATCAACATCTTAAGAACGAACAATGAGCTACCCAGCCCATTCTATGAAGCGTTTAAAACCAGTTTTTATGCAGCGGAGCATGAGTTAACCAGAACTGATCAATTCACTTTAGTCAAAATCTGCATCAATCATCTTGCTCATGTCTATTATCAGCTGGGCGAGCCCTGGCTGAAGGAAATGTTTGAATGGATGAAGTTTCTAAGCCAAAAAATGCTCTACTCTGTTGAAGAGGCAATCTCGGATGGCGAATACCTCAATTTCTATGTAGTAGCACTGGCACTGGATGAAATGGATGTTTTAGCCGATTTTGAACAAAAATACAGCAAGTACCTAAGTAAAGAAGTCAAAGCTCAGGTTTTAGATTTGTGTAGGAGTTACTCCCTGCAGCGACAGCAAAAAATTGATGAGGCCCTAAAATTACTGGAGGATACCTTTCCTCCAAACTCAAAAAAGCACCTGAAATACGATATCCGGGCTAAGGAGCTCAAGGTTATGCTTTGTTATGAAAATGTGTTGGCCAAAGAAGGAGAGGGTAAAACAATTGACGATTTGGAAAGAAACATTGAAAATTTAAAAAAATATTGTAAAAGATTGCTACGAGACGACTTTTTAACGGAACAAACTGCTGCTCCACACCGCAATTTTCATCGTGTTGCAGCTAAATTCTACCTAATTCAGGGTAAAGAGACTTTTGATGAAAAAAAGGTATTGATTCAACAG
The DNA here is from genome assembly GCA_027486765.1 of Saprospiraceae bacterium. Taxonomy (GTDB): domain Bacteria; phylum Bacteroidota; class Bacteroidia; order Chitinophagales; family Saprospiraceae; genus Haliscomenobacter. Next base: position 9,162 of record JAIXOO010000076.1, read on the forward strand.
ATTCAGAAATTACTGACCCAAAAAGAGCCAATATCCAATCGTACCTGGATAAAAAAACAGTTGGCACTGCTGGAATAAAAAAAACCTAGGAGTATCTTTCAACTCCTAGGTTTGGGAATGTTTAAGCCTTTTGTCTTCATCTTACTACGGCAAAATTGGTATCAACTGGGTAAAGAACTTAAACACGGATTATAATTCCACTTAATTTTTAGCATTCAAGTTTATTCGTCCCAAGGCTAATTAGTGCTGTTTAATTGTCTTTAACAGAATTTGACATACCTTCCAAATCTTTTTTCATGCGACAACGCATTGATTTCAAGAACCTATTTTTTTGAGTTTAGCTGGATCAAATAAGTTAGGATTTCTAATTAGCTAGAAAAAAATTGTGGTCTCGAGTTTAAAAAAATTACCTGATCAGTCGTATATTGAGATTTGAATGGAAGCCAAGTGAGCATAGAGCTCACTGGCTCCCGAATACCAAAGTTTAATTTGTAGGGATTCCAAGAACTTGGAGAGCAAGTAGACCTCCGTTTGAAGGGGCATTAGTGCGAACCTCTTGGATTAGGTCAGGATAGACGGAGCTATACTTTGGCTCTTGGATGTGGATAAACTTTGGTTTCATGTTTTTTTTTGATGAATCAAAAATAAGGCACCTTTTCTAACCCCGCCAGGGACGCTAATGTATTGTTCAATTTAAAAAACTTGCCTCCCCCCTCCCCCTTTCTAGCTAATCCACTGTTAATCAATTTTTTACCCCCAAAATCAAAATTGCTTTTTTTATGAAAAAAAACCAGGAATTATATAAACTGGCGCAGGTTAGTATAGAAAACTACCATGCGTTCTTGGCCTGTTTAAAGTCCAATGAGCATTCGGCCTTTATTGAATTTGTTAAAGCGCCTATTCATGGTGTCAAAGAAGATGTAGTTGATCTAGCCACCTACCTGGAGCATGGCGTTAACAATACTCAAATTCACCTTTTAGATGATGCGGCTCTAATCCGCAGATTTTCATCAGTGCGAGGCACCCAAAAAATAAGTGAACATTTGACTGGCCTGTATCAAAAGTTAGAAATACTCCTGGAGTTGATCGAACGGTTTATTGTTTACAACCAGGTATTGACGGATAAACCACTTCGGCACAGAGCCCTAGTGAAAGGGCTTAAAGAAAGAAACAGCAATGGACTGTTTGTAAATGCTGCAGGTGACTTTAGATCTAGCCTCAAAAAGACCCATCTCACATTAATGGCTGCCGAGGATAAATATTGGTTGGAAAATCAATGTTACTACCATCAATCAACAGACCACACTACTGATCCTGAAGTTTTTGAGCGAAACATAGAGGCGTTTGAGCTTTTCAACCAATTGGCCACGCTGAGGAATTACCTGGAAATCCTCAATCGCTCTGTACAAGATATTCAGAGGGCTGAACAATACGATCTGACATTTAATACCATAGTAAAACAAGTAGAAAAACAATCCACTTATCCAGTATTGATCAAACTGTACATCCTTATGATCAATATTTTAAAAACAGGGAATGAGCTACCCAGTCCATTCTATGCAGATTTTAAAGTCAGTTTTCACGAAGCAAAAAATGAATTGGCCAAGATTGATCAACTTATTTTGGTCAAAGCCTGCATCAATCATCTTGCTCATGTCTATTATCAACTGGACGCCCATTGGTTGAAAGAAATGTTTGAATGGATGAAATACCTGAGCCAAAACATGCTCTACAACGTTGAAGAGACGATTGCGGATGGAGAGTATCTCAATTTTTACGCAGTGGCACAGGCTTTAGACGAAATGGATGTTTTAGCCGATTTTGAAAAAAAGTACCGCAAATACCTGGGGAAAGAGGTCAAAGCGCAGGTTTTGGATTTGTGTAGGAGCTATTCCTTGCAGAGAGAGGAAAAAATTGAAGATGCACTTAAATTGTTAGAAAAAACCTTTCCTTCGCACTCAAAAAAGCACCTGAAGTACGACATTAGGGCTAAAGAATTAAGGGTTATGCTTAGTTACGAAAACGTATTGCTTCAAAAAAAATGGGAAGAGAAACCCATGGCTGATTTGGAAAGGAACATTGAAAATTTAAAACAATATTGCCAAAGGCTAGTCAAACGTAAGGTTTTGACTGAACAAACTTCCGCACCACACCATAATTTTCAACGGGTAGCTTCTAAATTTCATTTGCTTCAAACTAAAATTGATGAGAAGAAAAAAAATTCGTTTATAAAAAAAATAGAAAAGACCCTGGATAAAGGTGAACCAATATCCAACCGCAGTTGGATAAAAAAACAATTGGCCCTGTTGGGGAAAAAAAGCGAACGGGAGTCGTGACATCGAACTCCCGTCCCTACCTATTTATTCTACCTTTTCAATAATCAAAATTACTTCGTGATTTTTGACCTTGTGATTATGGGCAAATGATCACGCTATTGATAAGCTTACAACCAGGTCCGTATTCATCATCAACTTGGTCTTGCGGTGTAATTTGGTCTCCACCATCAAAGGCGGTGCAGGAGCTCAGGTTGAAACTGGCTGCGGTAATCATAAGTGCGGCTAGCATTTTCCAATTGAACACCTTTTTGATTAGGCAAACGGAGGCCCCTAGCGCAGGGAGGCCCTTCACTTGATGAGTGTACATGTGTTTTGGATTTTTGAGATGAAATAAAAGGCCTTCAGAATCACCCTGCCCGCAGGTGGTCTCTAAAGTTGTTGGAGATTTAGGCTTAAATCTTGCCGGGCAGCAAGAGTGTTAAGCGGTCAATCCCGAGAAAAAACTGAAGCGTTGGCTTTAAAGCGCTGCCTCGTTTTCTGCCTCTCATCATCATAATACCCGACTCATAAAGTGGTTATCATATTTTTTTCTACTTTTTCAAAAAAATCTACTTTTAAAAAATATCACAATGAGTGCATGCCAAAATTGGGGCAATGCACCGTCTATACTATCCTAACCTTTAAACAGAAACGGCTCAAAGCTGATCGCTCCCAGCTGGCGGCTCACTGCTACCTCCCTCCTCAAACCACACCGGATCCTGTATCTCCGGATCACCATTGTAGTTCACGGTGATCTCCTCCCCTACTTCAATGTCCCGAATGCTCCAAATTTCAATAATGGCATTGTCGGGGTCACACCAATAGCGGGCATTGGACTCGCGGGAATGGTTGTACAATGAGCCAAAGCCCAGGGCGATCGCGCATTCATCGTCGTCTTCACCCCACAAAAAATAATAATCGTGCAGGAAAGTTTTGTGGATAACCGGCAGGTCTTCCTTTGGGCAGGCAATAACTGGACAAATTTCAATCAAAGAATCAGCCGAGATTGGCTCAGTGGAAAAAACCCCACGTCCACCCAATTCACTGGGTCCGAAATAGATAGAAGGAATACGTTGCATAAGTACACAGCTAGAGACGGTGAAGGTAGTAAAAAGTGAAAAACGAAATTAAAAAGCAAGTACACCATTTGGACTGCACCGCTTAATTTTTCACTTTTCACTTTTCACTTTTCACTTCAAAGTTTCTCTATACTCGCAATCTCAATCTCCGCCATCTTCGTTTTGGTATTCCAGCCACATTGCACCTCGCGTTGATTTCCGGTGAGGCGGTAGCGGATTTTAACTTTGACCTGGGAAATACCAAACACGGGTTCTGCTTGCTGAATGAGAGCATCAACCTTGGGTTGGCTGGCCTTGTCGGCTACAAATTGCCCCCATTCGTCGTCCAGGTCTACCCCAAAATGCCAATCACAACCGTCAACGGGCAGTTGATTCTGGAGGATGGCCTCGTTTTCGGTATAACCTTCCAGTTTGGCCGTGGCATCATCGGCGGTACAATGTTGCAATCCAGTCGCTACAAGTATAAAAAATAGGAGCTTGCGCATGATTTTTGTTTTTTTAGTTAGACGTGTTTCCAACTTTTTCCGTTGGCTACATTTTTGTTTCGTAAAAGTTAAAAATATTTAGACGCTATTTTGCTAGAATTACAACCTACATCAACATGAAACGATTCAGATTAGCTTTACTCCTCCTAGGTTCTTTTTACTTGGGTTTCACCCTGCTTAGCTATCTCGTGCAGGTGTTGCGCGCCGATGGGAAGCTGGCGGCCAAAAAATGGGTGAAGGGGTAGTAATATCTATTTTCTGAGGTGAATTCTTTGGTGCCTTAGGTTTCTTAGGTGGTGAAAATATGCCCTGCTTCGCAGTGCGTTTCTTTTTTCACCACCTAAGAAACCTAAGGCACCAAAGAAACACCTCAGAGGTTATGTGCTCAAAAATGCAGCCAAATACCTGAAATCACCAATCAGTTAAGCGGTTCCACCAGGTGCGTTTCATCACCACAAACACCACCACCAATAGCGCCAGCACGATCCCCAGCCCCGTCCACTTGTTCAGGATCAAGTACATCGGCAGCAGCATGAGCAACAATTGCCCGGTGATGCCCAAGAACAAATTGAGCATATTCACCCCAAAATTCTTATTCCCCTCAAAAGTTGGATCTTCCGCCACCGCCAGTGCATGGATCGGTTTCCAAAAACCCCAGGGCCGTACCGTTTTGTAAAAGCTCAACAGCGTTTCCTGATTGGTCGCCGGCGCCGCATACGTCCCCAGAATGCAGGCAATGAACTGGATGACGATGAACACCGGAAAAAAGTACAACATCCTCGTCCCATCAAAATAATTGGTGATTCCACTCACCGACAAGGCTGGAGGAATGGCACTGGCCACGATCCCCGCCAACATTCCATAAAAATACCCCGTCGCATTGAAGCGCCACCAGTACCATTTCAACACGTTCGCACACACAAAACCACCGTAAAGTCCGGCAGTGATGATGTTAAAAATCATGTTCACATCCTTGATGAACAAACCCAGGCCAATCCCAAAAATCACCATCACTACCCCACTCAGGTAACTCATGGTGATGATCTGCTTGCGCTCCGCCTGTGGATTGACAAACTTGAGGTAAATGTCGTTCACCAAATAGGCCTGGCCCGCGTTCAGGGTGCCACTGAAATTGCTCATAAACGCGCCAAGGAAACCCGCCAAGACCAAACCAATCAAACCCACTGGCAGGTATTTGCTGATCACCGCAGGCATGATGCTTTCAAAATTGATGATGCCCTCGCCCAGGCGCGTGAGGTTCAATTGTTCAAAGTACAGGATGCCCAGCACACAAAAACCCATGGTCATGAAATACCGAATGGGCATCAGGATCACCGAAATAAAGCCACTCATCTTGGCGGCTTCCTCCGGGCTGCGGGTACTCAGGATTTTTTGACAATCGTAATTGGGCGCTGGGCCCGCCAAACTTTTCATGATCCCGCTGATCAACATCATCCCGACCACCGCCGAGAAGAGCTGGTACCCGTCTTGTTCCATTTTGATTCGCGCATCGTTGAGCATGTTCGACCAATCCAGCCCTAAATGGGTGCCGAAGAACGGAGAATCCCAGCCCCCGGGCACTTTGCTCAAGATATCCACGTCCGACTGCGCCAGATGGGTCATCGCAATCACCCCCACAAACAGGGAGCAAACGATCATCACCATGTACTTGATCACGTCAGCCAGTACAATCCCGTGCATGCCCCCCACAATGCTGTAAAACATGGCGACCAGCGAGATAAGCACCCCATAAAACTGAGCAGTATGGTGCTTCGAAGCTTGTAAGGCAGCCACGTATTCGGGCGTGCCCATACCGTAAGCCCCTTCGCCCGCACTTAGAAAAGGCAATACATCGCGCACCCGCTCATAAGGCAAGAAGATTTGTAAAAACTCACCCACTCCCACAAAGGCGTAGGCCATGTACCCGACGCACAAAATGAGGGCAAAAAAGACCACTACCAAGTGGCTTTGCCGCACGCCCTTATCGTTGAGGCCAAAGCGAGTACCTAGCCATTCGGCCCCGGTGGTCGCATTGCTGCGCCTCAACCAGCGACTCAGGAAGACCATCAAAAAGATTTGGTTGAACACTGGCCACATCCAAGGGATGAAGACACTTTTGAAGCCGTACAAAAAGGCCATACTCACCAGCAGCATGGTACCGCTGATGTCGAACATATCGCTGGCGTCACTCAAACCCAGCATGTACCAGGGCAGGGTTTTGCCACCCATTAAGTAGGCGTCTTTGCTTTTTTTGGCCTGGTTGCGCATGTACAAACCCAGCGCGATCATCAACGCGAAATAGGCGGCAATGATCAGGAGATCAAGCGTAGAGAGCATGAAAAAGATGTTTTTTTGTTGTGATCGAAAAAACTTAAGCTTAAAGCACATGGAATGTGAGACTAAGGAACGAAAAAAAAATAACTTGGCCCAAATTTTTAAGATCATGACAAAAAACAAAAGCTTCCCCGATAACTTTCTGTGGGGCAGCGCTACCTCGGCTTACCAGATCGAAGGGGGCCATTTGAGTGATGGAAAAGGTCCTTCCATTTGGGACGTCTTTTGTATGATACCCGGCAAAGTACACCAAGGCGATAACGGCAATACCGCCTGCGACCACTACCACCGCTTTCGCGAAGATGTGGCCCTGATGAAACAACTCGGCATCAAAGCCTACCGTTTTTCCATCTCCTGGCCCCGGGTATTGCCCGCCGGACGAGGTATGGTGAATCAGTCCGGGATCGATTTTTACAATGCCCTCATCGATGAATTGCTGCAAGCGGGCATCGAGCCCTGGGTTACTCTCTACCACTGGGATCTGCCCGCTGCCCTGGAGTTTGAACTACACGGTTGGCTGGGTGAAGGCATCGTCGACGCTTTTGCGGAATACGCCGACTTGTGTTTCCTTAGTTTTGGCGACCGGGTCAAAAACTGGATCACCATCAACGAAGCTTGGGTGGTTGCCATCCTGGGCTACGGCCACGGCGTTTTTGCTCCCGGCATTCAATCCCCCGACCTACCCTATCTCGCTGGTCACAATTTGCTCAAAGCGCACGCCAAAGCAGTCCAGGTTTACCGCCAAAACTACCAGCCCCAGCAAGGTGGAAAAATTGGCATCACCAACAATTGCGACTGGCGCGAACCCCTCACCGACAGTCCAGCCGATCAAGCGGCGGCGGAACGTGCCCTGGAATTTTTCTTAGCCTGGTTTGCCGACCCAATTTATAAGGGAGATTACCCGGCGGTGATGCGGGAGCGGCTGGGGGATCGTTTGCCCAGCTTTACGCCCGCAGAAAAGGAACTGATCCAAGGCTCCTCCGATTTTTTTGGCCTCAACCACTATACCACCATGTACGCGTCGGATGCGAGCGAAACCACCGAAGCAGGCAGCGTATACGGCAACGGCGGCCTGAGCGCCGATCAGGATGTGAACCTCAGCGTATCCCCCGATTGGGCGCTCACGGACATGCAATGGGCGATTGTACCCTGGGGCTGCCGCAAACTCCTGCAATGGATCGCCGCGCGTTACGACAATCCACCGATTTACATCACCGAAAATGGTTGTGCTTTTGATGATCAATTGCGGGATGGGAAAGTCGAAGATCTGGAGCGGATCGCCTTTTTTGAGGGCTATTTGGGCGCGATTCAGGAGGCGATTGCCAGCGGGGTAAAGGTAGAGGGTTATTTTATCTGGTCGCTGTTGGACAATTTCGAATGGGCTTCGGGTTATTCCAAAAAATTCGGGATTACATATGTGGAGGAGGAGACCTTGCGGCGGGTGCCAAAGGCTTCGGCGGAGTGGTATGCGGGGATAATCGCCGGGAATGGTTGGTGATCCCTACTGAGGTGTTTCTTCAGTGTCTAAGGTTTCTTAGGTGGTAAAAAAAGAAGCGCACTGCGGAGCAGGGCATATTTCACCACCTAAGAAACTTAAGGCACTAAAGGGGTCACCTTAGGGATTCGTGCGTAGCTTCAAATCTACTCCTCGCTCATCGCCAGGATTTTTTCAAACTCCGCCTCCGCCACCGGCATCACCGACAATCGGCTCAGTTTGATCAATCCAATATTCGCCAATTCCGGGGTAGCCTTGATTTCTTTCAAAGTAACTCCCCGCTTCAAACGGCGCACCGGAGTCACCTCCACCACCGACCAATCACCCGATTCCGCCGTAGGATCAGGGTAATGCTCTTTGGCCACCTGGCAAATACCCACCACCTCCAAACCAATGTTGCTGTGGTAAAACAAAACCTGATCGCCCTCCTGCATGGCCCGCAGGTTGTTGCGGGCGGCGTAGTTGCGCACACCATCCCACATGCCGCGGCCAGTGCGTTCTAGTTCATCGTAGCTGTAAGCGTCGGGTTCGGATTTGACGAGCCAGTAGTTCATACTGATATTTTTGCCGCAAGTTAGAAAAGAATTTGGCAAGAAAACCCGGAAATTCATTTGCCCCTAATCGCTACGATACTTGTTGATGTGTTTAAATTCTCCCTACCTTTGCCTCACACTCATACACCCTACAATGAACGAATTTTTCCGCACCCATTTCGGCCTCGTCGTCACCTTTCTCGGCATTTTGTTGGCCACTTCCATCGTGGCCTACATCATGGATCGCGTCTCCAAACGGTTCATTGAAAAAGCCATCAAACTCATCAAAGGTGACCCGATCAATTACCATTTTTTGCGGCATTTTTTGTCGGGGGTGATTTATGTGATCGGCATTAGCTGGGCCATTTCTTCGGTGCCTAGTTTAAAAGCCATCGCCACTTCATTGTTAGGTGCAGCGGGAATTTTAGCGGTCGCAATTGGTTTAGCGTCGCAAAATGCTTTATCAAATATCATAAGTGGTATTTTTATTGTTATTTTCAAGCCTTTTAGCATCAATGATCGGCTGCGTTTGCGCGACAACAAGCTCAGTGGTTTTGTAGAAGACATCACACTGCGGCACACCATCATCCGCGATTTTGAAAACCGCCGCATCATCATTCCCAACTCGGTGATCAATCAGGAAATCATCATCAATGCTGATTTTGCGGATGATAAAATTTGTACCTTTTTCGAAATTACGGTGGATGTCAAGTCTGACATCGAATTGGTCAAAAGTATCCTGTTTGAGGAAGCAATAAAGCATCCCCTGCGCTGCGACAATCGCACTCCTGAGGACATAGAAAAAGGCAAACCAGAAATATTGGTTCGGGTAATTCGGATCGATGAATATGGCATTCGGTTGCGTACCTGGGTTTGGGCCAAAAACTCTGGCGATTCATTCATCATCTCCTGCGACCTGTTTGAATCCGTAAAAAAACGTTTTGATCAAGCTGAAATCAGGATGCCTCAAGTGCCCCAAATCAAGGCTTCAAATGCCGAAGAGGTTTAAATCAATTCAAAAAACACTCATTTTTATTGTTTTAAAAACCGTAAAACCCTTCGATTGTAGGTTTAAAAAAGTAGTGCCTGAATCTTTATTTAGACCAATCTAAATTATATTTTTGATTCATCAAATAAAGATCAACCTATGTTACATACCATTACCGAAAGTTTCATCGGCTTGCATCCCATTCTGCAAGCCTTGTTGGCTACCTGTTTCACCTGGGGGGTGACAGCATTGGGTGCTTCGCTGGTTTTTTTCTTCAAAACCATCAATCAAAAGGTGCTTGACGCGATGTTGGGCCTGGCGGCTGGAGTGATGATTGCGGCCAGTTTTTGGTCGCTGCTGGCGCCAGCCATTGAGATGAGTGAGGGTAAAAGTTTCCCCGCCTGGTTGCCTGCTTTGATTGGCTTTATGGGCGGCGGTTTGTTTCTGCATTTTATCGATCAGTTTTTGCCGCACATGCACTTGGGTTTCGACAAAGCTGAAGGTGTACCCACCAGTTGGCGGAGGAGTGTTTTGTTAGTTTTGGCCATCACGCTGCACAACATCCCCGAAGGTTTGGCAGTAGGTGTGGCATTTGGCGCGGTAGCACAGGGAATTCCCAGTGCCAGTTTGGGCGCTGCCGTAGCCTTGGCCATTGGGATTGGCATCCAAAATTTCCCGGAAGGTACTGCGGTATCGGTGCCCTTGCGCCGGGAAGGGATGTCGCGCCGCAAGGCCTTCTGGTACGGGCAGTTATCGGGAATAGTGGAGCCCATCGCTGGAGTGATTGGTGCTGCGGCAGTGCTGGTGATGCAACCCATTTTGCCTTATGCGCTGGCCTTTGCAGCGGGTGCGATGATTTATGTGGTGGTGGAAGAGTTGATCCCCGAGGCGCAGCAGGCAGGCAATACGGACTTGGCGACGATGGCGACTTTGACAGGGTTCAGCATCATGATGGTTTTGGATGTGGCCCTTGGATAACCGACCTGAGGTGTTTCTTAAGTGCCTGAGGTTTCTTAGGTGGTAAAACATTTTTTTTCACCACCTAAGAAACCTCAGACACCTAAGAAACACCTTAGACAGGCATTCACCTGTTCCCCTATTTCAATCGATCATTCCCCCATTTCACCCGACCATTCGGCTTTTTTACCCGACACTTCCCGATTCGTTAAGTGGCCGATATAATCCATTTGTCGACATTCAACTTCAAAGCGCTGTCATTGATCGCCATTCCCAACGGGAGATCAAAAAATGGATTAATTTCGTCCAAATCTAAGTTCCTCAACCGCCAAGCAGTGGGGCAAAAATAAGTGTTCATTTTTTCTGAGCCATAGGATTAAATAAGACACTTAAATTGAACCGTTTACTTATCTAATCCTATGGCAAAATGAACACTTATTTTTTTACCGCTCCTAAAAGAGGGAATCCTATGACAGTAATCCAAAAATTTCTCTCCCCTCGTTACCGCATTTTGTCACATGGTTTGTTTTGGACCATTTACATGTTGTATGCCACACTGCTATATGGATCAACACGTGATGACTACTGGCGGGGTTTTATGGAGGTGATTGCTACCCTGCCCGTCAAAATGCTCGCCGTGTACTTTACCTTATATTACCTGATTCCCCGTTTTTTGGATTCACGTAAATACCCAACGCTGATCTTGATGTTTTTGGTTTCAGCGATCCTGTTTGGGTATGCTGATCGTTTGTTGATGCACACCTTTTATGTTCCCATTTACATCCCGGATTACGATTACGAAAAATATCCACTGACCAGTTTGGCCAAGGCTATTCAACGGTCAAGTATTGTATACCTGGTCGTATTTGCTGCATCCGCCATCAAGTTGATCAAAAGAAACTACCAAACCGAGCGGTTTAGCCAAGAACTGGGCAAAGAAAAACTAGATGCAGAGTTGAAGTTTTTAAAAGGGCAAATCCATCCTCATTTTTTGTTCAACACCTTGAATACACTTTATGCGCTGACCCTGCAAAATTCGCCCAATTCTTCTGAAGTGGTGCTCAAATTGTCACATCTCCTGGATTATATGCTCTACGATTGCAACGTGGAATTGATTCCCTTGCGCAAGGAAATCCAACAAATGCAAAACCTGATTGAACTGGAACAGTACCGTTACGGCAATCGCCTGGAGGTGAGTTTTTCGGTTAAAGGGGACGTGAGTACCCAGCAAATTCCGCCACTTCTGATGTTGCCTTTTGTAGAAAATGCTTTCAAACACGGGGTGAGCAAAGAAGTAGAAGAAGCTTTCATCAGTATAGACCTTACCTTAAAAGAAGGACAACTCAGCCTGAGGGTGGAAAACAGCAAGGCGGAAGACGACAACAAACCCGAGGCGGAGTATACTAAGGGGATTGGTTTAAAAAACGTTTCGCGGCGCCTGGATTTGTTGTATGGAGAGCAATACGAGTTGCAGGTTTTTGATGAAGAAGAGACTTTTATGATTGTGCTGAAAATTCCGTTGCACAACTTTGAACAAGTTGGCGATTCCAAGGCCAACTCTAAAAACGCCTTGGCCAAATCCTTGAATTAAAAGTATAACCCCTAGGGTGACTCTTTGGTGCCTTAGGTTTCTTAGGTGGTAAAAAAAAGCAGCTATGGCATTCTTTTACCACCGAAGAAACCTAAGGCACTATAGAATCACCTCAGGTCGTCGTCTATAAAATTTTCCTGTCCATCATCCAGAGGCAGCGCCTCCACTTGATCCAATAAATCCTTGGGCAATTGCTTCGAAGTTTTTGCCCCCAATTCCTTGATGCGTTCGGCACGGCCGATCAAAGTATCGCCAAATTTGGAAGATTCCAGCAGTTTATTCATGGCATCCCGGTAAGCCAGCTGGGTTTGATCCAAACGGGTGCCGATGGTCTTGAGATCGTCTACAAATGCGCAAAACTTATCGTACAACAAACCACTTTGGCGGGCAATTTCGAGCACATTGTTTTTTTGGCGCTCCTGCTTCCAGATGAAAGACACGGTACGCATGGTGGCCAGGAGCGTTGAGGTGGTCACCAGCACGATGTTGCGCTCCAGGGCATCGGTGAACAACTTTTGATCCTGCTGCAAGGCTAAGGCAAAGGCTGGTTCAATCGGTACAAACAACATCAGGTAATCCGGCGTATTGATCTGGTACAATTGCTGATAGTTCTTCTCGCTCAAATCGCGGATGTGGCGGCGCAGGCTGTCCAGGTGTTCCTTGGCAGCCACTTGGCGCCCGAGGTCGTCATTGGCTTGAAAGTAACGCTCGTAGGCCGTGAGCGACACCTTGGAATCGATGATGAGGTGTTTGTTTTCGGGTAAAATGATGATAAAATCGGGGCGTTTGGCCCGGCCATTTTCGTCCACAAAACTGGCTTGGGTACGGTAGTGTATATCACGGCTCAAGCCCGCTTTTTGCAGCAATACCTCCAATTGGAATTCTCCCCAATCGCCTTGGGTTTTGTTGTCGCCTTTGAGCGCGGTGGCCAGGTTGTTGGCGTCAGCGCTGAGTTGGGTGTTGAGCTCGCGGAGTTGTTCAATTTCTTTTTTGAGGGAAATTCGGTCGCGGGTTTCTTCGATGAACCGTTTTTCGGCTACGTCTTCAAAATCGCGGATGTGCTCGCGCAGCGGGTTCAGGAGTGCTGCGATTTGCTCCTGGTTTTGCGCGGTGAATTTTTGGCTTTTTTCCTCCAGCAACCGATTGGCCACATTTTCAAACTCGATGCGGAAGCGCGTTTGGAGTTGTTCCAATTCTTGCTTTTGGTGGTGCAGTTTGTCGTCGAGGTTGATGATCATTTGATCGCGGGAGGCCAGGTGGCCGGAGAGTTGGCGGAGCTCCTCCATGCGTTGGCGGAGCTCTTGTTGCAGGGCCAAGAGTTGTCGCTCATTGGCTTCGTGCAGTTCTCGCCGCACGAACTGTTGGTCCAGATCTGCCTTGAGTACTGCGTGGGTTTGCAAACGCAAACGTGCCCAAATCCAGGCCAGTATAGCCCCGATCAGCAAGCCAATCAACAAAAAACCAAGCGCAGCGTCCATAATACAGGATGTTTTGATTTTGTAAAGATAAAAAAAATCCTTACATAAAATCAAACACCTGCTGGTGATTTATTGAAACTGATTTAGTTTTTCCCCAATTCCTCGGCCCGATGCAAAGCCGCAAATGCCCCACCAACAATATCTGCCTTGAGTTCATTTTCCCCAAAAGACTTCAACGCAGCCTCAGTTGTTCCACCTCGGGAAGCTACCCGTTGGATCCATTCTTCACAAGATAAGTTGGTCGCCAAGTACAATTCCACTGCGCCCAAAAAAGTCTGACTCACCAACAATTCCGCTTCGGAGTGCGAAAAACCCATCTGCTTGGCGCCGTCCATCATCGCGTCCATAAAATACCAGACGTAGGCGGGGCCACTACCCGAAATGGCCGTAGAGGCATCAATAAAGGATTCATCTTCGACGTAGACCGTTTTACCCGTGGTGTTGAGCAGGTTTTGCACTGTCACCAATTCGATCCGGGTCACGGCGTCGGAAGAGGTGAAGGCGGTCATTCCCCGACCAATCTGAGCGGGCAGGTTGGGCATGGCCCGAATCACTTTACTCACTTGTAGGGATTCCGCAATGGTGGCAATTTTCACCCCCGCCATAATCGACAAAAACACCTGCTGGGGGTGTACATGAGGACGTAAGCCTTCAAAAAGGATGCTAGTATCTTGCGGCTTCACAGCCAGGATGATTAAATCAGCACGCTGAAGACAGTCTTCGGCCGAGCCATACACTGTGCCGATGTCCTTTTGAGCCAGAATCGCCGCCCGTTCAGGTGACTTTTCCAGAATCATCATGTCTTCTTTAGTAGCAATGTGTGAACGCAGGAAACTTTGGGCGTAGGTAAGCCCCATATTGCCGCCCCCAATGATTAAAATTTTCATTTCTTATTCAAATTCAGATGATTAAAGAAAAAGATGGTGGATTTGGCAAGGGCATGGTGGAAAAACTTTTAACAGGCTCGCAAAGGTACAAATCCTATTGGTGCTGACAAATTTTCAAAAAAAATTACTTTTCCGTCAAACAATGTTGCAACATTCAATGTATATACATTATCTTTGTGCCGTTATGAGAATTGAAGAAGCAATCAAACAGAACAAACCATTTAGCTCGGAGTTCCAGAAAGCCATTGTGAATCTGGTTTACACGGCTTCATGGTGGAATCAGGTGGCTACCCGCTTGTTGCGCCCCTTCGGCATTTCGCAGGAGCAATACAACATCCTGCGCATTTTGCGGGGGATGGGTGATCAACCAGCGACGATCAAGACCCTTACTGAACGTATGCTGGATAATAACTCCAACGCTTCCCGTTTGGTTGAAAAGCTCAAGAAAAAAGCCTTGGTGGAGCGTTTGGAATGCCCGATGGATCGCCGTCGGGTTGACATCACCATCACGGCAAAAGGTTTGCAACTGCTGGACGAAACTTCAAAAATCATGGAGAGCGATATGCACAGTCATTTGACACATCTGACTGAAAATGAAGCGCAACAGCTCAATGAATTGTTGGATAAAATGCGGGGTTGACTCCCTTCGCTTTATAATTTTTTGTACAAATCACCATTAAAACAGAAAAAATGAAACATCTGACTTTTGTTATGGCCTTCGCTGCGGTGTTGAGCCTTGCGTTCACCAATCCAGTAGAAAAAGCTGCTGCTTACAAAGTAGACGTAGCGGGTAGTGCGGTGAAGTGGACTGCTTATAAAGTTGGCGGCAAACACTTTGGTAAAATCAACTTAAAATCTGGTTCTATCGAAATGAGCAAAACCAAACTGACTAAAGCCAGCTTCGAAGTAGACATGACTACCTTGACTGTTGAAGACATCAGCGGCGAATGGGCGGACAAACTGAAAGGCCACTTGTTGAGCGACGACTTTTTCAGCGTAGAAAAGCACAAAACTGCGAAGTTTGTATCTACCAAAATCGTTCCTAATGGCAAAGGTGGCTTCAGCGTAACGGGCGACTTGACCATCAAAGGCATCAGCAAGCCAATCACTTTTGATGCTGTAGTGAAAAACGAAGGCGGTAAAATCACCGGTACTTCTGCCATCAAAGTTGACCGCACCAACTACGACATCAAATACCGTTCCGGCAAATTCTTCCAGGATTTGGGCGACAAAGCGATTTATGATGAGTTTGATCTGGAAGTGAGCTTGGTAGCTAGCAAGTAAGTGAAAAATGAAAAGTGAAAAATGAAAAATGGGCTGCCGCAGCGACTTTGACACGTTTGCTGAATAAGTATCTGCGGTAGCTTACTTTTCATTTTTCATTTTTCATTTTTCATTTTCCTTCGGTACAAAAGGCCGAATCATCAACCGCAAGGACTGATCATAGGTCACGTAGTTCCAGACCCAGTTGATAAAGACCATCACTTTGTTGCGTACGCCAAGTAGTTGAAAGAGGTGTACAAAAAGCCAGACCAACCAGGCAAAAAAGCCCTGGAATTTGAAGCCAGGCAAATCCACCACCGCCTTATTGCGCCCGACTGTGGCCATTGAACCCAAATCGCGGTATTTAAAAGCGACAGCGGCTTTTCCCTTTTGTTTTCTTAAAAACGCATCGGCCAAATAAACGCCCATCTGCATGGCGACCTGAGCCACTTGGGGATGCCCTTCCGGGAATTGTGCATCCCCAGTCACCAAGGCCACATCACCTAGTGCGTATACATTTTCCATCCCGATCACCTGGCAATGCTTGTCCACTTTGAGGCGATTGCCTGGGCCAATGGCTTCAGTAGGGAAGCCTTCAAAAATGGCGCCTATAATTCCAGCAGCCCAAATCACCTTGCGGGAGCGAATCTGGGTACCGTCTTTCATCGTCACAATTTCACCGTCGTAGGCGGTTACCCGGTTGTTGAGGATCACCTTGACGCCCATTTTTAGCAAAAACGCCAGGGCCTTTTTGGCGGCCTCATCGGACATCCCTTTCAGCAACTGGTCGCCACTTTGAATGAGGATGATCTCAATCTCGGAGCAGTCCATTTCCGGATAATCCTTAGGCAGGATGTATTTGCGCATTTCGGCCAAGGAGCCAGCCACTTCGACCCCGGTTGGTCCACCCCCTACAATCACGATATCGATGTAACCTTGCCGTTCTTCGACATCGGTGATCGACAAGGTTTTTTCATAATCGTCCAAAATGCGGTTGCGCAGGTACAAGGCCTCGGAGACCGATTTCATCGGCAGGGCTTTAGCAGCGAGGGAAGCATTGCCAAAAAAATTGGTGTCAGCCCCAGTTGCAATCACTAAGTGGTCGTAATTGACGATGCCCAGAGGGGTTTTCAGGCGTTTTTTATCGTACTCTATGGCTGTTACTTCGGTCACTCGAATGAAGACATTGGTACTGCCCTGAAAAAATTTGCGCAGTGGGAAAGCAATTGAGCTGGGTTCCAGACCAGCCATCGCCACCTGGTAGAACAGGGGTTGAAACTGATGGTAGTTGTTCTTGTCGATCAGAACCACCTGGTAATTGGCTTTGAGCAGTTTTTTGGCCAGCAGCAGGCCCGCAAAACCACCACCGACGATGACAATGCGTTCCAGATTACTTTCGGGGATGTTGATTTTCATATTGATAGGACTTTACGCCAGTTCAAACTGCAATTTTGCCAATGCATTGTAAGCGCCATCCGGGATGGCCGACAGTTCATCGTGGGTACCTTTTTCAATGATGGTTCCGCCGTCCAATACGTAAATGCAATCAACATCTCGCACTGTTGCCAGACGGTGAGCAATGATGATGGAAGTACGCCCAACCATCAGTTTGTTCAGGGCTTCCTGCACCAGTTTTTCGGACTCGGCATCCAGAGAGGAAGTCGCTTCATCCAGCAACAAAATAGCTGGGTCTTTCAGAATGGCGCGGGCGATAGCGACCCGTTGGCGTTGGCCGCCGGAGAGTTTCACCCCTCTTTCCCCCACCAGGGTATCCAGTCCTTCTGGAAAAGAATTGATAAAATCCCAGGCATTGGCTTGCCGTGCCGCTTCGATGATTTCCTCGTCGCTAGAGCCTGGACGGCCATAAGCGATGTTTTCACGGATGGATCCACCAAAAAGCAGTACCTCTTGGGGCACAATGCCAATATTTTGGCGATACAAGCTCAATTCATAGTCATAAATAGACTGGCCATCTACCAGAATTTCACCCGTCCCCAGTCCATAAAACTGCAAAAGCAATTGCATGATCGTTGACTTACCACCACCACTGGCACCTACTAGTGCAATTTTGCTGCCTGCCGCAATGTCAAAGCTCACCCCTTTGAGCACCGGCATATCCGGGCGGCTCGGGTAGGAAAAATGCACGTCGCGGTAGCTGATTTCCCCACTGAAACGTTGTTTTCCTTTGGGGGCAGTTAGTGTTTGAACCGTCACTTCGGAGGGCTGATCCATGATGTCCAGGATGCGTTCGGTAGCCCCGATGGCGGAAACGATTTCGGTGTAAAAATTACCCAAACTGGCAATGGCCGTGCCAATGATGCCCGTAAAGACCGCAAAGTCTAGCAAGTCACCTTTCAGCATTTCCCCTTTTTCTACCATTATTGCCGCCTGCCAAATGATAAAAAACAAGGCACCAAACATCACAAAAATGATGAAGGCCGCAAAAAGTCCGCGCATCCGCGCTGCTTTGAGTGAAATGCTCACCATTTCGGTGAGGCTGGAACTGTAACGTTTGACCTCAAAATCCTCGTTGGTGTAGGCTTTGACCGTTTGAATACTCTGCATGGTTTCTTCTACCACCACGTTGGTTTCGGCCAATTGATCCTGGCGGGCCCGCATAAGTTTGCGGATGTAGCGCCCAAAAAACATGGCTGAAATGACAACAATTGGCACTGTGGCCAACATGATCAAGGCCAGTTTTGGCATGGTAAAAACGATGATGAATACACCACCCAAAAACACGATAATTTGGCGAATGAATTCGGCGATGGTCAGTGAAACAACCCCTTGCACCTGAGTCACATCGCTGGTAATGCGGCTGGTCAACTCCCCTACCCTTCGCTCTTCCAAAAAAGGAATGCCCAGGGTGACGAGTTTTTGGTACAAGTCCCGGCGCAAAGCGGCCATACTTTTTTCACTTACTACTGCAAACAATTGCACGCGCAAGTAGGAGAACACACTTTGAACCGCCAACAAGGCGATGACCACGAAAAAAGCCATATTGGTGCTTAGGCCATATTTGGACTCGCCGGAGATGATGTTGAGGATTTCACCAGGCAATTTCATGATCACCAGGAAGAGTCCACTACCAACAATCAAAAAGAACATCCCCCAAATAAATGGCCATTTGTAGGGCAGGATATATTGGAATACCTTCAAAGACCGGCGCAATCGTTCTCCACTCAATTTGCGTTGTTCTCCTTCGGCACGATCGGCGCGATTTCTAGCCATTGACATAGTTGTAGATTGGTTTTGAGGTGCAAAAGTAATCTATTTAAGGTCGGAAAGGGTATACTTTTGTTCCTTTGTTCGACGTTAGACTACCATTGCCTGGTAAAAGCTACTTAGGGGCAATAAAAAAATAAGTGATCATTTTGCCAGGGGATTAGATAAGTAAACGTTTCATTTAAAGTGTCTTATCTAATCCTCTGGCTCAGGAAAAATGATCACTTATTTTTGCCCCACTACTTAGACACTCGTCCAATAGAAAAATGAGTCCAATGAAGAAATTGTTGTTGGCTATTGCCATGATTTTACCTTTTTGCGCCATCAGCCAGGATTTAGACTTCGGCATCACGGGGGGCATCGGTTTGTACTCGGGTGATCTTTCTCCCAAAGAATTTGCCATTTATCCGAATGACTACGGCATAGCCGGCGGTATTTTCTTGCGCCAACGCTACTCGCGCTTTGTAGGCGTCCGTGCCGGGGTAACCCTTACAAAAATTATGGGCGACGAGCGCAATAACGGTGTGAATGTAGAGCGTGGGCTCAATTTTCAAAGCAACATTACCGAATTTTCCCTGATTGGCGAAATTCACCTTTTCCACATCGGTTACGCCCGCAACAAAACGGTAATTTCCCCTTATGTCGCTTTTGGATTGGGGCTTTTTGCGTTTAACCCCAAAATTAATTTAAATGGCGAAATCCTAGAATTGCGCGCCCTTACCACCGAAGGGCAGGGCTTGGCAGGATACCGAAATCGCTACAACCTTACCCAGTTCAACATCCCTTTTGGCGCAGGAGTGAATATTTTGATCAATGATCGTTTGACGATTGGAGCGGAACTGATTTTACGTTCTACCCTGACCGATCACCTTGACGATGTCAGTGATGCACGAGTCAAATACGGAGACGTATTGACCAACCGGGGGGAGGTTTCGGCACGCATCAGTAATCCACTGCTGGATCCGGCCAATGGGGAGAATTTAGAAGTTACTTACGCGAGAGGCGGCAAACACAACGATTGGTACAGCATTCCAGCCATCACCCTTTCCTGGAGGATTAAAAACTCGGGCAGGTCGAAGAGTGTGTATTCGAAGTTTATGGAATGTCCGAGGTTTTAGGGCTTGTTTACATTAACTTAACCTGACATTTTCTGGCACTTTGCCTAAAGGTTTGTATGTTCGTCAATTGAACCTCCAACTGCGAACTTACGAACCTGCTCATTCATGTACCACAAACGCGACATCTCCTGGTTGTCTTTCAACCACCGAGTACTTCAAGAAGCCAAAGATTCTGCGGTTCCATTGTACGAACGCATCAAGTTTTTGGCCATTTACAGTTCTAATCTGGATGAGTTTTTCCGGGTGCGGGTGTCAGCTTTGCGGCAGTTTCAAAAGATCGACAAAAAAGAGCGCAAGTCCATTCTGGAGGTGAAGCCCAAAAAGGAGCTCCGGGAAATCAAAAAAATCGTACACCAGCAACAAGTTGAATTTGGGATCATTTTTCGCAGCCAAATCATCCCGGCGCTGCGTGAAAGGGGCATACTTTTGCTCAATGATCATCATCTTTTCAACAGGGAACAAAAACAATTTGCCCAGGAGTATTTCCAGGAAAAGATACTTCCCCACTTGCAATACCAGCGCATTGAGGACACTTTTGATGTGCCTTTTTTACAAAACCGCAATTTGTATTTTATAGCGGTTTTGGCGCAATCGGACCAACTGGGTTTGGTCAATATCCCTTCCGATGTTTTGCCCCGATTTGTACCCCTACCGGGATCAGAAGGCCAATTTCAGGTTACCTTTTTGGATGAAATCATGCGGGCCAATCTAGAGCAATTGTTTCCCGAAGGCGTCCAGGCTGCGTATTCCATCAAAATTTCCCGCGATGCAGAACTGTATATCGACGACGAATACACCGGAGATTTGCGGGAAAAGATCAAGGCCAGTCTGGCGGAACGATCTATTGGCGCACCGACCCGCCTCTTGTACGATAGCTCAATGAGCATCGAACTGACCAAAAGACTAAAGGACATTTTTCAGCTGAAAAAAAATGACCTTTTCCCTGGTGCGCGGTACCACAACTTCAGCGATTTTTTCGCTTTTCCCGCACCTGCCGGATCGGAAGATTTATTCGACGCCCCCATGCCGCCCCTGCCCCATCCAGTTCTGGAACAAGCTCAATCCATTTTCAAGGTCATCGGCAAACAGGATATTTTACTACATTTTCCTTATCAAAAATACGATTACATCCCCCGCTGGATCGAAGAAGCAGCCTCAGACCCTGCCGTGGAGGAGATTAAAATCACACTGTACCGGGTAGCCAAAAACTCATCCATTGCTCAGGCTTTGGTGCGGGCTCAGGAAAATGGCAAAAAAGTAACTGCATTTGTAGAAGTCAAAGCGCGTTTTGATGAAGCTTCCAATCTGCACTGGGGCGAAACCTTACAAGCAGCTGGTGCGCAGGTCATTTATTCCCGTCCGGGCATCAAGGTGCATTCCAAAATTCTGTTGATCACCCGACAAGAAGCCGAAGGTCTTCGGCACTATGCCTACCTGGGCACGGGCAATTTTAATGAAAAAACGTCTACTTTATACACCGATCATGCCCTGCTCACTGCCGATGAGCGCCTGAGTTTGGAAGTAGCTGAAGTATTTCATTTTTTGGAAGAAAAACCCTTGGAGCGCAGCTTCCAACACCTGATGGTTTCGCCCGTGAACAGTCGCCGCAAATTTGTAGCTTGTGTTGAGCGCGAAATCGCCAATGCCAAAGCGGGCCGGATGGCCTGGATGATGATCAAGATGAACAGTCTGGAGGATCAGGCAATGATTGACAAGTTGTACGAAGCCAGCCAGGCTGGGGTACAGATCCAACTCATCATCCGGGGTATGTGTTGCTTGGTGCCCGGAGTGCCGGGGCTAAGTAACAACATTGAAGCCATCAGCATCATCGATCGGTTTTTGGAACACGCCAGGATCTATTATTTCGCCAATGGGGGCCAGGAAGAGTTGTACCTGGCTTCAGCGGATTGGATGACCCGCAATCTCGATCGCCGTGTGGAAGTTGTTTTCCCCATTTATGACCCTTTGCACAAACAAGAACTGGTCAAGATCTTGCACACCCAATGGGCAGATAACGTCAAAGCTCGGGTGCTCAATTCCAGCCTGGACAACCCGCGCAAGGTAGTCGCAGCAGGAGAAGGCGCCCTTCAAGCCCAAAAAGAAATTTATTTGACCCTACATACTTAACTACGAGTCAATTCATTGCATTTTTTTCTTCACACATTCCAATCCACTGCACTACAAATCTGTGATAATTTCAAGGATTATGTAATTTTGACAAATTTTTCCCAAGTCCTTTGGTAACATTAACTAACCAATCTTAGTAACAGTGAAAGGAATTAATGATTTGAGAGATTGGGTTTTCCGCCAGGTACACACTAAAAACCTGGTGTACAACACCTGCTGGGAGGACCCTCGTTGCGACCGTCAGTTGCTTCAATTGAATCAAGACAGTGAGGTGGTCATGATCACCAGTGCTGGCTGCAATGCTTTGGATTATTTGTTGGACGATCCCAAGATAATCAATTGCATTGACATGAACCCCCGGCAAAATGCCTTGCTTGAACTCAAAAAATCAAGCTTCCAACACGCCAGCTATGCTGAGCATTGGGCCATGTTTGGCGACGGGGTAATGCCAGAATTTGACACTTTTTATCAGGAAAAACTGCGCAACGCTCTACCTGATTTTGCAAAAGAGTATTGGGACGACAACTGGAAATACTTTAATGGTAAAGGTATTCGGAAAAGTTTTTACCACTTTAGTACTTCGGGCACCTTGGCCTGGATTTTCAATAAGTACCTGAAAACCCGCAAGAAACTCTATCGCCAAATCAAACACCTTTTTGAAGTAGGCAGTTTGGAGGAGCAGACCAAAATTTACAATCGGATCGAATCCAAAATTGCCAACAAGCTGGTAGAATTTGTAGTGAACCGCAACCTGACCATGTCGATGGTAGGTGTTCCGCGCAGCCAACAATTGCTGTTTGCCAAAAAATACGAACGGGGTGCCATGGGGTTCATTCAGGAATGCCTGCGCAAGGTTTTTACCCAAATCCCTACCCACGACAACTATTTCTACCGCTTGTATCTGGATGGAAAATACACCAAAACCTGTTGTCCTTCTTATGTAGAGGAACAAAATTTTGAAGTACTGAAAGATCGGATTGATCAAATCCAAACCCATACTTGTACCATCAGTGCTTTTTTGAAAAACAATCCAGGTAAGTACTCGCACTATATTCTGCTCGACCACCAGGACTGGCTAGCTGCCAACAACATTCCCGTGTTGGAGGAAGAGTGGCAGTTGATTTTGGCCAATAGCCGCCCAGGCACCCGCATTTTGTTGCGTTCAGCGGCGCATCAAGTCGATTTCTTCCCACAGTTTGTTCTGGACGCCGTTGATTTTGAGCAAGAACTGACCACCAAGACCCATGGCGAGGATCGTGTAGGGACTTATGCGAGTGTGTATTTGGCAATAGTAAAATAGGGTTCCAGGGTTCCAAAGTTCCAGGGTTCCAGGGTTCGGGTTAAACTCCTTGAGCCCTGGAACTTTGAAACTTTGCAACCCTGGAACTCTCGAATCTTATAAAATGGCTTTCGAAAAATTCGATTCGCTCTCCGAAGCAGAGCAGAACAGTACCATGCAGCGTTACTACAAGCTGCAATCCAAAATTTACGACGCGACCCGTTGGAGTTTCCTCTTTGGCCGCAACCAAATCATCCGGGAAATCCCCATGGATGACAATGGTCAATGGAATATTTTGGAAGTGGGTTGTGGAACCGGGTACAACCTGAACAACCTGGCCAAACGTTTTCCCAAAGCCAAATTAACGGGATTGGATGTTTCTACCGACATGGTCGACCTTTCGATCAAAAATACCCAGGGCTATGCCGATCGGGTAACGGTATTGGCCCAACCGTATATGCTGGGCGACACTGCCTGGAACGAAAAATTGGATTTGGTACTTTTTTCCTACTCCCTGACCATGATCAACCCGCATTGGAAAGACTTGATCATGCAGGCCAAAGCGGACCTCAAACCCGGAGGTTTTATTGCAGTAACCGATTTTCACGATTCCCGCAACCTTTGGTTCAAAAAACACATGGCCAACAACCATGTGCGCATGGACAGCCACCTCACGCCCCTGCTCAGCCAGGAATTTACACCTGTAGTCAATCAGGTAAAATCGGCGTACATGGG
>JAIXOO010000440.1 GCA_027486765.1 Saprospiraceae bacterium
GTAGCCTCAACCTTCTCAACCTTCTCAACCTCCCTCAACCATATGCGTGCCATCATCTTCGCCGCTGGTCTCGGTACCCGGCTTCGTCCCATCACCAACAGCATCCCCAAGGCATTGGTACCGATCAAAGGCCATCCTTTACTGGAAATTGCCATTTTGCGCCTCAAGGCCGCGGGGTGCCAGGACATCATTGTGAACATCCACCATTTTGGCGAGCAAATCATCGATTTTTTACAAGCCAAAGACCATTTTGGGATCAACATTCAAATTTCGGATGAGCGGGATTTGCTCCTGGACACGGGGGGCGGGCTCAAAAAAGCGGAGTGGTTTTTGAAGGAAGAACCTTTTTTGGTGACCAACGCGGATGCGCTGACCAATCTCGATCTGCGGCAATTTTACCAAACTCATTTGCAAAACGATGCCCTGGCTACCTTGGCGGTGCGCCAAAGAGAGAGTTCGCGGTATTTTTTGTTTAACCCATCTGGAGAGTTGTGTGGCTGGAGCAATGTAAAAACGGGAGAGACCCGCTTGTCGCGCGATGAGCCCGACTTAAAGCCCTGGTGCTTCAGCGGCATACACGCGATCAGCCCACAGATTTTTGATTTTTTCCCGGCGGAGGCCTCCGTTTTTTCCATCATTGATACTTACTTGAGTGCGGCAGCAAGCGAACGGATTGTGGCTTATCCACACGATGGGGACATTTGGATGGATGTGGGGAAGATTCCGCAGTTGGAGTTGGCGGAGGGGGTTTTGGAAGCGGTGCTGCCCGTGGATTAGGGCTGGATTTTTTGGTTTTTGTTTTGTAGATTTGAAAAAGACAAAACAATTGTCAAATGGATAAACAACAAAAATATCAAGAAGCAATAATCGCGTTCTTGGAGGATTATTCGCAAATCAAACCTTCGAGTTGGAAAAACGTGCAAAATCAAGTGATCATTGATCGGATTAATAACCATTACCAACTAGTACGCGTTGGCTGGCACAATGGAGAGCATATTCATTATGCTGTTTTTCATTTTGACTTGGTCAACGATAAAGTTTTGATTCAAGAAAACCGTACAGATTTACCAGTCATTGACGAGCTTGTGGATTTGGGTGTTCAGAAGGATGATATTGTGTTGGCTTTTCAAGAGGCTTTGCCTGTTTAAGATGTCTTCATTCTGTATGCAACCGCTCAGTGTGATACAATAGGCACAACAAAGCCATTTTCAGTCAGCAATAACGCATCTCGAAATCCTAGTTTTGGGGTTTCAAGATCCAACAATACGACATCTTCCACTCTTTGTCCTTGATGTAATAAATCGAGTGCTTCAGTAGTTTTCATTGGTTTTGCCATTGGATTCATCTTTTAAGGAGTTACTAACGGGTGCTTCGCAGGCCAGTTAATAAGCTGAATTAGTGGGAAGTATCGTATGGTTGGTGCCGCTTGGAGAGACATGATCATTACTGGAAGTTGAATTGTACGTTTGGTCGATTGTATCAATTCCGCCAAAGAGATTTGTCTCTTTTTTTGTAATCTCATCTTTCACAGCAGAACTGTTTTCAATGATTTCTTTCGACTCTGACAAGAACATTTCAACTGCCTTCTTAGTCAAATTAAAGAAAACATTCAAATTTAGTACCCAATTATTATTCTGCGGACCTTGTTTTTTTTCAATCAACTTATTTCCTGTAGGGTCCAATATCAAAATATGAGAATCTGGTAGACCTAGATTATGGGTCAAAATTGATCGATAATTATAGTAAAGCACATTAAGCTCAACACAAGTAAGTTCTTGATATCCATAAAATTTTGAATTAAAAACATATAAATGCTTTGCTGTGTTATTAATGGCTTGGGATTTACCGGCAATCACAACCTTAAATCCATTATTTCTATGATAACTCCCAATTGCATCAGCAATAGAAAATAACAATATGGCAGCAGGAATTCCCAAACATCCAGGAAATCTAGAATCAACCCATTGTTCATGCTCTTCCTTTCGATATAAAATGCATTGTTCAACTGCTTCCAGCACTTCATTTAAAGCTTCTCTCGATAAGTCGTTAAAATCTAATTTTTCATTCATTTGTTCTGTTTTTAGCGTTGAAACTTTGAAAATCCTAGTTCTGCTAAAGGCCTAATTACCAGGAGAATCCTGAGTTTAACTTATGAAACAGAAAAATAGTTCCTTCAATAGAAAAACTAAATTTAGTGGAAGGAGCCTTGAGTTTTAGGTTACCAAATAGTTGTTCGCCTAGCATTAATCCTCCGTCAAAAAACTCAGGTAATTTTCTGGATTAATCACTTTCAACCCTACATTTTGATAAGCCTTTTGGAACACCTCTGGCAATGATGCCCCTTTTGATGCGTTCCATTTGAATTCGTAGGTGTGCATGCTGCCGTCGTATTCTTCAAGATAATCAATTTCCTGTTGTTGAGTGGTACGCCAGAAATAGGACTGCCCATAAAATTCTCGATAAAGATTGTACTTCCGGCGCTCTGCGATTAAAAAATTTTCCCATAATCCCCCCAAGTCAGTCCTCAACTCTAAGGGGCGAAAGTCGCCAATCAAAGCATTGCGGATGCCACAATCCCAAAAGTAAATCTTGCGAGAGCGTTTGAGTTCGTTGCGTACATTGCGGCTAAAAGCGGGTAATCGAAAAACAATAAAGGACTTTTCCAATAAGTCAATGTAACGTTGGATGGTTTCGATATCACAAGCTAAAAAGGAAGCTAAATTATTGAATGAAACTTCACTGCCAATTTGTAAAGCCAATGCGCGAACCAGTTTGTCCAATAGTTCCGGCTTACGCAATTCTTGAAAAGCAAACACATCTTTGTACAAATAACTACTGGCCAGTTGGTTGAGTAGTTGGCGTTCTAGTTCGGGGTGGGTGACTACTTCAGGGTACATGCCATACATCATGCGTTGGTGCAAACGCCTGCTTTCTTCAAAAGCACCGTGGTGTAGTACCATTTCGCTGGTAGAAATAGGCAAAAGCATAAATTCCCATTTGCGACCGGTCAGGGGTTCATTGACTTCATTGGCCAAATCAAAAGAAGAAGAACCGGATACCAGGAGGCGAGGTTTTTTGATTTGATCAATGATGATTTTTAGGGTTAAGCCAATGTTTTTTACCCTTTGTGCTTCATCAATCAACAATAATTCTGCATCGCCGACCAGGCTTTGTAAGTTGGGCAGGCTTTGGTCTTGTAGCCGCTGACGTACCAAGGCGTCATCACAGTCCAAGCGGAGTACTTTCAGGGAGCTTTGTTTTCCAATTTCTTCCAGGATGGTGCTCTTTCCGGCTTGGCGAGGGCCCAGTACAATCACTGCCTTGCCAGGGGCAAGACGTGATGAAATGGTTGAATAAAGGGTGCGCGAAATGAGCATGGATGAGGTTTTGATCCTTAAAGATACAATTTTCTCGGTTATAACCGAGAAATATTATGATATTTCTCGGTTATAACCGAGAAAATTAAAAACCAACCCGTTTTTTATACCCCTCATACCGATAATACTTCGGCCTCGAATCCAGCCGTAAATGCAACCGCGGCAGATCAATGCGCTTTTACGCCAATGGAGTTTGTGCCTAGATTCGTGGAATTCGTGGCAAATCTTACCAGATGGATTACGGATTTAACTTAAATGCAACCGGAATTTTGTGCATAAACCGGATGGCTTGCCCATTTTTCATGGCAGGTTTCCAAGTTGGCATGGACTTAATCAAACGCAGCGCTTCTTCATCACAATCATGCCCAACGCTTTTTTCTATTCCCATTTTGCTGATTGAACCGTCTGGTTCCACCATAACTTGTACTACAACGATTCCTTCAATTTTTTGCGCTTTGGCTGTAACAGGGTATTTCAAGTTTTGTTTGATAAACTCAAACATTGCAGTTTGTCCCCCTGGAAAGGAGGGCAAAAAATCAGCTCTTGAAAATTCCTGATACACTTGTTGATGGTTTCTTTCTATTGTTGGTGCAGGCATTTCTTCTTCGATCTCTTCTGGAGATGAAGATTTCGCTGAGGTGACTTTCTCAGTGTATGTAAAATAGGCATCGACTGGTTGATTCTTGATTTTAGCAGGTTTCCATTTGGGCATTTGCCGAAATACTTTGAGCATTGCCTCATCTATCTCGCCCCCATATCCCTTAATAACAATTGGGTTTAGTAAGGAACCATTTTGAGTGATGATGAATTTGATGGACAGCTCATCCGGGACATTTACTACAGAATACGATACCGGGGGCTTGAAATTTTTGATCAAGAAATCGGTTATGGCTGCGTGGCCTCCCGCGAAACTGGGAGCTTCATCATAGGTGTCATAGATTTTGGAAGGAAGAGTGTCTGTAGACCAATTTGATTTTGCAACTAGACTATGAGCTGCACAAAAGAAAATTAACGAGAAGAACCCTGCATTTTTAACTAAGCAAGAGATACTGAGTTGTAGCTTTTTCATTGGGTGTTATTTGTGTGCGCTAAATTAGTGTTTTAATTTAAAAGTTTTATACCCCTCATACCGATAATACTTAGGCCTCGAATCGAGCCTTAAATGCAACCAGGACACCCCCAAACCCGCTGTACTCAGCCAGAGCGGTTGATCATTCAAACCCGCTCCATACAGTTCACCGACTGTTTTCCAAAATTCATCCCGTTGTGCCGCTGGCGCATGCCGTACAAATTGGGCGAGGTGTGCGTAACGACTTGCATCGCCAATCGGTGCAGGCACCAGCAAATGTGCGTCTTTGCCCAGGTTTAAAAAATCTACGACTGCTTTATCTGTCGCAAAATATTCCTGAAAAGCGCTTTGATCTGGAATGATGTGGCGCAAAGGGGCGCTATCAATGACGACAAATTCAAAGGGAAAACTGGTTTTAGTTTTGGTTATTGGTACGACTTCCCAATAGAAGGCTTCAAAGGGAATTTCGGCGAGGAGAGTGTTGAAATAGCTGCGGAAAGGGGCGGAGTTTTGCCAATGTTCAATGACTTGGGCGAAGGATAAAAGCTCAGCCTGTTCACTGATTTGGAATTTAAGCGTTGTACTCGAATTGTTTTTTATTTCAGATGCTTTCCACATGTTTAAATATTCTTTGGATTCAAGAATAAAGGCGTGGAGCGGCCACAGTGACATGGGTGGTTACGCGGACGACGCAGACGACGCAGACTTTCGCGGTTCTTTTTCGCCTGCGGCGAATAGAAACGAAGCCCTTCTTGCGCCGCAGGCGTAAGCCAATCAGCGAAAATCCGCGTCGTCGGCGTCGTCGTACGTTTGCACTATCCAATTAATTGTGTTAATTGGTGATGAAAAGAAGTGGGGAGTGGATAAAACCTGACGCGTTAGAGGGCATTAAAGCCCGTCGCGGATGTTAGGTCCCACTCCCAATCATCACTCAAAGCTGGACAGTTCATTAGGCCTAGGAGCCTGCGTTACGATGATAGCTTGCCAGTGATGAATCACTTCAAAGTTACGATTACCACAAAAATAAAGGGATTATGCAAACGGTGCAGCAAATTTTCGTAGGCCTGGATGTGTCAAAAGACGAATTGGTATCGGCTCATCCTAATAAAAATACTGGCTCAGGATGGAGCAAAGCTAAAATCATCAATGAAGTAGCCATGATTAAAAAGTGGCTTATGGAAGTTGGGGTGGCCAATAAGCACTTTGTTTTGGAACATACGGGAAACTACTCTCAGCGCTTAATCCATTGTCTTGATGAGTTAGGGGCTAGCTTTTCAGTGGTTAATCCAGCTCAAAGCAGAGCCATGGCTAAAGTACTGATGAAAACGAGCAAAACCGATGATCAAGATGCTCAAACGCTATCGCGTCTAGGGCAAAACTTGCTGACTAAACCTTACCAGATGCCTCCAAAGGCCAAGCGCATGCGCAAAGAAGCATTCAATGCCTTGTGTGCTTTGCAAAAGCAAGAACGGCAGCTTCAAAATCAGTTGCATGCTGTGGAGTTTTTGGTTGACCCAAATCCAGCAGTTTTGGAGGCCTTCAATAGTGTTTTGACAGTGGTTAAAACACAAATAAAACACCTGCAAACCCAACTGAGACCAGAGGTAGATCAAGTCCAGGAAAAGCAATTGGTGGAACGAATCCGTTCAATCAAGGGTGTTGGAAAGGCCACTGCCGAAGCTGTTGTTGCCCTCTTTGGCAATCTTAGCGCTTTTGACTCCGCCAAAGCCTTTACCAAATTTATTGGATTGGCACCATCAGAGTTCACTTCTGGTAAATCAGTGCGAGGGCGATCCTTCATCACTAAGAAGGGAAATGCCAAGATTAGGGCCTTGCTTTTTAATTGTGCTCGTAGTGCTATGAACTACAACACCTTTTGCAAGGCCCTCTATCACAGAATTATTGCTAAGGGTAAAAGTGGAAGTATTGCTTTAACAGCTGTGATGCATAAACTGGCTCGACAGATTTTTGGAGTCGTAAAATCTGGGGTGGACTTTGATCCCAAATTTACAATTCAAAAAAAATGTGTCTAAAAGCTTGCTTTTGATCACAGTTCATCCGCGCTGCTATTGTTATCGCTTTGGTAGCTTAGATCAATCGGCGAATCGAGGACCCCCGACCAATTCGTCATTCGTCACCCGAATCATTCGTCATTCCGCCCACTCCCGACACTTTCCATCTACCATCTTCAACAACTTCGGCACTCGGAATTCCCCCGCCATCTCCTTCACCTTTTCCGCCGCAAAAGCAAGCTCAATACCAATCGCCGTTACCCACAGTGGATTTTGACTGTCGCCCCTTAGCACCGGAATGGCCACTTTTTCCGCTGGTCGAAACCGAGTTTTGGCCACTCCCACCACCGGAATTTTACCCTCCAGAGCCTCGTATAAATGCCAGCCCAAGCCCCCACGCCCTTCATCTAGCCATACGTAGGCGTCGATGATGATGGCTTCTAGGGGGAACTCAATGCTGGCCAGCGCTTGTAGCAAACCTGGCAATTCCCGCTTGTAAAAAGCACCCGGTTCGTAAGGTGCAACCTGCTCGACTTGCACACAATTGATTTGTGCAGGTTCAGCTGCCGCCCAAGACTCGAAGAGAATGTAGGCGCACTGGGCATGGGGGTCACGGTAATCGGTATCTAGGCAGACGAGCATGGAATGGACTAGGTTTTATTGTATTGGCATCATAGATGACTTCGTAGTGTTTAATAGAAATTGCTTTTCATTCGCCTTCCCATTGTTGCTGCAAAGATACGTAAAAGAGTATATCACTTTTGCTTCTCCGGCGCCGTTTCTACCAAAAAGAAAGCACAACCAATCGCGAAAATTATCCCGACCAGCGCCACCATCAGCACCTGCTCAATTCCGAACTTTTCTGCCACGATCCCCGAAATCACTGGCGCCACACCACCTCCAAAAATTTCTCCAATTCCAATGATTAACCCGGATGCCGCACTGATCATCGAAGGCGGAACCGTCTCGGTAGCAATCGGGCCGTCCAACATGACCAGGCTACCCAGAATAAAAGCGCTGGCGAAAAATAGGGTAACAAACAGCGCGAGGGGACTGGCGCCGATATTGGATAAAATGACAATCGCCAGAGCTGCAGCCACCAGGGCCCCAATAATCACAGGCTTTCGCCCCAAACGATCCGACAAGCCATTGACCAGCGGAATACCCAAAAAGCCACCGATCCCAATGGCTGAAGCCACAAAGCCCATTTGTTGCAGACTCAAATGCAGGTAATCGGTCAAATAATTGGGCATCATGGCGGTCAGCACAAAAATGGCCGCCATCACCCCACACATGACTAGGGTTCCTACTTTGATGTTGCGGTATTTGAAAACGGCTTTGATGTTGATGTTTTTTGCTGAGAGGTTTTCAACCTGAGGCTGATCCTTGATGAAACGATACAACAAAAAGGTCACGATCAATCCAGGAATGGATACCCACACAAAAACCCAGTGCCAGGAAGGAACGACGGACAAGAGTTGGGTCGCCAGAATGGGGGCAATCGCAGTAGCCAACCCACTGCCTGCGCCCAACAAACCCATGTTGAACCCCACCCGATGAGGAACCGAAGCATCTTTAACGGCTGCAAATGCCGTTGGAACGTACGCGCCCTCAAAAATGCCCAGCACTCCTCTGAGTAGCAACATGGTGCCCAAACCCGAAGCCAAACCGGTGATGCCGGAAAAAATGGACAAGGCCGCCAAGGTCGGAATCAATATTTTTCGGCGGCCCAATTTGTCCGACAATCCGCCAAAAATGAGCGAAACCAGACCCCAGGCTAGGGCCGTCACACCCACCACAGCGCCTAAATCCTGGTAATTGAATCCTAAATCTTTTTGGATGACGGGGAAAAGGGGGGCAATGATCCACCTGTCCAGGTTGAGTAGCATGAAGCCGAAAGACAAAGTAAGGATGGATCGATAATCCGAGTGTTTGTTAATCTGCATGTAGGTGAAATTAAGGAACTGATAATGTCTCAAAATACTCACCAATACCCTGGCAGAGTAGCCATTTTGCTACCTTTTCTGTGCAGTTTCAATCCCGGTACTCCTTGGGCGTCATCCCCGTTTGCGCTTTAAAAAACCGACTGAAATCGCTGGGGTCTTTTTTGCCCACTTTATAGGCTATTTCACTGATACTGAGCCCCGATTGTTTGAGCAAGGCCTTGGATTCCAGCAGCATGGTTTCATTCAATAAATCGTGGGCAGATTTACCCATGGTGCGTTGAACACAGCGGTTGAGGTAGTTGGGGGAAACGTTTAAAAATTTGGCAAAATCGGATACTTTTTGAAAAGTATACACCTGTTGTGGTAGTGCCTCTTTGTAGCGTTGGGTCAGTTGTGCCGCAGAGTCGTTGGAACTGATGTCTTCGATTTGGGTAAAACGCCGCAACTCATAAAACAAGGTGAGCAGGTAGGAGCGAATCAAGTCCAGGGATTCTTTGCGCCCGGTGCGGTATTCCTCTCCCAGTCGATTCAGTAAGTACTCCACTTTAGGCATCGCTTCGTCGCTGATCGTCACTACAGGGTGTCCATTGTATTTCAAGAAATTGAACTCATTGAACAACTCACTCTGGATGAATTTTTTGTTAAAAATCTCTGGGTCAAAATGGCAATAATACCCCCGTACATCTTCACTCATGGCCTCGCTGGTCAGGATTTGGTAGGCGGGCAAAAAGAAAAAACTATTGGGGACAAGGGTATAGTTGTCAATGCCTTTATTGCGGGTCGTGCTTCCGGCGGTGAGGAACAAAAAATCATACACCGTTTTGCGATGGGGGGCCAAAGGGAACTTGAGGTAAGGCCGAAATACCTCAATGCGGTTGATTTGGAACCAAGGATGCAAGGGGGTCAGGATTTGTTGTTCCCAACCAGGTTCAGGACTCAGGAATTTACCCAAGGCCGTTGGATCCAATAAAGTCGCTTGCCACTCTTTGTTTTTGTTGACCATGGTTTAGAGCACTTATTTTACCCCACTACTTGGTTGCGCAAAATTCCAATTCCCTGGATTTCCAATTCTACCACGTCGCCGGGTTCCAGCGGGCGATGCACCGAAAAGTTGTTTTCAATCAAACTGCCCCAACCTACGGTACCGGAGCCCAGGATTTCGCCCGGCAATAAAGTTACATCATTTTCGGAAGCGCGTTCGATCATTTGGGGGAAGGTCCAGTACACCGTTTGGTAGTTGCCTTCGCAAATTCTCGCACCGTTGATGCGGGCCGTCATGGCCAAATCGAAGCGGTCGTTTTCTACCCGGTATTGCTCCATTTCGTCTTTGGTCACAATACAGGGGCCAATGGCGTTGGCAAAATCCTTGCCCTTATGTGGCCCGAGCGGTACTTCCATTTCGCGGCGTTGGATGGCGCGGGCGGTCCAGTCGTTAAAAACAGTGTACCCGAAGATGTAGTCATTGGCTTCGGTAGCACTGATGTTTTTGCCTCTTTTGCCCATGATCACGGCCATCTCCAACTCAATGTCCAGACGGGTTTCTTTAGCCGGACGTTTGATGTCGTCGTTGGGGCCGTAAATGGCGTGGTGATTGGTGAAGTAAAAAATGGGCATTTCGTACCAGGCTTCACCTACGGAGTGGCCAAAGGTTTTGGAGGCATTCAACATGTGCTGCTCAAAACCGATGTAATCCCGAAAACTGCGGGGATTGGGTAAGGGAGCGAGGAGCTGCACTTCGGATAAGGAGTAGTGTGCTGCCAGGTTTTTCAAGCCTTTTTCCTCAATCAAGGCAAAAAAACGCTCGTGCTCGTCAATGAAGCTGAGCATGTCGGTGGGTAACTGAGCGTCGGCCAATTCCATGTCCACTACGCCGTCGCCATTGAGCCAACCGCTACGGGTTTGCCCGCTTTTATTTTTGAATGTTACGAATTTCATGTGATGAATGTCAAACCCTGAAGGGGTGACATGATTATAGGAAATCGTGAATAAGCAGTGGTTTGAAGATAAATCCCGGAGGGGTGGTATGATAATGGTATTGGATAAAAAATACCACCCCTTCGGGGTTTATCTTTGGAAATTCACTCGCTTACATGCTATGCTATAATCATGTCACCCCTTCGAGGTTATTGGGTGATATAAATCAATCAAATCGGTTGCGTCAAGGCCATCAAGGTTTTCCCCATCAGCGCCCCCATGTTCGCACCCTCCGGCAGCGGGATACCCTTCCACTCCATTTGTTCCCATTCGGAGAGGGTATTCGATACATCCACCACCAATTTGCAACGCTCGTAACGCCGCTCCATGTATTGCTCCAGGACGCTGGACATGGCATTTTCTTTTTCCAACAATTCTGCCAATACCACCGCGTCTTCGATCGCCAATGCCGCGCCAGAACCCAGCTGAGGGATCGTTGCATGCGCTGAATCCCCAATCAAAACCACCCGATCTTTGTACCAAGGAGCCGGGGTCATCAAGGTTTCCAGTGGGCGGTAGATGACGCCTTTGGGATCGGTGATTTGAGGCAAAACCTCTTGTACAAAAGGGGCGCTGTATTCTTCCAGGTAACCTTTTAAACGAGGCACCAATTCTTCCTCGGGAATAAATGGATTGTCGTCACCTTCCGAAGAAACCACAAACATGTAGATGGTATCCGCCGTCATCGGGATCAAACCCACCTTTGTTTTTTTGCCAAAATACATGTAGCCCGTTTCCATGCTTGCCGGACGTGGGAAAGCGTAGCGCCACACCGAGGCATTGATGTACTTGGGCGTAAACTGGCCAAAAATCAAATTCCGCACTTTGGAGTTGACCCCATCGGCGCCGATCAATAAGTCGTACGCATCAGAACTGCCATCGGTGAATTGAACCACAACCTGCTCAGGCTGATTGTCGATGTGTTCAACGGTGATGCCCATGCGGAAGATTACGCCGTTTTCCAGCGCAGCTTCATAGAGTACATCGTGCAGAATTTTCCGGGAAATGCCATTGTGACTGGGGAAACGACCAATGGGGGGAGTACCCGTTTCGCCAAATTGAAAGCCGTGCGGTGCACACAATTTGACTTTGCCGTAAGGTGATCCTCTACGCATGGCTTCATCGGCCACACCCAGCGCATCAAGTGCACGCAAGGCATTGGCTTGCTGGATGATGCCCACGCCGTATACGTTGAATACGGATTGTAATTCAACAATTTCTGCCGCGATGCCGGCCCGGCGTAAGGCAATGCCTGCGGAAAGTCCACCAATTCCGCCGCCTACGATGAGTACTTTTTTTGCTGCTGACATAGGTTTTTATTGAGGGTTCCAGGGTTCCTGCGTTTCAAGGTTCCAGGGTTTATCGTGAGCATTTGAAGTTTCGAGATTAACCAAGGAACTTTGGAACCAAGGAACCCTGGAATCTAGTTTCCGAGAGCCCTGCCCCCATCCACTGGAATAATGGAACCAGTGGTGAAAGTTAGAGTGGTCGCCAAGGCAAGTACAGCGTTGGCGATATCATCGGGATTGGCTAATCGGTGTAGTGGTGTAAGTTCTTCTTGTTTTTTCAGGTAAGTTGGGTCAATGTTTTGGGTGTATTCTCCGAGTACCCAGCCGGGAGATACCGAAACGACCCGAATCTGGGGCGCCAAGGCCCGACCCAATGAGCGGGTCATGCTGTCGATGGCCGCTTTGGAAGCGCAATAGGCTACATTGCTGCCAATGCCCGTTACAGCGGCGACCGAAGAGATGTTCACCACCAAACTGGGCGAGTGATTTTCAGTTGCTGCTTCCAGCAAAAACTTTTTACAAACCCGAATCATGGCAAAAGCGCCACGCACATTGGTTTGAAAAATGCGGTCAATCCACTCGTCGCTCAGCCCATCCAAATCGGCATGGGCTACGGGCGTGGTAATGCCCGCGTTGTTGACCAAAATGTCCAACTTGCCGTATTTTTCCTGGATCAAATGGGCCAGTTCTGCCAATTTGGAGGCATCTGTATTGGGTACATGGAAACAGGAATGGCCCTGGCCAGGGAGTTTTTGCAGCAATGTTTCGGCTTTGGCCGCATTGCTGTTGTAGGTGACGATGACCTGGGCTCCATTTACTGCCAATTTTTGGCAAATGGCTGAGCCGATGCCGCCTGCACCACCCGTAACCAATGCTGTTTTTCCAGTTAAATCCATTTGAACAAAAGGCTTATTGTCTGAGGTGAGTCTTAAGTGCCTTAGGTTTCTTAGGTGGTAAAAAAATGTTCTTCACCACCTAAGAAACCTAAGGCACCTAAGTTGCACCTCAGAAGTTTATTTGTACTTGCGCACCCGCAAATCCGCCTGCGCCTGATGCCCGGCAAAATTCTCAATCGCGCACAATCTTGAGCAATATTCCCCAATCAAGGCACTCGCCTCCGGTGTACGAATCTCCTGATAGGTGCAGGTTTTTAAAAACTTGCCCACCCAAAGTCCGCCAGTGTACTTCGCTGCTTCGCGGGTAGGTAGGGTGTGGTTTGTGCCGATCACCTTGTCTCCGTATGCCACGTTTGTCTTTTCGCCCAGGAACAAGCCACCGTAGTTGGTCATTTTTTCTAGGAAATATCTGGGGTTCTCGGTCATCACCTGTACGTGTTCGCTAGCGATCCGGTCGGCTTCCTGCACCAATTCATTTACGGTGTCCACTAGAATAACCTGCCCATAATCGCGCCAGGCCACTCCGGCCACATCCGCCGTAGGCAATACCGCCAATTGGCGCTCGATTTCAGCTTCGATCCCTTCGGCAATACTTTTGCTGGTAGTGAGCAGGATGGCGGGAGAGGTTGGCCCGTGTTCAGCTTGCCCGAGTAAGTCCGTCGCACAGGTTTCCACATCGCAGGTATCGTCGGCGATGATGAGGGTTTCGGTTGGGCCGGCAAAAAGATCGATGCCCACTTTTCCGTAAAGCTGGCGTTTAGCCTCTGCCACATAGGCATTGCCGGGGCCAACCAGCATGTCTACACCTCGCACGGTCTGCGTTCCGAGGGCCATCATGGCTACTGCTTGCACACCGCCGAGCAGGTAGATTTCATCCGCCCCGGCCATGTGCATGGCGGCTACAGTAGCAGATGGAATGGCTCCATTGATCGGAGGTGTGCAAGCAATTACGCGCTTGACACCGGCGACCTTGGCGGTCAACACACTCATGTGCGCGGAGGCCACCATCGGGTAACGCCCTCCGGGGATGTAACAACCCACACTGTTGACGGGTATATTTTTGTGCCCTAGGATTACCCCGGGCAAGGTTTCGACTTCAATGTCTTTGAGGGCAGCCAATTGGTGTTGGGCAAAATTGCGGATTTGGGTTTGCGCAAAAATGATGTCGTCGATCACTTGTTTTGGCAAACCTTCAATGATATCGGCAATTTCAGCGGGTGAGAGGCGGAAACTTACGGGCGACCATTTGTCCAGATTCGCCGAATATTCCCGCACAGCCGCATCGCCACGTTCGGCTACCG
This sequence comes from Saprospiraceae bacterium, assembly GCA_027486765.1. Taxonomy (GTDB): domain Bacteria; phylum Bacteroidota; class Bacteroidia; order Chitinophagales; family Saprospiraceae; genus Haliscomenobacter. The sequence goes on from JAIXOO010000440.1 coordinate 13,865, forward strand.
CCTTCAACATGCTTTCCACGGTAGCGCGTACCCTGGCATCGGCATCCTGGCTTTCTGCGTAAGTGATGCCTTTTTTGAGTTGACGGATCATTCGTGCAGTTTTTTGGCAATCCAATCGTAAAGGTTGAACACCTTGGTGAAATTGTCGACCTGGCAATGAGCGGAACCACTGCTTTCCTTGGGGACTATTTCTATGTACTTTTCGCAGGTCAGGGCCTCGTAGGTTTTGTAAGCGTTTTCTACAAAATTCTGCCGATCGTCTTCGCCATGCAGGATGTAGGTAGGCATGGAGATTTTTTCAGCTACCCCTTCCAATGTGAATTGTTTGAGGCGTTCGCGGGCATCGTTCATGTTGTCCGCGCCAACGATGTGCATCACAATTTCGGCCAGCGGGTGATTGTCCGGACGGTTTTTCCAGATGTCGTAATAGGACCAAACCGCCCCCCAGATGGCACATATTTTGAAACGTGGCTCAAAAGCTGCTGAACGGGCCGCCATATAGCCGCCCATACTCACCGCCATTACTCCAATGCTGTTGGTATCAATTTCAGCATGCAAATTGGCTACGGCCCATTCATAAGCAGCAGTGGCAGGCACATTGTAGTCGTAACGCGAGTGAACGTGGTTGAGGCGCAGGCTTTCGCCCTGGCCGGGGCCATCGAGCACCATCAGCGCTACACCCCGTTCATTGAGCCAGTTGGCTGGACCAAAAAAAAGCTCTTCGGCCAAACTGTCCAAACCTCCGAACATGATCATCATGGGGGGATTGGAAATGCCGGCGGGTTTGAACAAATAGCCCGGCAGGTAGGACCCTTCAAAAGGCACTTTGAGCTGCAAGGGCTGGTTGTCCATCAAGGGAATGGCCTTCCGAAAGGCGTCGATGCACTTGTTGTAAGTTGGCAATTTGCGGGCATCCGCTGGTTTGAGGAAAAATTCGGAGGTGCGCAGGTAATTAAAGGCGCGAAGGTAGGCCCGCCGGGCGGTGGCGCGATTGCCATTTTGCGCAGCAGCTTCTCCTTCTGCGTATATTTTATTGCCAATTTTAGCCCAAGCCTGGTGGAAACTCTCGTTGTCACCAGGGGTGATTTCAGCGGCTGCCTCCAGGCATTCCGCAAATTCCCCGCCACCGTAATGGGCTTGACTCAGCGCCCGATTCAGCTGATAGGAGGGCATGTATTGGTTGGGAAAATAGTGCCACATGGTTGAGATGGTTTAGGGAGGTTGAGAAGGTTGAGGGAGGTTTAGGCTACCGCGAGAGACTTAGACAAGGACAAGTTTAAGCCGCTCGCGGCAGCCTCAACCTTCCTCAACCTTCCTCAACCTTCCTCAACTTCCCTCAACCCAAATTAATGTTTGTTTGAAGCGTGCTCCTTCTTGAAAGAACCATCTCCGCCCGCCCATGGATTGGTATTCCCCCATGCGTCGTTTGGATTGTCTTTCAGGTAATGGATATCTGGCCCGTGGTCGGGGGCGAAAATCAGGCGGGCGCCTGCGTAGAATTCGAAACGATTGCCACCTGGCTCATCGACGTAGATGAAAAAACCTTCGTCGGCTTTGTGGCGGGTGGGCGCACCCATGGCCAACTTGTAGCCATTTTCAATGATCCAGTCGCAGGCAAGCAGAACTTCCTCGCGGCTGTCAAAATTGTAGGCAACGTGGTTCAGGGCTCCTTCACCCGGTTTCAAACTGGGATCAGTGAAAATGGCAATGTCGTGGGAAAGATTCCCGGTCGTCCACAAACCTCCAACGGGTGGAATTTCATCGGTAATGCGTACTTCATCGGGATTGCGCAAGCCCAAACCCTTCCAAAATGCCTTCTCGGCGGAGTAGTTGCTGGTATTGTAGGTGATGTGGTCAAAACGCCGGGGATTGACGCCAATGCGGCGGTTGCTGGCGTAGCGATCCGCAAATACGCTGCCTCTTTTGCCTTCTTCCCGCAGCCATACTACATCCCAAAATACTTCGTGGAGGTGCCCATCAGGGGACTTGAATTGGTAGGCTTTGCCGTGGCCCAGGTCACCATCGTGCCAGCCTATCCCTGCGCCGATGCTTTCGAGGTATTGCACCACATCTTCCAATGCTTCGGGGCTGTCAGCCCGCCAACCCAGGTGGCCCATCCCTGGGCGATCACTTTGGGTCAGTTTGAGGGAGTGGTGAAAATAATCGCCCCAGGCGCGGAGGTAAACGGAGTTGTCTTCCCGGCCGGTTTCGTCCATACCGGCTACTTCTGTGAAAAAACGTACGGAAGCCTCCAAATCGGTGCTGAGTACTTCTATATGGGCCAATTGAGAAAAGTAATGCGGATTTCGAGCCATCTTGTTGCCAGAGTTGAAATTTAGGGAATTAAATTTTGACAAAGGTAGGCTTGGTGATAGGATATTGGGTAGGCAAATATGGGTTATTTCTGTGCAGAATCAATCTAGAGGTATTTTTTTGCTGGGTTTGTTAGGGGTTTTTAGGGCAATTTCAACTGTAAAGTCAGATTTTAAACCAGGAGTAAGATCTAGGAACCTGCGATCGTCGAGCCTGCTCGCGCAGCGAGCAATCAAGGATCGACGAGCGCGCCAGTAGGGTGTTTAATTTAGTGGAGAAACTCGTTTGTATTTGAGCTTTTACATACCACTACGTGGGCGCTCGTCGATCCCAAAATGCTCGCTGCGCGAGCGGGCTCGACGGTCGCAGGCTTTAGAGCCTACCGCATTTCAACCTTTTTACGTTTGCTCAACTAGAATTTAAATTCGCATTTGCCTCCAATATACAATCAGCAACATCAAGCCCAGCAACACCCAAAGCCCCGGCTCCGACATCCGCACCGGCTCTTCGCCCACATCAAAGGCTTTTTTTTCCAGCAACACTTGTTTCTGTTTCATCCTCAACAAGCGACGCTGGGATTCATTTTCCAGCACTAAATAAGCGGTTTCAGGCGTAAGCAGGCCGGTGTTGAAGCTCTTTTTGATCAAGTTTTGCCAGGCCGTTTCCCCCGATTCAGGGTGCACTTCCTGGTGCTGCCATTCGGCCTGAAGTAGTGCTGCGGATTCCCAGGTTCCTTTTTTCAGACTGGTACTAGCTTGGAATTTAGGTAAACGGACCAATTGTTCGGTAGACAAATACGCCAAAGGTTGTTGTGCATTGGGATAAGCTACTGCTTCAATGGCTTGTGGTTCTGCACCGCTTGGCGCCGAGTTTCCCAAAAAATCAGTCTCTTCTATAGCCTTATGATTCAAATGGTAGTACCGCAAACCGTTGAACACCGAGTGAGCCATGCGGGGCGTGAATTCCGGTAGAATGGGCAGGTTTTTAGTCACCAGAACCATGACTGGGTAATGGTTCAACGGCTGATTTGAATACCTGAACAGAATTTGTTCAAAAGCCCGTTCGGCAAAAAAGCCACCTATTTTGGCCTGTTTTTGAATGGCATCTTGCCAGTTTTCATTTGGAGCAAGGGTCTTTACCTCACGGTTGGTCAAGTGGAAATGGAGGGTTTCTTTCGGCAATTTTCGTTCGCGGATCAAATTTTCCAGATCCGAAATTTGAGTATTGATGTGCTTTTTGCTTCTGGTTGAACAATCTACAATGAAATGATAATGAGGCATTAATTTGACCTTGGGTAAAGTTTTACTCAGGGCATTGGGAATGTAAGCCACTTGTCCATTGCCGATGACGATGGGGGCAGTCAAGTTCTGATTGCGGGAAAGCTCACCAAAAGTCAACTCGTGGTTTTGATCCAAAGTCAGTTGAAACGCCTCTTTGTGGACGATGCTAAACCCGGTTTTGCGGACTTCCTTAGGCAGGAAGGGATAGACCCGCAGCGACAAGGTTTTGGCATCCAGATAACTCAATAACCCCGGATCCCGTCGGGTATTGTTGCGAATTTGTTCATAAATCCAGGTAGCTGTTTTTTTCTCCGCCAGTTCACCTTTTACTTTTTCCTGGCCGATGTAGAGGTAATAATCTTGAATGAGTGCGCCTTCGGGCAAGGAGAATAAGGTACTGTATTCCTCAAGGTTTCCCCCCGGGTTTTCGAGTTCAAGGTGTAGCGTGCTGGTCCAGGATTGGTCGATTTCATTCCACTTGGAGTCGACTTGGGCCGTTTTGATTTGGGGAACGGAATTGCGCTGGATGGTTTCCGGGAAAAATTCCAGGTCTTTGCCTAAAAAGATCGATTCGAGTCTGTTCAACTTGCGGTCAGAAAGGGTCAGGTTGTCCAATACAATGCTGTTGTAAAAATGGGAGAGGTAAGGGGTGCTGTTGCCACCAAAGTCCATAGCGTTTCGGCGTTTGTTTTGTTGAATGGCAGCAAAAACTCTAGCCAATCGGGCATCGGATATTTTGAAAGTATGCGGATGCTCAAAGTCTGGAGCATAGACGTAGTCAAGCGCATGATGCAGGGCTTTCCGATCCTGGACTGCCGAGAAGTATAAAAATGCCGGCAGCAAGAAAGCGCCCAACACCGCGCCGGTGATCATGCCGAACTTTGGGTAATGATTTTGCAGGTACTGCAAGTCTTTGATCCAGGTTGCTGATTGCAACACGAGCAAAATTACCGGAGTCAGCATCAAAAAACCTGTTCCAATGGCCAGGATGGCCGGAATCGCCAAGGGCAAAAATGGCAGAAAAACCAAAGCGAAATAGAGGATATAGGGAAAGAATAGGCTCCGCAAGAGAAAAAGGACCAGTCGATAAAGTGGATGGGGGTAATTGGGAAGGGTGAACAATACTCCATTCACGACTGCCAAGGCATAAAACCCGGGACTGGAAAAATTGCCAAACACGTGCTCAGGAAAAAAACGGATATGGCTATTGTTCAACATCAAACCCCAGATCGGAAAGGCGATCCCTAGAACGCCTTTGATCAAAATATCCCATTTTGACCAGGCCGACCAGGGGCGGTTTCCAAATATGTACATGCTGCGTCCCAAAAAGAAAAAAAACAGGGTAGACGTTGAAAACAAACCAACGATGACAACGTGTGGCACATACCGTTCAGGAATACCACTGGTCATCAGGATATTGATTCCCATATAAGCACCTAGCGCTACGACCAATGCACCCAGAAGGTTGAACAAAGGTTGTGGGTTTTTCTCAAAATCGGTTAAAAAACCAATGACGCAGTACATGGAAAATGCCAAACTGGGCATCAGAAAACCGACGGGGTACAAACGTGCTTCGTCGCTGATCATCCAGTTGGGAATGTCATCGGGGATAAGTGTTTCGCCATTGATCAGGTAACCCACTAACCAGCAGAAGTAGAGTACATAAACAGCGATATGGTAAGACAAACTGGTTTTTTTTCGACTGAAATGCAAATACAGGTAATACCCCAATTGCACCAAACCCATCAGGCTCAAACTCAAGCCCAGCGCGAACCAGGCAGTTTTACTTTCTCCGGTTAACTGGGGTTCAATGATGTAAAAAATTTGCGTAGCCAATGCAAGCAAAGCTCCGACTGGGAATACGCTACTGATTAAAATCCACCAGGGGCTACGCCAATTTTGCATGTTTGGGAAGGTTTAAAAAGTGATGAAAAAGAGCAGTGGCCAACAATAAAACGGAAAGGTAAACGACTACGCCCAGCGCTTCGTGGACATTGGGGCCATGCAGTCCGGGCAAACGTTGTAAAACCAGGGCGCTGAGGATGCGAAAAGTATTGGCCAGAATGCATAGACCATAAGAAAGGGGAATACTCCACAACAAGGCTTTGATTTTGATAGGCCGTGCTTGCTGGTTTTGTATGCTCAAATAGGCCAAAGTACACCAACAGATGGCCAAAAAATTGACCCCTGCACAGGATCTTTCGATGATGAATCCAATGAATTGATAACCTTCCCCGGCTATGTACACACTCGACTGACCAGTAAAAACGGCAACCAACCATTGTACGGGGAAGAGCAAAAAGCGCAATTCATCGCTGCTCCAGCCACGTTGTACCCATTTGAAGAGTAAGGCAGGGCTGATGGAAAGCAGGGTAAAAATCATGGTGAATTTAGGCTTCATAAAGTACTTTGTAATTCAAAGTTAAACTTAATTTTTTTATCCTGCAAGCGTTTTTTTCAAAACGCTGCAAAAACAACCACTTATCTTTGTTAGAATTTAGGAAAGATTTTTATATACCTCTACTGAGGTGATACCTTCAGTGCCTTAGGTTTCTAAGGTGGTGAAATATTCTCTTTCTTTTCACCACCTTAGAAACCTAAGGCACCAAAGAGGCACCTTAGCGATGCCATTTAGAAATAGCCGCAAAAAAACTTATCATTTACCGCAAGCCCCTCGCCTCCAAGTTCCTCACATAAGTCCGCACATTGCCCAAGTGCTGATCATAGTCCTCCGCAAAAGCGTGCAAACCCGATCCATCCCCAATTGCACAAAAATAGGTATAGTTGTGTTTATCATGGTTCAACACTGCGTCGATACTCGAAATGGAAGTCATTGTGATGGGGCCTGGCGGCAAACCAGCATTCATATAAGTATTGAAGGGAGATTCAAAGCTAGTGTGGTAATTCGTAACCCGTTTGGTGGTAAAATCGCGGGTGGCAAAAACCACCGTGGGGTCAGCCTGCAAACGCATGCCAATTTTGAGTCGATTGAGGTAAGTGCCTGCAATGGTGGGTTTCTCTTCTTCTTTGAGGGTTTCTTTTTCCACAATTGAAGCTAGAGTGTACACTTCCTCTGGGGTCATGTTCATCGCCTTGGCTTTGGCTAAGCGGTCTTTTTGATCCCAAAAACGTTTGTGCTCCAAGATCATGCGCTCCATGAATTCCTCGGGAGTGAGGTTCCAGTACACTTCGTAGGTATTGGGGATAAAGATAGACATGAGGTTGTCTTTGGTGTAGCCGATTTTATTTAGGTAAGCTTCATTGAAAAACAAGGCTTCCAGGGTTTTAGCGTCAGGCTCGATGAAACGAGACACTTTTTCTGCTACCTCTTCCAGCGTGCGTTCGGTGGTGAGGATCACTTTTACTGGAGCTTGTTCCCCGCTGCGCAAATGTCTGATCAGGTGGATAACCGTCCAGCCGGGTTCAATTTTGTAGCGTCCACTGCGCATGGGGTCTTGTTTGTAGCCCATTTGTTCGGCTACCCGGCGAAATACGCCTTCTTTTTTGACCACGCCTTCCTTTTTGAGCAAGGCAACTACTTCCCCGAAGGTAGCATTGTGGGGGATTTGAACGTGAAAGTCGTTACCAATGTTAGAGGGCACTTCAGCGCCTCCCAAAATGATGCGATAGCCAGCGTAAAGGCCTACTACCAACAACAACAGCACTATCAACAGTGTGCGGGCCTGGATTTTCATAGGATACAAATGTACTTTTGGGTTTCAAAAAGAGGGTGAATCTCAATAAAAGATTATTTGGGCATTAATATTGCTCCTGATCATTGGGAAATTCGCGGGCCTTCACGTCTTTTACGTAATGTTCAACTGCGCCCTTGATTTCATCGAATAAATTGGCATAGCGGCGCAAAAAGCGCGGCGAGAACTCCTTGTTGATGCCCAACATATCGTGGGTGACCAGTACTTGCCCATCACAATGTTGGCCAGCACCAATCCCGATGGTGGGTATATACAGGCTTTCACTGACTTTTTTGGCCAAATGCGCCGGGATTTTTTCCAGTACAATGCCAAAACAGCCCAACTCTTCCAATAATTTAGCGTCTTCCTGCAATCGGATGGCTTCGGTATCTTCCTTGGCACGCACTGCGTAGGTGCCAAATTTGTAAATGGATTGTGGGATCAAACCCAGGTGCCCCATTACCGGAATACCAGCACTTAAGATTCGGCGAATGGAATCGGCTACTTCGGCACCACCTTCCATTTTGACGGCGTGGGCACCAGATTCCTTCATGATGCGGATCGATGATTCCAGCGCCAGTTTGGAGTTGCCTTGGTAGGTGCCGAAGGGTAAATCTACCACCACCAAAGCGCGACTGACTGCCCGGACTACTGCCGAAGCGTGGTCAATCATTTGATCCAGGGTAATCGGCAAGGTGGTTTCATGCCCGTGAATGACATTGGAGGCGGAGTCACCAACCAGGATGATGTCGATCCCTCCGGCATCGATGATCCCAGCCAGGGAAAAATCATATGCAGTGAGCATGGCGATTTTTTCACCCTTGGCTTTCATCGCCTGCAAAACGTGGGTCGTAATGCGTTTAACCTCTTTGTTGACGGACATGATAAGTCGTTGAAAAATTTGAGGCGCAAAGATAAAAAATTATCAAGTTTGTCTGGCAAAAAGCCATCCCGGCTTTTATTGGACAAGGCACGAATAGTTTTGTTACTTTTGTTGCGCTAAATAAACGTCAATTGAACGGAAAAATGTTAGATTTTATGCGTTTTATGTGGGCATTGTTGTTGCTAACTTGTGTGGCTTGCACCACTGATTTTGACCTGGAAGGCGATTTTGAGTCCTTACCAGTTGTGTATGCTTTTATCAACAAACAAGACAGCGCCCATTACGTGCGGGTAGAACGTTCGTTTTTAACCGGAGGAGGCGACGCCACTCAACTGGCACTTGACCCCGATAATTTATATTTTCCCAACGCCAAAGTTGAATTGGAAAAAATAGGTACCACCCAAAAGTTTGTACTCACCCGTGTGGATGGCAACCTGGAAGGCTACGCCCGCGAGGAAGGCCCCTTCGCCAAAGCTCCTAATTTCTTGTACAAAATCAAAGCCAGTCAGCTCAATTTAAAAGGTGGCGAAACCTTAAAAGTGACGGTTACCCCAGGAGAGGGACTAGCTCCAGCTAGTGCACAAACGACCGTTTTGAGTGATTTACAATCCCTGGATCGCCCGGCTAGTCCGGTCACGATGGTGGACTACAACCGCAGCATTACTTTTGCCTGGAATGCTCCCGTAACGGCCCGTTTGTTCGATTTGCGCCTGCGGATTCACTACCGCGAGTCGACCTCCAGCAATACTTTTGTCAACAAAACTCTGGAATGGCCCGTCGTAAAAGACCTCGAACGCGCCGACGAGGAATTGCGTGTAGCCTATACCATCACCGGAGAACAGTTTTACAAATTCCTCGCCAGCAACATCGATGGGACCGTGAACCGCCGCCGTGTTTTTGATGGTTTTGATGTGATCATTACCGCTGGTGGCAAAGAAATGGCCGATTTTGTACGCATTAGCCGCGCCAATCTAGGCATCACTAGCTCACAGGTAAGCCCAAAATACAGCAATGTGACGGATGGGGTAGGGGTCTTTTCTTCTCGTGCGGGTTTGCTGCGTACTGGACTGCAATTGAGCGGCCCTTCCAGTGATTCCCTACGTTTGGGCAAGTTTACCAAGTTTTTGGGCTTTCAATAAAGGTTCCATCATGACCAGTTGGTGTTCAGAAAATATTGATTCTGAATAAAAAACCAATAGTGTTGGCTTTTATGCTTAACTTGTGCCCCTACAAATGGAAAAAGTTTTTATGTCAAAGATAAACGAAGAGGATTTCAAAGGGAAATCTAGAGGTAAGTCTGAGGGAAAGCCTAAAAAGAAAAGCAGTGGCCCTCCAAAACGCAAACCTGGGGAATCTTCAGGTGGAAGATCTGCTGGCGGGCCAGAGAGTAAGGGCAAGAAGTTTTCAAATGGCCCAAGTGGAGAACGCTCCGAACGCAAATCGAGTGAATACCCCAAAAAGAAGTCTGGCGATGGCCCAGAACGGAGATCCAGTGAGTACCCGAAAGGGAAATCCGGCGACCGCCCCGAGCGCAAATCCGGTGAATATCCCAAAAAGAGAACGGGTGATGGTCCAGAGCGGAGATCCAGTGAGTATCCAAAAGGCAAGTCTGGCGACCGCCCTGAGCGCAAATCTGGCGACTTTTCCAAAGGTAAATCAGAAGATCGCCCAGAATGGAGATCCAATGATCGGCCTGAGCGTAAATTCAACGACCGTCCAGAACGCAAATACAATGACCGTCCAGAGCGCAAATGGGACGATCGTGGCAAACCCAAGCCTAAACCCAATGCGAAGGTACAATCCAGTTTACCCCATCAAGGTAGAGCCAAGGACAAGCCTAAAGATAAGGATCATGCCAAGGACATGCCCAAGTTTCATCCCCGTAACCCCCACAAGGATCGTTACGACCTGAAACTGTTGGTGGAGGTTTGCCCTGAACTGGAGCCTTTCATCAAAATGAACATGCACAATGACCAATCCATCGATTTTAACAATCTGGAGGCAGTCAAATTGTTGAATAAAGCCCTGCTCAAGCAGTATTACGGCATCGAAACCTGGGATATCCCCGCTGGTTACCAATGCCCAGCTGTGCCTTTGCGGGCGGATTACATCCACCACATTGCCAGCATGTTGGCTACGAACCACGATTCCATTCCATTGGGCAAAAACATCCGTTGCCTGGATATCGGTGTTGGGGCCAGTTTGGTGTTTCCCATCATTGCAGCTGAGGCTTACGGTTGGTCTTTTGTGGGTTCGGAAGTTGATCCAGTAGCGATTGAGTCTGGCAAACAGATTCTTGAAGGCAATGCTTTTTTGCAGGAATTTGTAGAATTGCGGGTGCAAAACAATGTGAAGAATTTATTCGAAGGCATTGTTCAAGCAGACGAAAAATTCGACCTGTGCATTTGTAATCCACCTTACCACATGGGCGCAGCGGTGGAAACAGCTCCCGCGAAAGCAGATGCACCCAAACCTAAAAAGAACGCACAGCTCAGTCCGCTCACCGGGATACTCAGCAACGAGTTGAGTTATGAAGGTGGCGAGGAAGCGTTTTTGCAATTGATGGTGAAACAAAGCCAACAATTCCGCACCTCGGTGTATTGGTTCTCGAGTTTGGTGCTGAAGCAGTCTCATCTAAAGAGTGCGTACAAAACTTTACAAAAAATCGGAGTCAGCGACATCAAGGTCATTCAGATGGGCCAGGGCAATAAATCCAGCCGCATTTTGGCTTGGACGTTTATGAATAAGGCTCAGCAGGAAGAATGGAGAGCTGAGCGTTGGAAAACGATTTAATACTAAGGTGATTCTTAGGTGTCTAAGGTTTCTAAGGTGGTGAAAAAGAAAGGCCCTGCGTAGCAGGTTATCTCATCACCTAAGAAACCGAAGGCACTTAAGAAACACCTAAGTCGTTTTCAATACCCCTTGGCGTCATCATCTGGGTTCCGCGGATCCGCCGCCCCTTGCAACTTCCCATTCGGCAATCGCAAAATCGCTTTCACCACTGCCATATAATTCACCTCGCGCAATTTATGCCCCATTTGTTCCAATTCTTTGCGCCGTTCCGGCGTCATCGCCGCTTTTTCCACCCAAATTTCATCCGGTAACCACTGATTGTGGAAACGACCCGCTTTGATCGCCTCGTCGATCGGCATGCCAAACTCCATCACGTTCATCATCACCTGAAAAACGGCAGTGATGATGGTCGAGCCGCCCGGCGCACCAATCACCAAAAACAATTGCCCGTCTTTTTCTACAATGGTTGGCGACATGGCACTCAACATGCGTTTGTTGGGCTGAATTGAGTTGGCTTCACTGCCTACTAATCCAAATTGGTTGGGTACCCCAGCTTTGGCGCTGAAATCATCCATCTCGTTGTTGAGTAAAAAACCAGCACCGTGGACCATCACTTTGTTGCCAAAATTGGAATTTAACGTAGTCGTAACGGCTACTGAATTGCCCTCAGCATCTACCACTGAAGTATGTTCGGTTTCAAAACTTTCCTTACCAATGCTGCGAAAATCCCCGGCCAAAATATCTTTGCTGGGGGTCGCTTGGGTCGGATTGAAATTGGCCATGCGTTGGCGCAGGTACTTGTCGTTCAGCAACGAATCTTGAGGGACCTTGAAAAAATCTGGGTCACCCATGTACTGGGCTCGATCTGCGTACACTCTACGTTCCGCCTCCGCCATCAGGTGAACTGAGTTGAGGGATTGGAAACCCCATTCCGCCAAAGGGAAACGTTCCATCATTTTCATCAACTGCAAAATGATGATGCCACCGCTGGAAGGTGGAGGCATGGATACAATGCGGTAATTTTTGTAGTTGGCTGCTACTGGTTCGCGCCAACGGGCTTGATAATTTTTGAGGTCATCCAGTGAAATCAGGCCATTGCCCCGGGCCATTTCCGCTACGATGTAATCGGCAGTTTGACCTTTGTAAAAACCGGCTTTCCCTTTTTTCTGAATGCGTTCCAGTGTAGCCGCCAGATTGGGTTGAATCAACGCATCACCCAGTTTCCAAGGATCGGCCTTGACCAGGGCATTGTCTTCGGCATTGTATTTTTTAAAATTGGCCTGATTCCCATTGAGGCGATCTACTTCGCCTTGGGTGATGGCATAACCTTTTTTGGCCAAATCAATGGCGGGTTGAATCAGTGTTTTGAAGGGAAGTTTTCCATATTTTTTGTGCGCAGCAATCATTCCGGCTACAGTGCCCGGGACTCCTGCAGCCAGATGACCTTCGATGCTGAGGCGAGGTACAACGTTGCCCAAACTATCAAGATACATGTCGCGACCAGCATTGCCTGGAGCCTTTTCGCGGTAGTCAAGGGCATTGAATTTGCCATCTTTGCTGCGCAACACCATCAAGCCTCCTCCACCGATGTTCCCGGCGCGTGGATACACGACGGCAATGGCAAACTGGATGGCAATAGCTGCATCCACGGCATTGCCCCCTTGTTTCAAGATGTCCAATCCTACTTGAGAAGCGATTGGATGTGGCGCTACTACCATGGCCCGATCGGCGATGGTGCTTTTACTGATGGGATATATACCAGCTTGGTTAGCATTTTGAGCATACCCTTTTGAGGGTAAAATGGCCTGAAAAAGCAGCGAAAAAAGAAAAAATGAAAAAAAAGTAAAGTTTGGTTTCATTTTGGCACGATTATTTAAACAGTGAAAAGCGTAAAGCGAATAGCGAAAAGCAAACGTGAAACAATAAGCAAAAAATGCTTCATCTATTTTACAATTTGCCTTTTGGTTATTCGCACACAACCGTTCAAAGATAAAAAAAGTCAAGAAAATGTTTTTTGACGCCAGTACAAACCAGTTACCTCTGAGAATAAAGTGATAATGACTTGCTTTTCGCTTTTCACTTTTCGCTTTTCACTTTCAACGATAACTGATTAATGGGTTTAATTACTGGCTTTATGTGAAGGCGCCTCCCCAATGCTAGGAGTGGGGGAGGCGCATCTTTTTTTTAGTGAGTTTAATTGAAGTTTTTTGAATAAATGTATATTTTACAACAAAAATCAATCAGCCCTTTCGCTTCACTGCAACACTTTAATTCCAATCTTTGTCTTTGAAGCTGTTAGAATTAACCTGTACATGAAGCATACCTACTGTTTGTTGCTCTTTTTGCTCGTTGCCACTGTGTACGAGGTCCAAGCTCAAACCCGGATTTTTGGCAAAATCATCGATTCTACGAGCCAAATCCTGCCTCGCGCCACCACCGCCTTGTATGTTGTTCAGGATTCTTCCTTGTTTGGGTACGATTTGAGTGACGATGCTGGGTTGATTGAATTGTCGGGGGTGAGACCTGGGTTGTATCGCCTGCAAATCAGCTACCTGGGTTTTGAAACCTGGGAGCAAATCCTGACGATCGAAAAGGGAACCCGCGAAATCAACCTGGGTGATGTACAACTCAAAACCAGACAAAACCTACTGCAAACCACCGAAATTACCGCCAATCGGATCCCCATCACCGTGCGCGGTGATACCCTGGAACTAAGCGCTAGCCTGGTCAAGGTACAAGCCCACGATGCGGTGGAAGACATGCTCAAAAAAATGCCAGGCATGGAACTCGACCAGGATGGTACCCTCAAAGCCCAGGGCGAAGACATCAAAAAGATCATGGTGGATGGCAAGGAGTTTTTTGGCACCGACATCAAAATGGCGCTGAAGATGCTACCGGCTGATGCCGTGGACAAGATCCAAATCATCGATAAAAAATCCGATAAGGCTGAGTTTTCGGGTATTGACGACGGTCAAAGGGAAAAAATCCTCAACATCAAAACCAAACCCGATCGGCAAAAGGCCAATTTTGGCAAATCAACCCTCGGTGTGGGCCCGCCGCAGCAATTCGATTTGGTGGGTACCTTGAATAAATTTTCCCCCAAACGCCGCCTGACCGGCACCTTATCAGCCAACAATGTCAACCGCAATGGCAACAACGACGTGTCGGAACGGGGGCTTACGGAATCCAATGCGCTGCCTTCGGGAGGCATCAATACCAATGTGAACTCTGGGTTGAATTTTTTTCAGGAATTGCCCCGCAAGTGGCAGATTTATGGGAATTACCGCCTGAATTTGTCCGATCGGAATTTGGATCGGATTGCTCGGGTGGAGCGCTATCTGGCCACTCAAACCATCATCAATCAAGACACCAGTAAAAACGACAACTACAGCCTCAATCAGAACCTGAACCTGACTTTTGAATCCGATCGCCGGGATACCCTATGGGGTTTTCGACTGGTCGGAGGGATGTCTGTGCGCAATGGCAACAACGTTTATGATTTTCAATCGCTCGCCAGTGATCTACTCACCGGGCCACGCAATACCAGCTTAAGGAACAATCGGGGGGAAAACGAAACCCTGGGCGGCAATCTTGAATTTACGTTTCGCAAACGATTGGGCAAAAAAGGCCGCAACCTGAACCTCGATCTCGATTGGGATACCAACGACAACCAAAATTTTTCCACCAATCAATCACGCAACTTCTTTTTTGCCACCGGCACCGCGGCTGAACGTGAAGTACTGATTCATCAGGAACGCAATACGGGAAATGATACCGAAAACTGGAGCGCACAAGTTTCATTTTCGGAACCCTTGAGCAAACGGTTCTCACTCCATGCCACCTACAATTACCTCTCCTCGGTCAACAACGACAAACGACTCGTATCGGACGTGCAGGATTCCGGGCAGTTGCTGATCAATGAGCAACAAAGCAATCACTTATTGAGTGATGTATTCCGCAATCATACTACTCTTGGCATTCAAGCCGATTACAAGAAACTTGACTTTGGTGGCCGGGTACGTTGGGAAAACACCTTTTTGCGGGGCGGCCTGTTTTTGCAGGAAGCTGCGGTCAATCAGCAATACGATTATTTATTGCCCTCCTTTAATTTGACCTATCGCCCCAAACAGTCCAAAACACTGAGCCTCAATCTGGATCAAAGCTTGAATTTACCCAGCATCCGGCAATTGCAACCCGTCCAGGAAGTCACTGATGCACTGCGTTACTACATCGGGAACCCTACACTTACGCCAGAGTTGCGCTACAATGGCTCTTTGCGGTACAATTTATTCGATTCCAAAAAGGGGACCACTTTTCTCTTTAGTTTGAATGGCACTTTGACTACGGATAAAATCCAGACCGTTCAGGAAATAGATGAACAATTGGTGACCAAATCCACCCCTCAAAACGTCAGCAACGATTATTCCACCAGTAGCAACATCTACTACGTATTTCCCGTGAAAGCTTGGGGCATTCGTTTCAGTGTGGGCACGGATCATGGTTTTGGACGCAATTTGACCTTCATCAACCGCTTGCAAAATACCACCTACTCCCGGCGGCACGGCGGCAATTTGTCCTTCACCAACCAGAAACAAAAAAAATGGGAATGGTCGATCAGTAGCAGAATGAACTTTACGGCCAATACTTATTCCAGCAATGCGGATTTGAACCGCAATTTTTTACAAAGCACCTTCGGTTCTTATTTGCGCAAACCCTTTGCTAAGGAGAAATACAGCGTTGAATCACAGTTCAATTACATTATATACAGCGGTTTGGGAGATGGGTTTCAACGCAGTTTGCCGATTTGGAATGCCTCCTTTAGCGCTTATGTATTGGAGGGTAAAAAAGGCCAGTTGCGCCTTTCGGCCTATGATTTATTGGGTCGAAACCAGGGTGTCAGTCGGAATGCTCAATTGAATACTTTGGTAGATGAGCAGGTGAATGCGCTGTCGCGCTATGTGATGCTGAGTTTTTCGTATTTGGTGCGGAATGGGGGGAAGAAGAAATAATCTAAGGTGCCCTTATGGTGCCTTTGATTCCTTGGGTGGTGAAAAAATAAAGAACCTGCGAAGCAGGTCAATATTTCACCACCTAAGGAACTAAAGGCACCAAAGAGGCAGCTCAGGAGGCTAGTTCACCCCTTCCAAAATGTAAGTCCACGCGTATTCACAAGGAATCGTATTTGGATTCAATTGCGGCGCGATGATTTGCAAAACGTTGTTTTTGTAGGTGAATTTCACCTGCCCATCGTAACCCAACAAACGAATCGATTTTGGTTTGGCCACATTGTCTACTTGTAGCTGCTCCGCCCATTTCCGCTGGATGACGTACAAATTTTGCCCTTTTTGGGTGAAATACACCTGCGACTCTTTGTTGTAAACCGGCGCTTTGGCCCACTTGCGCGTGCCATAAATCGCCTCACCATTGACCTTTAGCCAAGCACCCATTTCGGCCAAACGCTCTTGCATAATTACCGGAATCTGGCCATCGGCGCTTGGCCCGATGTTGAGCAGTAGATTTCCACCACGGGCGACAATATCGATCAACTGGTGTACCAATTGTTTGCCGCTCTGGTACATGTGCAGGTTCTCATTGCGGTTGTACCCAAAGGATTCACCCATGCCCCGGCA
>JAIXOO010000056.1 GCA_027486765.1 Saprospiraceae bacterium
GCATACTTTTTAAGCACTTTGATGGATTCCCGATCGGCTTTGCTAAGCGCAATATGCTGGGCATCCCGATCCAAAACCAAAAACAGCAACACCAATAACACTATCCCTAACAGACTTAGCAATAACCATTTTAATAGGCGTCCCAGGAATTTCATGTCATTGCTGTTTTTAAAAAGTGAAGGATGGATCAATTGATAGACAGCTAGATAAATAAAAATGGCGGATAATTCAATTAACCCAGGAAAATTTAGGTTTGCTGGTCCTTATCCCTATTTCCACCCTGCCTGTACCATCTTCGGTACGTTCTAAATTTCTTCAAAATTAGAACTTAAATTTACCGAATGAAAGGTTTTCATAAAAGCCATTAAACTTGACTAACTCAATGACCAGGATAGCACTTTTTATCACCACCTTTTTTGTTTTATCCTTTTCCGCTTTATGCGCACAGGTGAGTGCTGTCACCATTTCGGGGATGATAAAGGACAAGGCTACAAAGTCCGCTTTGCTCTACGTGAATGTGGTCTTAAAATCAGCCAACGATAGCACGTTTGTAACGGGAACGGTTACCGATGAAGAAGGAAGGTTTACATTGACTAGCATTAATCCCGGCAATTACTTTTTGGAAATTTCACTTATCGGTTACCTTACCAAAAAGCACCCCCTATTTGTGGGCAGTCTATCCGCGTTTTTGGATGTGACGACCATCGAGCTGGAAGAAGGCATCAAAACTTTGGGCGAAGTGGTCGTAAAAGCCACCCGAGATGAAATCGCGGGAAAAATGGATAAAAAAACGTTTTCGCTGGAAGACAACATTAGCCAAACTGGAGGTTCGGTTTTGCAGGCCCTGCAAAACCTGCCTGGCATTACCGTGCTGGAAGGCAAAATGCAATTAAGGGGAAATGATAAAGTGACGGTTTTAATCGATGGCACCCAAACTGCATTGACAGGCTTTGGCAATCAGTCGGGCTTGGACAATCTTCCTGCTTCTGCTATTGAAAAAATAGAAATCATCAACAATCCGTCTGCCAAATACGATGCCAATGGAAACGCAGGAATCATCAACATCATACTGAAAAAGAACAAAACAGAGGGGTTCAATGGAAAGATTGGGTTGGCACTGGGTGCGGGTGCATTGTGGGTGCGGAAAGAAAACTTGCCAAGCATCCGGCCGCAGTACCAGTTTACGCCCAAAATAAATCCTTCCCTGGCACTCAATTACCGGAAAAAAAAAGTCAATGCCTTCTTGCAGTCGGATAATTTATACACGCAAACGCTGAATAAAAATGAGTTTGTCACCCGCAGCTACGACGATGGAACCATCATCAACCAGCAGGTCAAAAGAAACCGGAATACCAATTTTTTCAATTTAAAAACTGGAGTTGACTGGTACCTGAATGCCAAAAACACCCTTACCGTTTCAGGGGTTTTTGGTAGCGAAAAAATAATTGATCGCGGCGATCAACCCTTTTTTAATGCTGAATTAACCGAAAGAAAAAGGTTGTGGCAGTTTTTGGAAGATGAATTGAAAACAACCGTAATGGCGACCACTGCTTATCAGCACAAATTTAAACAAGCAGGGCACCTGTTAAACCTTGGTTTCAATTATACCTACCACCGGGAAAATGAAAAGTATTTCTTCAACAATATTTTTTCGGACTATACGGGGAAAGATGCATTTAAATTAATTTCCGACGAACACGTTGCAGACTTCAATATCGATTACATCAAACCATTGAAATACGGCCGGGTTGAAACGGGATTTAAATTTCGCAAGCGGGACATTCCCACCAATATGCAGTTTATCCCGGGAATTAATTCCCCATTAGACACCAATGCAGGCGGGGAAGCCACCTACAAGGAAGTGATTCCCGCTTTGTATGGCAACTACATTTTCGAAAATAAATCGTTTGAAGCAGAAGTTGGCCTGCGTGTTGAATATGTTGGATTGCAATACAACGTTAACCCCAACCACAACACTTATAAAAGCGACGGGTACAATTACATGCAACCCTTTCCGAATGTCCGTTTAGCCTATAAGATCAACAATACCAATAAAGTGTCGTTTTTTTACAATCGCCGCGTGGATCGGCCGAACGAAGTGGACATCAGGATTTTCCCAAAATACGATGATGCAGAAATCATTAAGGTGGGAAACCCCGCCTTGCGGCCCCAATTCACCAATTCGCTTGAATTGGGTTACAAAACGAACTGGAAAAACGGTTACTTTTATTCGGCAGTTTATCACCGTTTTGCAGACGGAACAATTACCCGCATTTCCAGCATCGTTCCCGGCAGTAATTTGATTAATGCAATCTTCCAGAATGTGAATAAAAGCTACAACACTGGTGCCGAAGTTGTGCTCAGCCAGGAAGTGTCCAAAGCGTATTCCTTCAATCTAAACCTGAATGCTTACCACAATCAGATTGATGCTTTTACGGTTGAAAACCTGTATCCGGTTCCGCATCTTTTTTCTGCCGACAAACAAGAGATTGTTTCCGGAAATCTCAAGCTAAACAACACCTTTCATTTACCCAAAAGCGTTGACCTGCAGTTGACTGCCATTTATTTGGCCCCCGATATCATTCCACAGGGAGAAATTGCTGCCCGTTTTTCTTTGGATGCAGGCATTAAAAAAGCCATTCAAAAAGGAAAAGGTGAGCTGTTTTTTAACGCCACTGACCTTTTTAACACGATGGTGATTAAAAAGAATATTCAAGGCGATGGTTTCAGGTATGTCAGCACCGATTATTACGAAACCCAGGTCATGCGCATTGGATACAGTTATAAATTTTAATCCGCGCATTGTTAATTGTCGCCGGGGCTTTTGTTTAAATTTTGAAATAGGGAATGTCTAAATTTTTCGGAGGGTTCCGGTTTTGAAACCCTCCGAAAATCAATTCAATACTTCCCGATCACTTTTTAATAAACTTGACCGATCCCATATTTTTGCCACCAAAAATAAAATTAGCCAGGTAAGTCCCGGCTGGGTAGTTGACAATATTCAGATTAAGGGTACCTGCACCGAGGCTGCCTTTGTCAAAATTGAAAGCACCCACCTGACGACCACTCAAGTCGATGATCCGCACCAGCAGATCCTGATTGCCAGGAAGGGCGTGTTTGATGGTCACTTCGTTGAGCGATGGGTTGGGGTAAGCCAGCTGAATGTAGCGCCCTACGTTTTCTTGCAGGTCTCTCAAAC
>JAIXOO010000119.1 GCA_027486765.1 Saprospiraceae bacterium
ATCACTGGGCAACTCTCGGCCAATGATACCTTCATCAAAAATTTTCGCTGGAACAATGCCGAATGGAAAAACCTCAGTGGCCTGAGTGTAGACATGCACCATTTTAACGACGTCAGTAAAAAAGGAGTCCAGGGTTTAATCGGCTACGAAATACTGAAGGACTACGAACTGATCGTTGATCCCTCCGCCCAAACCATAACCCTGGTCAGCAACCGTAAGGAACTAACTTATGACCCCAACACCGTTTTGGCTAATCTTTCGATGCAACAACAAGACCACATGCCCGTGATTGAGTTGCTCATCGATGGCAAAAAAATACTCCTGGGTATTGACACGGGTGCCGAAATCAACTTCTTGGATCAAGGGCTTTTTGAAAAAGGCCAATTGACTGATTTTGAAAATATTGGATCGAGTGTCATCAAAGGATTAGGAGGAAATAGCGAAAAACGGGAGCGCAAAGTCAAGGTAAAAAATATCGCTGCAGGCGGGATTAAACTGGTGGATCAAATCTTTACTATCAGCAATCTCAGTGCTCTGTTCCCCCATAATGGAGATGGGCTGAAGGTCCAAGGTATTGTTGGCAATGCTTTTTTGAATCAATTCCGGTATAGCATCAATTACCGCAAAGGCACTTTTTCGATTTTAAGCAAAATCGAATAGGTATAAAATAACACGAAGCCACAAAGGCGCTAAGAGGATGATCACTCTTAGCGCCTTTGTGGCTTCGTGGCTATATCAAGTAATGTATTACTTCACGATGAAACGCTGAGCGTTGTCGTTGAACTTGATGATGTACATGCCAGCATCCAAGCCATTCAGTGACGCGCGATCCACATCCAAACCGTAGCGCAGCAAACGGCCATTCAGATCAAAGATACCGAATGATTCAACCTGACGGCCAAAGTACAATTCAGTATTCGATTGTACTGGGTTAGGATAAACTGGATTTGCTGCAGCAATCGCCCGAGAAATTTCGCGCAATGAAGTGACCAGGTTACTCAACACTGGATTGTCCTTGAAATTGGCTCCAGCCAAAGCAGGAGAACCAGTTACTGGGCGGAAATCAGGAGTTGCAACATACGCAGATGGATTAACCAATACTGTCCCGGCAGTGTAAGGCACTGGGTTGATGTTGTTGGCCAGAGGGCCAGCTTGACGAACCCAAGCGTCGATTGCAGTAAGTCTCGCCTTAGAAATGTTGTTCACTCTGGCAATCTCGACCAAACCATTAGCCGTAGTATCGGAAGTGGAGGTGAAAGCGGAAGCCGTATTCACAATCAGGTTATTGGTAAAGTACGTCTGTTTAGTAGCTTGGTCTACAGGAGTATTTGGCGTCACAGTTGCCAGAGCAGCCGGAAAGTTGGTGTTTCGTAGAGTACTGTCACCATCGATCATCAAAAAGTTACGGTATCCCATGAAGATGCTGTTTACAATCCGCTGAGAAGAGTTGCGTCGGATACGGGCACCACGGCGGAAAGCTGCTCTTTGTACTGAGCTCAACTGGCTGTAAGTTCTACCTACAGCAACCGGGCCAACCATCGTATAGTTGGAGAAAATACCATTGGTGTATGGGCGTACACTAGAAGTACCAGTAGGTTCATTGTCACTTTCGAAACCCTCTGAAGTGGAGGAACCAGAGGCAAGACTGTATGTTGGGTCAAAATAAGATGTATCCCGAACCGCAATGCCAAACTGGCTCAAACCAGAGTAACCAAAGTCAGTGTCAAAATCGTCATCCGTTGTTTTGTAAGCGATCAGGTTTGAAGAGTTCACTGAGCCACCAAACCACTCAAAAGAATCATCGTTGATGTATGAACACTGGATATGGTGCATTTCAGTCGCAGAACCTACTGCACCCAGGGTAAGGCCATTGATCTCTCGGTTTACTTCGAAAGCCAAACCACCAAACTCAATGCGGAAGTAGCGCAAAATACCGGAGTTGTCATTGTTGTCTAATCCACCTGCACGTCCCAAGTTTGGGTCAAAAGTAACGGTGTTGAAACCTTCGATTTGGAAGTTATTCAGGTTTGCAGCAGTTACCTGGTTGTGTACAGCACGGCCAGAAACAACAATACCACCCCAATCCGCCCGTTCGCGTTGACCAACTGGTTTGTTTGATGTAAAAATGACAGGTTTCTCAGCAGTGCCCAACACTTCGATTTGTCCACCACGTTCCACTATAATAGAGGCGTAGTTGCGTGGGTTAGAGGTCAAATCTGCCTGACCACGGATCACCGTTCCAGCAGGAATCACCAATTTACCACCACTTCTTACCACGATAAAGCCTTTCAGCAAATATACCTGATTGGCATCAAGCGTCAGGGTAGTCGTCAGGTCCTTTTCACCACGTACAGGCAAACTTGTCAGCATACCATTCAAGGTAGAAGTATCGGTAACTGCGGGATAAACGGTGTTTTTGGGATCCCAGTTGGCCCACCCCTTGGTCCAGTCTTTTGCTGGATCATCGGAAAGTGCACCAACGTAGCTCGTTGGGATAAATTTAAAAGTAGATTGTGCCAGCAAAGTGGACACAGCAGTTGAAATGAAAATGACCAGAATGAGTAGATTCTTCTTCATCGTTTGAGTTTTTTAGAACAACCCAAAGTTCGAGTCCTAAGATTAAGTCGAGGTTAATCCTACATTGCGAATTTGTTAACCTTTTTAATTTTAACTGCGTTTGTATGTTAAGCATCAACAAAAAAACGATCTAAGTTACTGAATTTCACTTAGATCGTTTTTATAGTCATTCGATGATTTTTCTAAAATGCGTAGCTCAAAGCTATGGTAGTGGTGAATCCATTGGTGAAGTTGAAGAGGATTCGATCATTCTCCGCACTGAATTTTTTATCTTGATTCGCATCCTGATAATACAACAAGTCTTGGCGCAAAATGTCACCAGCCGTTAATTTAACGTTAAGCTTGCCAATGTTTTTGCCTGCTTGCAAATCAATTACTGTACGTGGCTGTTCGAAAATATCCTGACGGGTATCCGCGAACTTAGGATCGACCCCAACAAAAGCAATGCGGCGGCCTACACGATTGAGTACAGCACTGGCAAACCAGCCAGTTCTTGGGTTTTCATATTGCAAACCGATATTGATGATGTAAGGAGATTGACCTTGCAGTGGACGGTCCTGCTTAGCCTGAGATCCTGGATCAAAGCTCAACTTGGATTGGACCAAAGCTAAATTCGAGAACATTACGAGGTCATGCAAAAAACCTGTTTCTTTGCCTCCATTCAGAAAATCAAAGTTTTTCCGCAGCTCAAATTCCAATCCGTAAACATTTGCTGATTTTTCATTCTGATAGGTGAAGGTGGTCAATATCTGGGTGATGTCAATCCCGAACTCTATGGGGTTTTGAATGGTCTTGTAAAAACCACCCACCGAAATCAATTGATTTCCCGAAGGAAAGAACTCAAAGCGCAAATCAAAATTATTTAGTGTGGCAATTTCAAGGGTAGGACTACCTTTTACTTCCGCATTGCGATCGAATACAAAGAAGGCAAAGGGAGCCAACTCTCTAAACTCTGGACGATTCACACTGCTGAAATAAGCCGCCCTAAGATTAGACTTTTCGGAAAGGGAATAAGACAAATTTATCGAAGGCAAAACTATACTTTGCTTGATCTTCGCCACATCTGTATTGACTTTCTGATTGAATACTTCTATGTTGGCATCTTCATACCTCAGTCCATATACGGCTCTGAGCTTGTCAAAGAATTTTTGGTCTGCCATCGCATACACCGCAGTCAAGCTAGACTTGCCAGCATAAAAGGCTAAATCGTCCGATGTTTTTTCCTGTAAATACAGGGTAGTTCCGCTGATTTTATCAGTTGCCAAATCCGTAGCAGGATTCTGTGTATTCGATGAAGGATTACCGTTGTATACGAAGTTGCGACTGCTAAAGTCACGATCACGTCCTTGATAGAAGAAACCCGCTTTTACCTCTGTTCTGACTGATTTACCAGACTTGAATTGCTTAGCCAACTCAAGAGATCCTCCAGCTAAGCTCTCGTTCAGGTCTGAGACAAAGCGACCAGAACTACTGTTGAAGAAGTCTCCGGTAGAGACCACATAATTGTTGGCATCGCTGGGATCGACATTCGTGTAATTGATAATGCGGTAATCTGGTAATCTGCGACGTACTTTAGAGTAGTTGGCAGATGCACTTAGTGTAAGGTTATTCTCTCCAATGATTTGTTTTACAGATAAGATACTGTTGTACAATCCATTGTAATTAATTTGATTGGCAAAATTGCGAACTAGGATTTGATCAGTAATGTTCCCTACCCCAATCCGACTGATTGAGGTATTGTCAGTGTTGGCATTCAGCAAATTGCGGAAGCTGATCTGGGTTTTACCCGCAACATAGTTGACATTCAACAAGCCTCCAGTGCTGAAGTTTTGGTTTGAAATTTTGTCGTTATAATTCGACAACTGCCCCGCACCATCGAAGGAATTGATGGTACCTTCCGAAAAACGACGGGTATTGGCGTAGTTGAGTGCAAAAAGTACTCCAATCTTTTTATTGCCTGACAAACGAATTGGGAAGCCCAAAGAATAAGAAAGGCGGGTGTTCGGTCCTGCCGATAGCACTTCGTTTGACCAGTCGTTGTTGAATCGTTGACTAATCGTCGCAAACTGTTGTCTTTGCGCAGCCGATGGGAACTGGGTATTCGACTTCAGTTCATTATCTCCAAAAGTGGGCAAATTGCGCTCATTGCTTACAAAGTTCAAACTTTCGCCACTGTAGCGTTTGAACTGGAGAAAATCTTTGCCCGTGGTCAAAGAATGCATTTGAGCACCAATCGAAATGGTTTGGGTGAATTGGGTAGGTACCGCCTTGGTGTTGATTTTGATCACACCACCACCAAAGTCACCCACCAAATCAGGACTACCTGCTTTGATGATCTGGAGGTTGTCCAACAAACTGGCAGGCACCACGTCAAAAGCAAAAGCTTTGCGATCGGCTTCTGTAGACGGCAACAGGGCACCATCCAGATAACCAGCATTGTAGCGGTCGTTCATGCCCCGGATGATGGCAAATTTACCATCCTGGATCGAGGCACCCGTTACCCGCTTGAGCACATCGGAGGTCGTACGGTCAGGGGTTTTCCGGATCGCATCCGCAGAGATACCGTCGGAAACCTGGGCGGAATTTTTGCGCTCAGTAAGCAGGGCCAAGGCGCTAGATTTTTCAACCGTAGCTACAATGACTACTTCATCCAGGGCACTGACGGATTCCTGCATGGTCAAATTCAGGTTCGTCACCTCCCCTGATTTTGCAATTACTTGTACCTTTTCATTTTGGTAAGAAACATAACTGCATACCAAAATAAAAGTACCAGGGGTTAGTTCCAGGGTAAAATTCCCTTCGATATCAGTGACCGTGCCGTTATCGGAACCTTCAACCATCACAGTGGCTCCGATCAAAGCTTCACCCGAAGCTTTGTCGATGATTTTTCCGGCGATGGTTCCTGGTTTATTTTGAGCGAGGAGGTTGCTGAAGAGTCCAAGCAAAAGAGTAAGGCAAAATACAATTTTTTGCAAAGAAAGACTGTAGTTGAATCTCATGAAAATGCGTGCTTTAATTCGAGTGCAAAGTAACAGCAAGTGCAACTGGCATCGGCCATGAGTCGAATTAAGTTTGATTTAACTTTATGTAAACTCAAAGTAAATTATCGGTCCATTATGTAAATTTTTTGAGAATTCACCCCGCCAAATGAATCTCACTTTTTTTTGTCACTGATTATCAATTTCTTAACCCCAAGTAGTAAAGTAATTTTCACCCTAGGCTAACAATCCTTAATTGAATTGTCGTAACTTTACGACCCGTAACAACCAAAGTGAAAAGCGAAAAGCGAAAAGTGAAAAGCAGAGATTACAAATCCTGCCTAACCTTTTCGCTTTTCACTTTTCGCTATTCACTTTTCACTGATTATGACCAAGTACATTTTTGTTACGGGCGGTGTCACCTCTTCCTTGGGCAAGGGGATCATCTCAGCTTCGTTGGCCAAGCTGCTTCAGGCCAGAGGTTTCTCGGTAACCATCCAAAAATTTGATCCTTACATCAATGTCGATCCAGGTACCCTCAATCCTTATGAGCACGGCGAGTGTTACGTAACGGACGATGGTGCCGAAACCGACCTGGACTTAGGGCACTACGAACGTTTTTTGAATGTTCCAACTTCGCAATCCAACAATGTCACAACTGGACGGGTTTACCAAACGGTGATCGAAAGAGAACGACAAGGTGGGTACCTCGGCAAAACCGTACAGGTCGTTCCGCACATCACCGACGAGATCAAGCGGCGCATGCAGGTTCTGGGGAGTTCCGGGCAGTTTGAAATTGTGATCACGGAGCTGGGCGGCACGGTCGGCGACATCGAGTCCCTCCCCTATCTGGAATCCCTGCGGCAATTGCGTTGGGATTTGGGTGCTGACAATTGTCTGGTCATCCACCTGACCCTGATTCCCTACCTCAATGCTGCCAAGGAACTCAAAACCAAACCAACCCAACACTCGGTAAAAGAACTACTCAATACCGGGATTCAGCCCGACATTCTGGTTTGCCGCACCGAACATCCTATTAATATGGACATCCGGCGCAAATTGGCCCTGTTTTGTAACGTAGATGTTAATTCCGTGATCGAGGCCATGGATGCAGAGACCATCTATGATGTTCCCCTGTTGATGTTGGAAGAACGGTTGGATTCAACGGTGCTGACCAAATTGCGCTTACCCGATCGCCGCGAGCCTGATCTTACGCGTTGGAAGAGTTTTTTGAGCAAACTCAAAAAGCCAAAATCTGAGGTCAGAATCGGCTTGGTGGGCAAATACAACGAGTTGCAGGACGCCTACAAATCCATCCACGAGTCTTTCGTACATGCAGGAGCAGCCAATGAATGTAAGGTAAAAGTGGTGCCGATTCACTCCGAGCAATTGGAAGGGGACCCGCTGGAAATTGAGCAAAAACTGGCGGGCTTGCACGGCGTACTCGTTGCCCCTGGTTTTGGGGAACGGGGCATCAACGGCAAAATTGCGGCGATCAAATACGTGCGGGAAAACCACATCCCGTTTTTCGGCATTTGCCTGGGTATGCAATGTGCGGTGGTTGAATTTGCCCAGCATGTGTTAGGCCTGGAAAATGCTGCCTCCACCGAGGTTAGCCCCAATGGCCCCGACCCAGTGATCAACATGATGGAGGAGCAGAAAAAAATCACCAACAAGGGTGGAACCATGCGCTTGGGTGCATTTGAATGTGAACTCAAACGCAAATCCAAAGCTGCTCATGCCTACGGTACCACAAAAATCAGTGAGCGCCACCGCCACCGCTACGAATACAACAACGACTACCGCGAGCGAATTGAACAAGCAGGTTTGTTGGCCACTGGCATCAATCCAGTGTCCAACTTGGTGGAAATAGTTGAACTCAAAGACCACCCTTGGTTTGTGGGGGTACAGTTTCACCCGGAACTAAAAAGTACGGTTGAAAACCCACATCCGCTGTTTGTACAGTTCATCAAGGCCGCAATGGCTTTTCAAAAAGGGCATGAAAAAAGTAAAGTCCTTACTCCAGCCTAAAGAATGGCCGGAAACGGGAGCGATTCTTTTAGGCATCGCTCCCGTTTTTATCACCATCTCCGTCTGGCTCCGCTCCTGTCGCCATCCTTTTTTTTGGGATACCATCCAATTGGCCTCCCGCCAGGCTCAATGGTATTACGATCAGCATTTCAAATACCTCTTGCTGCCTGATGTTATTGATAGTGGGCATCCCAGCGGGTTTGGGATGTACCTGGCGCTTTGTTGGCGGGGCTTTGGCCAATCGCTCCTGGTGAGTCATTTGGCGATAATTCCTTTTGTTGTTTTAACCTTGTTGGGATTATTTCGACTGAGTAAAATTTTCAATAGCCATTTAGCACGGTTCTTTCCTTTACTTGTCGTCATCGATCCGGTATTTCTGGGCCAAATTTCCCTGGTCAGCCCTGATGTGGCATTGTTTGCTTTGTTCATTTGGGGTGTACTGGCGGTTATAGAAAAACGTCCTAAGCTGCTGCTGTTCTGTTCCCTCGTTTTGGCCATTATTAGTTTGCGTGGGATGATGGCCGTATTGGCTTTGTACTTTTTCCAGCTTGTATCTGTTGAAAATCGCAACTGGCGTAAACCTGGTCATTGGTTGCGCAGCGCACTTCCTTTTATCCCGGCGGGCGTATTGGCGCTGGCTTTTTTGGGGTATCACGCTTGGGCAAAATCCTGGGTTGGGTTCCATGCCGATTCGCCTTGGCGGGAGAGTTTTACGGTGGTTGGATTTAAAGGGATGCTAAAAAATGGATTCGTGCTGGCCTGGCGAATTGCCGATTACGGGCGCGTGTTTTTGGTGTTGACAACTTTGTGGTTGGGCTACAAACAGTTTAAGGTTGTAAAATCAATCCCCTTTTTCGCTTTGGTCGTCATCACCTTGCTCATTCAAATTCCCCATTTTTTGCTGTTCCAAGGGGTGAGTGCCCACCGGTATTTGTTGCCATTTTATTTGGCTTTACACCTGTCTTTTTTCATGCTCTTGGAGCAGCGTCAGTTCAAAATCAAAGTCAAATCGATCATCCTGGGACTGGTCATGTTGGGGCTCGCTGGTGGAAATTTTTGGGTGTATCCCTCTGGGATCGCTCAAGGCTGGGATAGTACTCCTGCACATTGGCCGCATTTTGCTTTGCGAAAGGAATTGGTCCAGTATTTGGACCAACAAGGTATTCCACTGAAAACGGTTGGAACCACCTTCCCCGAAATCGGACCCTTGTACTGGCGCGACTTGAATGCTCGGCAGGATGGATTTAGTCCTTTAGATTTGGCACAAAATGAGTACGTTTATTTCTCCAGCGTGATGAATGATTTTTCGGATGAAGACCGGAAATTGCTTTTTGAAACGTGGACTCGGGTATTGACCTTGAAGAAAGCAGGCTTATCCACTATACTATTTAAAAAACCCTAAAAATTTAGCGCCCTACCTAACCTTGCAAGCGCCGAAGGCGCATACTTGCTAAGGTGTCCTAAGGGGCCTAAGGTGGTTCAAAAATGAGTCTAATTTGGTTTTAAAAACTTAAGAAATAATTAATTTGAACCACCTTAGGCACCTTAGGACACCTTAGCTTGTGCATCTACGATGCTCATAAGCAAGGACGGCGTATTTAAATTTTTACAAAACCTTAATTTTCAATGGCTTTTCGCAAAAAAAACATCCTGGAATTAGAACGCAGCAGCGTTGAAGCCTACAAAACCCAAGAAAAGACACCCCTAATTTTAGTCCTCGACAATGTCCGTTCCGCCCTCAATGTCGGTTCTGCCTTTCGGACTGCGGATGGATTCGCCTTGCAAAAAATCTACCTCTGCGGCATTACAGCCCAGCCCCCGCACAAGGAAATCCTTAAAACTGCAATTGGTGCTACCGATTCGGTGGATTGGGAGTATATCGAAGATTCGACCGAGGCTGTTCAAAAATTACAAACTGAAGGCTGGCAAATTTGGGCGGTGGAACAAGCCGAAAACAGCACCTCTTTGGAACAGTTTCACCCCAACAAAAACAGCAAAATTGCCGTGGTATTTGGCAATGAAGTGACCGGCGTGGCGGATGAAGTGATGGACATTGTTGATGGCGCCCTGGAAATCCCCCAATTTGGCACCAAACATTCCTTAAACATCTCGGTATGTGTAGGAATTGTGACCTGGGACCTTTTTGTGAAGTTGAAGACTACTTAACAAACACTTCTTCCAAATAATCCTCCCCCAAGTCCTGATTGAGCATCTTGCGAATTTTTTCCCGCCCATAAAACAGCTCTTGCCGCAAGGAAGGAGAATCAATCATCAAGTACATTTTTTTGCGGATCACTCGAATCTGAGTGGTATGCTGAACAATGGATGGCCCCATCAAACGCGACCAGGCTGCCTTGATCTGGGCTTCGCTGATGCCTTGTTTGAGGCGGTATCGGTTTACCATCTCCAGGAGTACATCCTTCAGGGATTTTTCATCGTATTTGGCCATGATGCAAAAATAAGCGATTTTACTGGAACATACTATCTTACAATTTTTGGTTTAAGGTTTAAAGGTGTAATTGTTCCGATGTTCCTTGAACCACTTCCGAATGTGCTGTTTTTGAACTTTATATTCCAGCATGATGGTTTCAGCAAAAATGGGAGTATCGATTACCTTTGAAAGAATTTCACGTCCAGCCTCAAAATCAGAATAGCCTGTATCCCAATCCCACCATTCATAGTCGCCCATTAAAAATTCGTCAACAATGTAGTTGACCAGTAGATTATTTTTGGTATGAACTAAGTCATATCCATATTTATAAATAAGTGACCGTTCGTATTTTTTCTTGATTTTGCTGATTGCGGTCTGAACGGTTTCAAGTAAATAATTTTCTGCATCCGAGTGGTTCTCAGTAGCCAATAAAAGAGCAGCTAACCATTTTTTACTTTCAACAATTCTAGTATGACTATCCACAGTCTCCTGGTGATAAAAAACTTGTTCAGCTTCCCTTTTTTGACCATTGGATAGCTTCTTTTTAAAGCCAAAAAACAAGCGGTAATAGGTTTCAAGTTTGAAATTTTGTTTGATTTTATTCAATACTTCTTCATCCCCTAAACCAGATCTTGAGGCATAAATTACCAAAAGTTGATTATTGGAATGTTGCAGCCCCTCATCCAAGCGTGGATTTAGCTCAATCATCAATAAGGGGATCCTCTTTTTATCTTTGCAATGATGAATAAGGCTATATAAATTATGAATTAATTCGTCATTGATTTTAGCAGAATTATTATTCTCCAAAACACATGTTTCCAAATCAAGCCCAGGTAATATTTTAGCAATCTCATCAAATCGATCTCCGTGGTTATTCCTTTGACCCAAAAAATTAAGAAGGCTGTCACAGTTGAATTTGGCTTGTCCAAAAACTTGGGTTGCAAAAAACAGGCAAAAACAAAACAAGGGTAGTCGATTTATCATGAGAGTTTTAAGCTTGCGTCTGTTCATAAGTTGGAAAATTGGAGTTAGTCAATCTGGACTCTTTAGCTTATCAAAAATATTGTTTTTAAAGATAGGCAAGTTCATGCCTTGCTACTTTCTTTTGAGGGAAGGCTGACAAAAATGTATCTTTGCACCATCCTACACCAACTCGACCATCGCAATGAACATCCTCTTTTTGATCATTTTAAGCACCATAAGTAGCCTCAGCATGCGTAACAAAAAGGCTTTTGCTCAAAGTTTGTCCCGACCCCACCATTTTCAGGAAAGCACGGCTGCCCCGAACGTAAAAATTCTGGCCACAGATTTTGAGATTCCCCAGCTCAAACGCAAACGCCGCATTTGGGTTTATCTGCCCTTGGATTATGACAAAAGCCAAAAGCGCTATCCAGTTTTATACATGCAGGACGGGCAAAATTTGTTTGACGCCAAAACCAGTTTTGCCGGAGAATGGCGCATCGACGAAACCCTCAATCACCTGGATAGCACCCTCAAACGCAGTTGCATTGTCATTGGCATCGACAATGGTGCCGAAAAACGCATGACTGAATACGCGCCATGGGATCATCCCCGCTTTGGCAAGGGCGAAGGGGTGGCTTACACCAAATTTATGGTTGGAACCCTCAAACCCTATGTCGATCAGCACTTCCGTACCCTCAAAGGGCCAGAATCAACGGCCGTAATTGGTTCTTCGATGGGTGGTTTGATTGCTTTTTATGCTGCCTTGGAGTACCCGCAGGTATTTGGACGCGCTGGAGTATTTTCGGCATCCTTTTGGCATTCTGAAGCAGCTTTTGAGCTGGCAAAAAAGAAAGGGCCGCTGGCCAAAAAACTCAAAATTTACCTGTTCACCGGGGCACTGGAAGGCCAGGTCGAAATGGTTGAGCCCATGCAACGGATGGCCAAGGTGCTCAAAGAAGCTGGCTTTAATAAACGCCGCTTGTATACTGCTCTTCCCAAAGATGGCAAACACAATGAAGCTTTTTGGGCCAGTGAATTTGCTGGGGCATATACTTGGCTGATGCGGTAGCGGCCTGCATCTCGTACGGGCGCCCCTTGCGGGTGCCCTTGTGTCGGCAACCCTTGCGGGTGCCTCCTTCCAGGTGCCATCCCACCTAGGGCAACCGCGAGGGTTGCCCCTACGAGTCGCCTTCCATGCGGACAATTTTGGGGTGGAAGGTACCGATGGTTTCCACCAGCGATTCCTGGGCGGCCATCACCTGATGGATGTTTTTATAGGCAAATGGGGCCTCATCCAGGCCACCTCCCAGCAAATCCACTCCGTGGCTACGCAGGTGTTTATCCAATTCGGATTTGGTCACCGCTCCCAGGGCCTGACGGCGCGACATCTGGCGACCTGCACCATGTGAAGCTGAGTTCAAGGAGTCTTCCGAGCCTTTGCCACGAACGATAAAGGCTGGTGCCGTCATCGAACCTGGAATCACCCCCAGCACCCCTTTACCCGCTGGCGTAGCGCCCTTGCGGTGCACAATGTATTCCTTGCCATCCGCCAGGATTTCTTTCCAGGCAAAGTTGTGGTGGTTTTCCACAATGGCCAGGGATTTTTCCCCCAATGATTTTGCCATGCGGTGATGAATCTGGTGGTGACAAGCCGAGGCGTAATCGCCTGCCAGGTTCATCGCGATCCAGTATTCTTGCCCAGCTTCGCTATCCAGGTCGAGCCAGGCCAGGTGTTGAGCCTGTTTTGGCAAGTTGCAGGTTTCCATGGCCAGTTTGGTGTAGTACTGCGCCAATGTAGCACCCAATCCGCGTGAACCGGAGTGCGACATCAAGCCCAGGTATTTGCCCAAGGGCAGCTTGAACTCGTTGTGCTCATCCATGATTTCCACGATGCCAAACTCCACGAAGTGGTTTCCTGAACCAGAAGAACCAATTTGATCCCAAGCTTTGCCTTTCAAAGAGCGCAACTTGGGCACCTCTCTAAACTCACTGCGCTCAAAAATGGCGTCATCCATCGGTTTTTCAAAAGTGCTGAACCCAAAGCGGGTATTTTCCAAGAGCAGTTTTTTAAACATGCTGCGTTTGGCGTCCAGTGCTTGGGGCTCGACCGGGTAGATGGTCATACACATGCGACAACCGATGTCCATGCCTACACCATAAGGAATCACGGCATTTTCGGTAGCCAATACCCCGCCAATGGGCAGACCGTAGCCCTGGTGAGCATCGGGCATGAGGGCACCTGCGTACGTAACTGGCAGGCGCATGGCAGTTTCCATTTGTTGAATCGCGCCAGCTTCAATTTTTTCTGCGCCAAAAACGGGGTAAGTTTTGGCCTTTGGCAGCAGGTCAATCAGGACTGGTCCCTGGATTTCCGGTTGCACCAATGCTTCTACAATGCGCCCCAGTACTGCATCCTCGGCATAATCACTTGGATTCGCCAGAATGGATTGCAGGAGTTCATCGACTTGTTGCTGGGTATGTCGTTTGTAATGTTTGGGGATCAGGTTGATGCAAAGGCCAATCACGGGACCTTCTGGGTACCCCATTTTCATTAAGTCTTTGCCTCGAATTTGAATTTTTGCCATAAAAAGGGATATAAAAAAGATTTGCAGGGAGAATGGCTTTTCGCCCAAAAAAGTTCCCGACCTGAGTAGTGGGGCAAAAATAAGTGTTCATTTCCCCTGAGCCAAAGGATCAGATAAGAAACTTAAAATGAACCGTTTACTCATCTAATCCTTTGGCAAAATGAAGCACTTATTTTTTTATGGCCCCTAGCGCGAAGCTTCCAACAAAGCCTGCGTATAAGGATGCGCAGGCGCTTCAAAAACCTGTTCTGCAGGTCCTTTCTCTACAATAATACCATCTTTCATCACCATAATATCGTCGCACATGAAGCGGACTACGGCCAAGTCGTGGGAAATAAACAGGTAGGTCAAACCTTGTTGTGCCTGTAAATCTTTGAGGAGATTGAGTACAGTGGCTTGTACAGAGACATCTAAAGAGGAAACTGCCTCGTCGCACACCAAAAAACGCGGTTGAACGGCCAGTGCCCGGGCGATACAAAGCCGCTGGCGCTGTCCACCAGAGAACTCGTGAGGGTAGCGGGTAAAATGCTCCGCTTGCAAACCCACCTGCTCCAAAAGTGCAATGCATCGCTCCACCCGATCCTGGTCATTGCTGCCAATGCCGTGCACTTTCATCGGTTCGGTGATCGCTAAACCTACGGGTAAGCGTGGATTTAAAGAGGAATAAGGATCCTGAAATACAATTTGTAATTCCCGGCGCAATTGGCGCATTGCCTCGGCGTCTATTTTTTCAATGTCTTGACC
>JAIXOO010000282.1 GCA_027486765.1 Saprospiraceae bacterium
TGCCGGGTGATGGCAGTATCGGCCAGGTTGAAGTGGCTTTTGGCCATGCACAAATAATAGATGGCGTCGAGCAGATTGGTTTTGCCCATACCATTGTTGCCCACCAGGCAATTCAAGCGGGTGGAAAAGTCAAGCTTTTGATTTTCGTAATTTTTAAAATTCGCTAAAGCAATGCGTTCGAGGTACATTGTGTGTGAACTTTACTGAACAGGTTGAGAAGGTTGAGTGAGGTTGAGAAGGTTTAGGCTACCGCAGTATCGTTGACAATGACGCTGCGGTAGCCTAAACCTTCTCAACTTCCCTCAACCTTCCTCAACTTTATGGTAATTCGGGCGTTGAAGGTAAAAATAAAAATCTGCCAGACACTTTTGTCGGAAGATATATATTTGCCTTATCTTTAGCTCGACTATTCAACAAACATAGCGAAATTTCGCTAGAGAAGGTTTGAAATGAAGGCGTCAACCCAAATTTTTAAACCACTCCTAAACATACAGTGCACATGGGTTCGGTTGTAGAAAAGAAAGCATCAGCCAAAAAAAGCAGCAATAAGGTCACTTACAGCAAAGAGCAATACCTCTATTGGTATGAATTGATGCTGCGCATCCGCCGTTTTGAAGAACGTGCGCTGATGATGTATGGACAGCAAAAGATTCGCGGTTTCTGTCACGTTTACATTGGTCAGGAGGCCATTGCCGCAGGAATTGAGTCGGCCATTACCAAACAAGATGGCATCGTGACTGCCTATCGCCAGCACGGTATCGCCTTGGCCAGAGGGGTGAGTTCTCGCCAGGCTATGGCAGAATTGTACGGCAAAGCTACAGGTATCGTCAAAGGTAAAGGTGGTTCTATGCACTTCTTCGACGCCAGCAACAAATATTTTGGTGGCAATGGCATCGTAGGGGCACAAATTCCAATCGGGACGGGCATCGGTTTTGCTGAGAAATACAAAGGCACCAAAAATTTCTGCGTGACCATGTTTGGCGACGGAGCTTCCCGCCAGGGCGCTTTGTACGAGTCTTTCAACATGGCCATGACCTGGAAACTGCCCGTGTTGTACATCGTGGAAAACAACGGTTATGCCATGGGAACTTCCGTAGAGCGCACGTCCAACGTGGAGGAGCTGTGGAAGATCGGCTTGAGTTTTGAAATGCCCAGCGAATCGGTCGATGGCATGAGCCCTGAATCGGTACACGAAGCCATTTCACGCGCAGCTGAGCACATTCGCGAGGGTAAAGGCCCGTATTTCCTGGAAATCCGTACGTACCGCTACAAAGGCCACTCGGTATCCGACCCGGCCAAGTACCGCACCAAAGAAGAAGTGCAAGCTTATCAGGATCGTGACCCCATCAAGGTGACCGAGGAAAAAATCCTGAGCGGAAATATCGCTACCGAAGCAGAGATTCAAGCCATCAAGGACAAGATCAAGGCAGAGATCGAGGATTGTGTACAATTTGCGGAAAACTCTCCTTATCCAGATGCATCGGAGCTCTACACCGACAACTACACCGAATCTGACTACCCTTACATCAATTATTAACCAAGTTCTAAGGGCTCAAATTCAAAACAATAGACAAATACGGCAATAGCTTTTTAGCTGTCGCCGTATTTTTTTGTCTTTAATAGGGGGGGAAACAAAACTTTATTTATTTTTGCGTTCCTAATTGGCAAATCACCATCAGTTGTGATCTGCTAATTAAATATAACTAGCTAACAAAGACAGAAAATGGCAAAAGGAAGACAGGTGCGCAGGGGTGCTGCTCCTAAGGCTGCGAATCGGCCAGAAGACGAGGTTTTGGTGGACATTGTAGAAGTTCGCGACCGTGCACAGGACACGTTGAATCGTTTTCGTAAACCTTTGATGATTGCAGGTGCTGCAGTGGCAGTGCTCATAATAGGTTTTATCGCTTGGAAAGTTTATGTAGGCTCTCAGCAAAAAGAAGCCGTGGAGCAAATGCGCCAGGCGGAACGTTTGTTTGAACGCGATTCTTTCGCTACTGCAATGTTGAAAACCCTGCCCGGCGGCTTTAAAGGGTTCCCTCAAATCATTGAAGATTACTCGGGTACACCCGCAGCAAACCTGGCCAACTACTACGCTGGCGTTTGTTTGTTGAACCTGGGCAAATACGAAGCAGCCATCAGCTACCTCAAGGACTTTAGCCCAAAAGGAAGTGTGATGCCGATCATGAAAAATGGTGCACTGGGTGATGCTTATTCCGAAATGAAGGATTTCGCCAGCGCCAAGAGCTACTACCAAAAAGCAGTAAATGCTAAAGCAAACGATTTGCTGACGCCGTTTTACCTGAAGCGTTTGGCCATGCTCGCGCAAAAGGACAATGACATCGCGGCTGCCCGCAAGTACTACGAAGAGTTGAAAAACGAATATCCTAGTGCCCCAGAGGGCCAGGATGCCGAAAAATATTTGATCTTTTTGGAAGGAAAATAATCTTTTCCAAAGGTCACTTTGTTTGGAAAAAGGTAAGAAGGCCATTGTGCTTTCTTGCCTTTTTTAGTTCCTTATAAAAAAGGTTCGAAAGTTCGAAAGTTCCAAAGTTCCAAGGTTGTGCCCGGCACTTCGACTCCGCTCAGTGACCGGACACAACCTTGGAACTTTGGAACCGTGGAACCCTGGAACCCAAAACTACAATACATGGCTAGCGCCCTCAAAAATCTTTCCCATTACGACGAAGATACCCTGCCATCCGCAGCTGATTTGCGCTTTGGTATCGCAGTAGCGGACTGGAATGCCCAGATCACCCATGCTTTGTACCAGGGCTGCTTGGATACCTTGCTCAAACACGGTGCCAAAGAGGAAAACATCCACATGGTACAAGTGCCTGGTTCTTTTGAATTGCCTGCAGCTGCCCGTATGTTGGCTGGTGCCCACAAACTGGATGCCATCGTGGCTATCGGTTGTGTCATCAAAGGGGAAACCAACCACAACGAGTACATTAACAACAGTGTGGCAATGGGTTTGATCAACTTGAGCATTGCCATCAATATTCCCTGTATTTTCGGCGTGCTCACCCCCAACGACGAGCAACAAGCCCTTGACCGGGCTGGTGGGATACATGGCAATAAAGGGGTAGAAGCAGGTGCAACCGCCATCCGTATGGCTGCCCTTAAAAAGCAACTGCAACAAGGAGAAAAAAGTAAAATTGGGTTTTAATCCCAAGTACCAGATCACCATTAATGATGTTTATTTGAAGGAGCAAATTTCAATCCAGACAAGGCAAAAAACGCAGCCATAGCTGGGCTACGGCGAGGCTTTTTAACGCAGTATGGATTGAAATTTGCCCTTCAAATAACATTGATTAATGGTGATCTGGTACTTATATCACCATTATATCGCAAAATGGAAGCTCAGACCATCGAAACCAACATTCAACTCAATACCGTAGAAGAAGCCATTGAAGCCATTCGGAAAGGGGAAGTCATCATTGTAGTCGATGATGAAGACCGCGAGAACGAAGGCGATTTCATCTGCGCTGCTGAAACTGTAACCCCCGAAATCATCAACTTCATGGCCACCCACGGCCGTGGCTTGATTTGTACCCCATTGGACGAGCGTCGTGCTGATGAGCTCAACCTCCCCATGATGGTCTCCTCCAATACCGCCCTGCACGAAACGGCCTTTACCGTTTCCATCGACCTGATCGGGCACGGCTGTACCACCGGGATTTCTGCTTACGACCGTGCTACGGGTATTCGTGCCCTGGTGGATCCGAATACCAAAAGTACAGACTACGCCCGTCCGGGACATATTTTCCCCCTGCGTGCCAAACAGGGCGGGGTATTACGCCGCACTGGTCATACCGAAGCCGCAATCGACCTGGCTCGAATGGCAGGCCTGTATCCCGCTGGGGTATTGGTCGAAGTATTGAACGAAGATGGGACGATGGCTCGTTTGCCAGATTTGTATAAAATTGCCCTTCGCTTTGGCCTCAAAATCATCTCTATCGATGAGCTCGTCGCCTACCGGATGCAAACCGAACGTTTGGTCAAACGGGTTACCTCAGTACAATTGCCAACGCGTTTTGGAGAATTTGAAGTGATTGCTTTTGAACAAATTCCTGGCGGGGATGTCCATTTGGCCTTCAAACATGGCGAATGGACTGAAGATGAATCCATCCTCGTGCGTGTCCACTCTTCCTCCGAGGCTGGCGACATCATCGGCAACTTGTTTGAAGACCAGGGCCTTCAGCACCATCAGGCGATCCAGGCCATTCAAAAGGAAGGCAAAGGAGTGGTCTTGTTCATGCGGCAATCCGAAAAAGGAGACGCAGCCTTGTTGGCCGCTTTACAACAACTACAGCAACAAAGGGAGCAAGGCAAAGAAATGAAAATCCGCAACGAAATGACCCAGCGCGATTTTGGCGTAGGTGCGCAAATCCTGCGCGACCTCGGCATCTGCAAACTGCGCTTATTGACCAATCATCCCCGGCGGAGAGTCGGACTGATTGGATACGGATTGGAGATTGTGGAGAATGTACCTTTTTGAGGTTGAGGGAAGTTGAGGAAGGTTGAGAAGGTTTAGGCTACCGCAGCAATTTTGACAATGTCCTTGTCTAAGTCGCTGCGGTAGCCTAAACCTTCTCAACCTTTCTCGACCTTCCTAAACCCATTCTAAAACTTAGGGCACAACACCGTCTCATTGTCATAATTCCCCAAAAAAGCCAGGGATATTTCCAATGCGCCCAAGCGACGGCCCGAACTGGCCAGGTTGCCCAAACGGGCATCATAACTGACCCCAATCAGGAAATTATTGTATTCTATTCCGGTCATCAGGATCACTGCATCTGGTACAAATCGATTGGTAAAATTGCGCACCGGGCGTACCCAGCCACCCAGGTGCAAGGCTGTTCCAGCAATGTCATCCACCAAGAACCGGAAATTCCCTCCAGCATTAAATGTCAGGTGTGGCCCTTGAATGTACCCCAGGATGCGGGGTGAAAACTGTACCCGGTTGTTGATCGGGTATTGCAAGTTGATGTAAGCTGAATATTTGCGAAACAGCCGATTGTCGTTTTGGCGTTCTTCTACCTCTTCACGGGCATAAAAGCTGATCTGTGGTTCCAGCACGTGGTGCATGGCTGCTCCGGCATAAACCGCCAGTTTGTCGCCCGGCGCATAAGTATAATTGAGACCCACTGCAATGTCACCATAGCCAAAGTTGTTGAATGGATAAACCTCGGCGGTAGGGTCGGTGTAACCATCCTGGCCGTTGAACTGGTCTTCAAAACTTAGGTTTTCATAGTTGATGTTGCGTTGGCCAATGCCAAATTGTACCCCGAGCGAAAGGTATTGGTCGCCATAACGGTTCAAGGCTTTGTGGTAAGCCCCTGAAATGGCGATGCTATTGGTGTAAAAATTGACCGAGGCACTGCGGTCATTTAAAAAAATCATGCCCAAACCCGCAGCATCCTTACCTTTTGAACCCACATCAAAACGAAAATCAGTAGCTGCTGAAAAGGTGGTGTAGGGCTCGTCCAACAGGTTGCGTCCCTGATCGCGATAAATGGTGGAAAGCCGGTATTTGCCATTAAAAGCCCCCGTCAAACCGGGATTGAGGTACAGAGGAGAGGCATAAAACTGAGAAAAATGGGAGTCCTGACCAGTTAGTTTGGTGAAGATCACCAATAAGGCCAAAACCATTACCGCGTATTGTTTTCGCATAGGAGTATTCTTTAAAATTGGATACAAAAGTACCGAATCAACTCGGCTTTTTGGGATTTGGGGCTGGTTTATGTTTTTACTTTCCCCATTCACAACGGTATTCAGCAATTTTTATTATTTTTGAATGTTAACCATGTGTAGAGACGCACGGCCGTGCGTCTTTACGAGATGTACGACCACGAATATCCATTGCCTTTGGAAAGCAAACGCCACCTTCATTTAGCCATTTGTCCACTGAGCGTTGTGCCAGTGCGGCATTCCCCCTCTCAGCGCAGCGAGATGATTTCCCAATTGTTGTTTGGTGAAACGGTGGAGGTCATGGAGGAAAAAGGCAAACAGTGGTGTAAAGTACGCGCCTCCTGCGACAATTTTATCGGTTGGGTAGAAACCAACCAACTCAAGGCCATTACCCCATCCGAATTTGAACGTTTCAACACGCATTTTTCCTATAGCCTTGAATTGGTACAACCCGTCATGGGCACCGATCATTTTATTCCCATCACCATGGGCGCCCGTTTGCCCGAGTTCGACGGCATCCGGTTTCGTCTAGGTGAGGTGTTTTATACCTTCAGTGGCCAGGCAGTAGCGCCCGGTGATTTCAAGCCAAGCGCCGATTTTATTGTCAAACTGGCCAAACGTTACCTGAACACGCCTTTTCTCTGGGGTGGTCGTTCACCATTTGGGATGGATAGTCCGGCGTTGGTGCAAATGGTTTTCCAAATGGCCGGCTACAAAGTGCCCCGTGAAGCCGCCGCACAAATCGAAATCGGCGAGAACATCGACTTCATCGAAAATGCCCAGACAGGAGACTTGGCTTTTTTTGAAAACAACCAGGGCCGCATCAGCCACGTGGGTATCCTCATGCCCGAAGGTAAGGTCATCCACTGCTTTGGCGGGGTGCGCATCGATAAACTGGATCACTACGGCATTTACGACGAGACCCGCCAACTGTACAGCAAACGACTGCGGTTGATCAAGCGGATTTTGCCAACGATTTTGCCGAAGGCTGGGGTAGGGGAGTTGCCGGAAGTGGAAAGTAGTGGGGTGCAGGCGGAGTTGTTTTAGGTGTGATTGGGTTGCACTTTGAAGAAGAATCCACTATTTTTGTAAAAAAAGGATAATGTCAGCCAATACCGTTTCATTACCCAATGCTGAAAATAAAACTGGAGCGCAGGGCAAACCTGAACGCAAGCTCCGGGTACTTTCCTGGGCCGATTTTCAAAATAGATACCTCAGCAAAGAGGATGGTTACAAATATGAATGGGTAAATCAACAGGTCGTTAAGTCAAAAAATAGGAATTACTCCCAGTTCTTCATCGTCCATAA
>JAIXOO010000367.1 GCA_027486765.1 Saprospiraceae bacterium
CCTGAGATCAACGCTCACTTCCCCAACTGCCAGCGTCAAGCGGGTGTACGGGTAGGTAAGTTTGAATTCCCTCAGGGTGCTACACCTAACCTGAGCACTGACTTCCAGATTTTCCGCTATGCGGATATCCTGCTGGTTAAAGCTGAGGCGCTGTGGCGCAAGAGCGCTGGTGATGCAACTGCATTGGCTTTGGTTAACCAAATTCGTGCTCGTGCAGGCCAACCAGCCTACACTGCACTGACTGCCGATAACCTTTTGGCTGAGCGTGGTCGCGAAATGTTCTTCGAAGCATGGCGTCGTTCGGACTTGATCCGTTTCAACAAATACGATGCAGCTCGTCAGTGGAAACCAGCTTCTCAACCTTGTAAGCAGTTGTGGCCAATCCCACGTCAGCAGATCGACGCAAACAAAAACTTGAAGCAGAACCCTTGCTATTAATCGGGTTTTGATATAAAGCCTTCGGCTTTGAAATAAATGGATGCAGGTGCTTGGTGTGCCTGCATCCTATTTTTTTTAGACCGGGTTTTACTAAAAACAAAAAAGCCACCTGGCGCACTCCGCCAGGTGGTCCCATTTTCGCACACTGATTATTGCCATGATAAATATATCGTAGGGAAGTTGAGGAGTTGAAGAGGGGACCGCAGCGTTTTGACAAGATCGTGTCCGAGTCGCTGCCGTAGCCTCTCTTCAACCTTTCAACACTTCAACTTTCAACCTTTAAAACCGGATCCCCGCACTCAAAGTCAGCACATTGTTCCGGCCAGTAGTATTTGCAAAGTAGTCGGACATCCCAATTTCATAATTCAGGTCCACGGTCAGAATGGTGATGTCCATACCCAAGCCGACGTTGGCACCCCAGGTAAAGGTTTTGAGATCATCTTTGCTGAAGGGGATACCTGCTTTTTCATTCACCGCAAGGATCATCGTTGGAGTTACCCCACCTTTCAGGTATAGGTTGAGCAATTGTTTTCTGCCCGTGATGTCGAAACCGATGTTCACTGGAGCTTTCAGTGCCTGGATCGTCGTTTCATCTTTAAAATTAAGCTGGGTATCGGTATCAATGTCGTTCACCAAACGAGCCGTATAGTTGTTGAAATGTAAACCAGGGCTGAGGAACAATTTTTTGCCGCCAACCCGGAAGTCTACCCCGGCGTTCCAGCCCACTTTAGCCGCTGCTTGCAAATCGCCTAGGTTACCATCTACGGCCGAGAGGTTTACGCCTACTTTGGGGTTGATGATGGTTTTGTTTTTTTGGGCTTGGGCGTTAAAGGTTGAAAAAGTCACCAGCGTCAGGATCGCTACTATTGCTTGCAAAGTTCTCATTGTTATCGTTGTTTTTTGGTTTTGAAATCGAATATGCCCCTAGAACGTTTGAGGGATTTTATTTTAGCATTTCAGAATGCCACTTAAACATAACTTTAAAGTTTCCTTCAGAAATCCTTAACGAATGACGAATTTTTCGAATGACGAATGACGAATTGTTGGTACGTTGCCCTTAGCGTCATTCGTCATTTGAATGATTCGTCATTTTTCATCAGGGGCAAGTTGTCAGCCGAGGTCCTTTAAAAGGATACATGCGCCCGATGAAACTTTTGTCTTCCACTGAAAGCAGGTAATTCCAGCGCACTTCAAATCCATCCAGCGTCAATTGTTTGGGGACGGAATAATGCATAATGGACAATGGATCGTAGCGACAGAACTGGGTCTGGCTGCTGCTGTATTTGCGGAAGAGGTTTTGATCCACGTCTTGTCGACTCCAACCCTGGGATTGGGCATAATAGGTATAGACTTTTTCGACGTCCCACTGAATGTTTTGCAAGGGGTTTTGGTGCTCGTGAATCAAACCCAGGGCATGCCCAAACTCGTGGAGCGTAGTGCGCCGAATTTCATAATCAGGCGTCCGGTCGGTAAACCAGCCAAAATTCATCGTTTTGGACAAAGAGTCCAGGTACAAGGCATCCCGCCCCATGTACGACCAGGAACCTTCGCGAGGGCTCAGGCCGATGCGGATTTCCGCTTTGCCCCGGCGTACAAATTGCAGACGTACATTGGCGTACAATTCCCATTCTCGTGCTGCTTTTTCGATGCGCAGGCGGAGGGGACTGCTCAAACTATCCATGAATTTTACCCGAATCACTTGCCCAACGGCCCACAGTTTAGTGCGCAGCGCTGCAGTGCGCAGGTGATCATCGCCTTCCAGGTGTTTTTCGACACAGCTATGAACGATGGAAAGATCGGCATTGTCTTCCGCTAGTGTTTGTTCCAGCAAATCGCTGATGTCCTGATCAGGGTCGGGCATGATTTCACAGCTTAAAGCCCCCAATCCGAGAAGCAGGGTACATATCCAGAGGTAGCGCGCAGCAATTTGCTTTTTCATGGTGGTGGTATTGATGGATGAACGAACTCGATTGTTTGATGGATCAAAGTTCGATCAATCCGCTGCGCCAAACATCACCGCAAAACGGGAGGGGGGAAAAATCCTCAGAAATGAGGAGGAAGTAACATGGGTACAAAACCCCAAAAACTGGCTTATTCTCATACCATTAACCCTCAAAACAAAAACCTATGCGCCAAATCCTTACACTCTTGATCGTAGTATTCTCCCTCAGCCTCCAGGCTCAAAAAGACTGCTCCATCCAGCCTTCCAGCCACACC
>JAIXOO010000205.1 GCA_027486765.1 Saprospiraceae bacterium
TCATCATTTGGGTGCAAAGGTAACATCTTTAAACTTGTAAGACAAAAAAATTAGGATTTAGTGTTAAAAATTAGGGATTTAACAAGTGTATAACATCTTGTGGGCTACCATCTCATCCTTACCCCCACATACAACTCCCTTCCCCGCGTAGGTCCCCAGGCAAAAGCTGTATCAAAATATTCACCAAAAGGATTTTGCCAATTGATGATGGGGCGAATTTGTCGGAAATCGAAAAGGTTTTCACAACCTCCATATAGGTCCAGCTTTTTCCAAACTTTGGTAAACTGGACATTGGCTACTGAAAAAGCACGTGAAAACTCAGGCTGTTGGAAAGATTGTGGTAAAGATCGTGTATCGGGCAAACGTTGTGGGC
This sequence comes from Saprospiraceae bacterium, assembly GCA_027486765.1. Classification (GTDB taxonomy): domain Bacteria; phylum Bacteroidota; class Bacteroidia; order Chitinophagales; family Saprospiraceae; genus Haliscomenobacter. The sequence goes on from JAIXOO010000205.1 coordinate 374, forward strand.
CCATCCAATGCATGTTCACATCAGCGTGCCATTGTTTGTTTTTGGGTTCGTAGGAAAAAGCAGCCATCAAACGGTGCTTCGCATTAAAAGGCAACTGGATTTTCTGTTCTCCAGTGCGGCGGTACACATCCAGAAAGTTGTAGGCAAACTTGGCTTCAAAAATTTTAGCTACCACAAACTTGGCGTCGAACTGGAAGCCATTGGAAATGGAAGTACCCCGAAAATTTTGGATAATGGCCAAACTTGGGTCGCTATCGTAATCGGGAAAAATTTGATTTTGGAAGCGAGTATGGTACAAATCCGTTGAAAAAGTTGCGACTAAATTCTCCCCACTGGCGGTATGCGTAAGGTTAATGCCTGTATTCCAGGCTTTTTCCAGATCAAGTTTTTCCGCAAATTGAATGTCGCGTGAACTGATGAGCAAAGAGATGTTTTCCGCAAATAAGTTGACCGAACGCAAGCCCCGGCCTACATTGGCGCGGATCACCGTGGCATCCCCCGCATTGTAGCGCAGGGTCAGGCGGGGTACGAATTGCCAGCCAAACTGCCGATGGTGGTCGACTCTGGCTCCGGCAATGATGCTGAATTGGTCAAAATTGAAGACGTTTTCGGCAAACATCCCTGGGGTACGTTCCTGGCGCAGGTAGTCGCCGGCAAAGGTACGCTCCAGGTCATTGTTGGAAAAACGGATGCTTTCGGCCAAGTTGAGGTGGCGGTAACTGAAGCCAAACTTCAGGTCGTGTTTTTGCGCCCAAAGTTGTTCGTATTGCAGGTTGGCGTAGGCATTTAGGTGTTTGGATTCGTATTGCGTAACGCCAAACCAAGCGGATTGCTGGTGCTGAAAAGCCGAGGCAATCAAAGATATTTTTGATTGAGGATTAAAGCGATATGCAGTTTTGGTGTACAACTCGGGTTGTTGGTATTGCACCACCTGACCATAGACTTGGTTGGAGCCCTGATCACGTTTGGCGTCAAAATCACTTTGCCCGCCGATGCGTTTTTCATCCAAATAACGCAGGCCAATTTTGCTACTCCAGCCAGCAGTTTGTTCGTCGCCCAAAGTGAATTTTTGGTAAATGGCCAAGCGGGTCAGCAAAGGCAAGTCCAAAAAAGTATCTTCATCGCGGTCGCGTTTGCTGGCGGGTTGCACCAGGTGCAGAGAAGTGAGGCTTTTCCAGTTTTTGCCCAAAGTGGTCGAAAAATTGGCGTTGAGGTGTTTTTCCCCAAAGGAATTGAGGTAGGCGTTGAGCAGGACTTTTTCTTTGTCGGGTTTAGGGTCTTTCAGTACCACGTTGACCTGGCCACTGATGCTTTCAAATCCCTGCAAAACGGAATTGGCACCTTTGGCCACAAAAATTTGATCCACCAAAGTGCCGGGAATGCTGCTGATGCCATACGTGAAGCTGCTGCCCAAAATCATCGGCATGCCGTCCACCAGAATTTGATTGTAGGTCCCTGATAAGCCCAGGATGCGGAGTTCTTTGCTGTTGAGCAGCAGGTTGGTGGTTTGGGCCTGAATGGTGCCCTGGGTTTCAAAACAACCTGCGAGATCGCAGCAGGCTGCTTTGGTGAGTTCTTTTTGGTTGATGACTTCCACCTTGATGCCTTGTAAAGCAGAGATAAAAGAGCCGCCTTGTTTCGCGACGATGGTAGCAGCTTCGAGGTTTTTTGAGTCGGGGCTGAGGTAAATGGAAAAATAAGAGCGGCCTTGCACAGCTACAGTATCGGTTTGAAAGCCTAAAAAAGAAACCATTAACCTGGCTTCGTCCGCATTGGGTACGGTAAGTTCAAAAACGCCAAATTCATTACTTACTACACCTTGAGTAGTGCCCAAAAGGGTAAGGGTGGCACCAGGCAAAATTTCGTTGCCCGAAGGTGTTTCACCAAAAATTTTGCCTTTGATCGATTGGCCAAAGAGTGAGAACGGCACCAAAAAGGTGAGCAGCAACAATAAGCGCATGGAAAGTTGATTTTGCCGGATGACCATGCATCCGGCGTATAGGTATCTGGAAGTTTATTATTGTGGGGACAAATAAGTAACCGCTTTTACTTTGTAAGGCAGTTCGCCATCGTTTTCACAACCTTCAGTTTTTTCAATCAAACTGCGGATTTTTGCCTCAGAAACAAGGGCCGTATGGTATTTCACCTTGATGTTGGTGGCTTCTTTTTTTGCATTGTCGGCAGTCACTTCATCAATTCCTTCCTGGTTGACCAGTTTCTTTTTGATGGTAGCTAGATCGCCATTGCAACAAACACCACTTACTTTGACAGTGACTACTTTTACTTCATCCTTTGCTGCTTGCGCAGTTTGTGCAGTTAACCCTTGTGTTAAGCCAAACACAGCCAGTGTTAACAATGTTGCAAATACATTTTTCATATTCAATGGTTTTGAGTGATAGACTTCTGAGGGCAAAATTATATAGAATGGTAATATGAAACTAGCATCATTGAGGGTTTAACAGGTACATAACAAGTCCAATGATCGATCAATGGCTCATTAATTATTGTACGAGCATTTTTTCATGTTTTGACCACCCCAAATTCGATCTATTGGCTAATCTGAAACAAAAAAGGCGAGACCTTTAGCCTCGCCTACAACTAAACAACCTTAATATTCATAGCAATGCTTCTTGGCCAAAGCTCCGACTTGCGGTGGGGCAAGAGAAGGAACTTTGGAGGTTTCTTTGAACCGGGGGGAAAGTGAAAAATGAAAAGTGAAAAGTGAAAAATGGCTGCTGCAGCGACTTGGACGGGGTGAGAATGACGAATTTTTCGAATGATGAGGGACGAATAGGGCTGCGCTTCGACTTCGCTCAGCAACCGTATGCAGCCGCTTTACGGTGCGTGGAGGTGACAGATGGAGATGAGCCAAAGGAAATGGGCAGAATGGCCTTGAGGGTCACGGGGGTGACCGGCAAAGGTGGAAAGTGTTAATTTCATAGCTTTATGTTAAAAATTAAACAAAAATAATGTTTTTATAACGATTTGCAAATTTTTTAAGCGTTTTTTTAGGGTTTCTGGTGGGGGTAAGGAAAAGGGCTTAGGGGGGAAAGTGGGCCCTGCTGGCGCAGGGCTTAGGGTTTTCACCACCTAAGAAACTGAAGAAACCGAAGAGGCACTGAAGCGTTTTTTTGAACCACCTCAGGCATCTAAGGGCATCTTAGGGTGGGCTCCTCCCCTACTCTGCCGAGTTTTATAAAGGTTGTTGGCCAAGGTTGGTGCCACCCATTTTGAGCGGCTTCTTGGCCATGAAGCGGAAGCTGAAAGACTTGGAGGGATCGAAGCTTTGCCAGAAAGCGTCCTCCATCTGGAAAATGATATAACCTACACTACCGTAGCTAAGGTCGCCTTCTTCGATGTGCATGACGTAGGTAGGCTTGGCTTGGGTGTCTTGCTGGTAGAAGCGGAAGGCAGCATCCTGGCACCAGGCGGCGAAGTTTTTGGTGATAACTAGAATCTGCTTATTAGGCGAACCATCGTGCTTGAAGGAGCGGGTGGAATCGATGCAGACGGTAAGGTTGGGGCTGTGCAGGGGGTACTTCTGGCAGTTGAGCATCAGTTCGTTTTTGGCAAAGTTGATGTAGCCTTCGTGGGTGTAAAGGCAGGGATTCGGGCAGTCCATCTGGCCGGAAATGATGCGCTGGGGTGGCTGGTAGAGTTGGGCCTTGCAATCGGCGTAGGTTCGCTCCTGGTCGGCGGTGGCGGTGTTGAGACCGGGGTCGAAGGTGGAAGTAGTGCAGGCGGTAAAGGCCAGGATGAGGGGGAATGTGAAATGGGTGGTTTTCATAGCAAATATTTTTAATGATGAATGATGAGTGATAAATGATGAATGGGGGCCTGTGCTGCGCGCAGGCGGGTGCTTTGCTATGAAAATTTAGGTTCCGAGACCGGAACAGGAGACTGTGCTTCGTGGAGAGATGGTGCCGGAGTGGCGGTTTGTGTGGGGTAAAGATAGGGGGAATTGGGATAGAGCGCAAGCTATGGGTGTTTGTGAAGAATTGAATTGCAACATTTTGATACCGAATCCGTATAAGGTTTAAAGTTTTAAACCCATATAAAATGTACAATTCAGCATTTCAAGAACTCGTAAAAATTGCAGTTACAGAAAGCGATAGCTATTTTTCCAGAGAAGGATGGGAACAACCAAATCCGTTTTACATTGGCTTCGGGAACCCCAATGCACCATTGTTAGTGATAGGCCAGGAAAAAGCCATAGACAAAGATACAGCGTACGGGAAAGAGGCGATGAAAGTCGAATCAACCTTAAATCCATATCAATGGCAAAAAATAATTGAAGAAGGTATAGATGATTTGGGTTACGTCTTTGAAAATCCTACCACTTTTAAAAACCCATTACTCCCTTATCACGATAAGCCCCGCCGTGGAAACACTTGGAACCAGTACCAACTTTTGGCCAAAAAGCTATTTCCTGAGTTGGAAGACTACCCTAATTCTTTTTTTACGCGGGCCTTCATCACCGAAATAAATCATGAGGTATCAAAAAAGAGCCAGGGAAATCAAAGCAACCAATCGAGGAAAAAATTTATGTCGCATTCCTTCTTCAAATCTTTCCCTATGACCATTATTGCAGCAGGCAATTACCTGAGTGATGAAGAAATTGGAGAACGATTTGGGGTAAAAATAACTGATGCCTTTTCTGAGCAGAACATGAAGCTTAAAGTTTTCGAAAACCAGGATGAAAAAAGGGTTGTATTGAGCACCAGACAATTGAGCAATTTCTTTTTTAATAGGGAAAGTCGTGATGCTTATTTTGGGAAGATATGTGAGTGTCTTCAAAAATACTCCTGAAGAATGATGGTATTTGCCTATTTCCTACGATCTAAACTTTGAAAAAATGGACAGTGACTTCTCCTTTGCTCTTGAATCCCTCGGCATTCCTGGCTTTGAAAAACCAGAACTTCCTTATGAGGAAAGAATTGTAAAAGCTAATGAGTTTAGAAAAGAGATTGCATTCCATGAAGCAAGCCATTTTGTATTCGATGTACTTGGATTAGCACATGTTACTGGTTTTACACCGATAAATTTTGCCATATGCTGCGCCCATAAAGTGAATCAAGGGGAGTTGTTCAATGTTGTTCAGGGATTCGCTCCAGATATACCAGATTGGGAAACGATTCGTAATGACGAAATTGAAGCCCCTGGTTATCTCAAATTTTTCAATGAAGATAGAAAAAGATTGGTTGCGTCCCTTTTTTCCTCAATCGCTGGATATAGTTCTTATCCTGTATACATGCAGAAGTGCAAGTTTTATATTTCTTCAAGTGTGCATAAAGTAGGTAGAAAGCGACTGAAGATCAAGTATTATGACCTAAAAAATGCTAAATCTAGTGACACTTCCGACTTTAATAAGCTGTTTAGAAAGCTTCATTTCTTCTACTTTTCGGAGGCTCAACTTGAAAAGTTTGGCTACGACAAGTATAATCTCTGGGATAGAAAAATCAAGGCTTTGACTGTATTGACCGAAAATGTGCAGCAGTTAATGCGCCAAAGAGCTGTAAACGATAGCATAAGAATGGTAAAAAACGAACTATTGAAGACTGAATGCCAGAAAATTGAGGGTTACAGATTGAATAAACTGGTATCAAAAGTTAAAGTAATGACAAAAAAAACCAATATCACAGACGCTTTAGAAGCTCTTAAGGAGAAGTTAGATTAGGTTTGTGAACCATGAACTTGCAATATTTCATCCCTCCAATCCAAACTGCTGAGCAATATCCTTTGTCAACTTAGAAAGTGGCCTCTTTTGTAAGTCTGAATCATCTACATAACTGGCAGTAATGAAACGGATCAAATCAGACTGGCTTCGAAAGAGTGTACCTTCAAATTGCTTGAATAGACTATCCAGGTACTCGGGACTATACACCAGTGAGCGATTGACTTGCTCATGTACATAGTCCAGGTGTTCTGCGTACAATTCTTTCAATTTGAAATCCCGAATGTTGTTTTGAGCTTTTTGAGCAATTGTAGACTGCTCATCTGAAAATAAAAAATCAATGGTTCCAGCTTGAATATTGCCTGCAAAAAAAGATAGATCGTGGATGTTCAAAAAAAACCGGACTTCATTGTCGAATCCTTGTAGATAAGGGTGTAAGTGGGTATCGGTTGAAAATTTAGCTCTGCCTTTCAAATTTGAATTACAAACATTGCAGGAAGGAATGAGATTGTAGAGTGATACTGCCAAGAATGGGTAGGTGGCTTTGTCCCAAAAATGGTCAAACTGGGGCCTGATGATGTCCGTTTTTTCGTTGCTTACTGTATGGGTATACAGGCGATTGCAGTAAGGGCACGTATCTACCCCCAATTGCGCTGCCAACCAATAAGCATTCCAGCCCTTTTGAGATTGTTTTTTGATAAAAAGCTCGTAATCAAATATTTTTTTGAGCGAGGCTTTAAGTTTTTTAGTGTTTCTCTGAAAAGCAGGATAAGTTTTTGCCTCTTCAATTATCTGATTCAAACTTTCAGGACGACCAATCAGGATTTCATCGAGGTTTGAGTACAAGAACTGTAAGAATTTCTGCTGTACTGCTGGGAGTTTTTGACTTAGCTGTTGGTCAAACTTGAGTAGAATTTTCCCCTTCCTGGTATCTTTTGCCATCGCTAAAAAATCATTGGCAATGGCGCCGATTGGTCTTTTGGGCTGAATTTTAATCATTGGGCAGGCGTTTTTTTAATTCAGCAATTTCATCTTTTAGTTTTTGAATGTCCTCCTTAACGTTAATGTTCTGGCGCAAAGACTGTAGTTGTAGCAAGTACCTTTTAATGATGGGTTCGCCCAGGATGTCGGTAACCCTCTGGGCAAAAACTTCAGACTCTTCTCTATTTAGGTTATCGATAAGCATACCGTGCTGATAAAACTGAATGACTTGATTGATTCTTTTTTGAGCAAAACTGCCCATGAGCCCGTTGTGCCTTTTCAGAAAAAAAGAATCAGAAAGCAAGGTATGGATGTTGGCCCCGAAGGTCTGCTGCATGTCGTTCATGCCATCCGAAACTTTACAGGTTCCATCTGGGTTTCGCTCCAGAAAAATGATGTTTTCTCTGGGTAAATCAGAGACCATAAATGGAGAGTGGGAGGTTAGAATCAACTGTATATTGTATCCAGGATGAGGATTTACCCCAGGAAAAATCCGAGGTATATTGGTAACCAACAAATCTAAATAGCGTTTTTGAAGCTCTGGATGTAGCCCTACTTCTCCTTCATCAATAAAGAGCAAAACTGTATCAGTAAAGACCAATTTTTCCCAAACGGCAAAAATGCGTGCAAAAAGGTTGATCAAGTTATTGAAACCTGAGCTTAAACCAGCCTCTCGATCCTGGTCGTCTTTAAAAGTCCAGGCAATGTGAAAAGGGGAGGAAATTCGGATGTCTATGTACTCAATATGGTTAAAAAATATGGGTATTAAAGGAGAGTTGGTGGGTAAGATTAAAGCATTGTCTCTGGTTTTAAAAATATGATCAGGCTCATTTTCATAAAAGTATGGGGTGCATTCATTAGATAACCACTGGATAAATTCATGCATTGAACCCCATTTCCCAAAAGCACCATTCTCCTCTTTTTCTAACAACATTAGTGGGTTCTGCTTTACTTGATCCTCATTTATTCTTTGTTTGAGATGCCCAATCGAATTCTCGCCCAAACCAGATGTTGCACAAACATCGAATAGGGTGGAAAACAACACAGCTCGAAAAATTTCAAAAATAAAGCCTGGCCGATCGAAGAAATCCCAAATTTCCTCGGAACTATGACCCCGGCCATCTTTAAAAGCATTTTTCAGGTATTCAGGGTTGATGTCTTCATTCACAGTGATTTTAATAAAGTCTGGTATAGGAAAATCAAGTAAATGTCGGCCCCAATTTGAGAAAAAATTTGCTTGACGCTTTATGTTGTTGTAATAGTAGTGTTTCGGCGAAAGGAAAATTTCTTCTTGGGAGTGCTCTGATTTGGGCCGAACAATATTTCTGCGATTGCTGAGGTCTAAAAAATTGTTATTCCTATTCATCCCGAAACGCGGGGTAACCCCATCGAAATATTGGGAGTAATAAGCAAAGATAATCTTGTCAATTTCGTTTTCACCTCTTATCCCTCCTGAATATCCATCTGCCCTTTTTAACATCTTAAACAAAGACTTTTTAATGATAAAGCCATATTGCTCATCCACAACATCTAAAGGCAAGTCTTTATAACACCAAACTCTCAAAACTTTATCTATTCTGTAGATAACGATGAACGGCTCATCCCAAAATCCAGTACCCTGATCAAAAAGGCGAATGATGAATTCAACCAAGTTACTTTTGCCACTGCCATTCTCGCCAACAATAACGGTAACATTAGAAATTGAAGGGCCAAAAAAACCAGGTGTAGCTTGCTCCAAATGGTCACTTTTCAAAATGCCGGAGTGAGGATTGTAGTGAAATCTCCACTGGGGGCTGAAGTTGAAGCCTTGCTCGATGATGTTTTTGTAGCTTTTTATCCAGATGTAAAGTAGTTCCATTCGGTGCTGTTCTTAATTATGAAAAAATAAGTTATCAAATTCAATGCATAGTAGTGTATCTAATTTGGTTGATTTATAACAAGCAAGATTCTTCTATCGACCGCCCCTGATCATTTGCATTACAACACACTCTGTAACAGACAAAAACTATAAGGCTACTGCCGCCTTGGCAAGACGGAAACCTGTGTCGCTGTTGCGGTCATCGGGCATGTCGCTGCTGCTGAGGGCCACACGTGCAAGAATTGGGCTGCCTAGCCACGATCCGCCACGGGTAACGCGGGTAACGCCTGTATCAGGGCCTTTAGGATCATTAGTTGCTTTGGTCGAATATGCATCGTACCAGTCCCAGCACCATTCCCAAACATTGCCAGATAGATCATAAAGCTCCAGTTCATTGGCTTTCTTTTGACCTACGAGTTGTGTTCTTTTTCCTGAATTTTGATTATACCAGGCCACTTCATCCAGATCGTTACTACCTGCATATTCAAAACCCTTACTATGTTGCCCCCCTCGAGCAGCATACTCCCATTCTGCCACGGTAGGCAGGCGGTAGCCATTGGCTTGCCAGTTGGGACTTACCTGTTTTTTGTTGATAAGGTACACTTGACTAAGCCCTTCCTGATGACTGCGCCAATTGCAATAGTTGATGGCATCAAACCACCTGACGTAAATGGCGGGTCGCTTGCCTCTACCCCACCCTCTATCGCTAGGTAATTCCAGGTCAGTAACTTTACAATAAACATCGTATTCATCAAAAACAAGGGGATATTTGGCGATCAGGAAATCACTAAGTGTTACTTGTTGGGCTGTGTTGCTTTCTCCCATCTGGAAAGTTCCTCCTTTGACCAGCACCATGTGATCGGGCACAATGATAGTAGGTGTGGGTGGCGCTAAGGGTACAGGAAGTTTGATGCTTACATGCAACTGATCTATCAAGTGCTGTGCCTGGGCTACGTATGGGCTAGTGTGATTTTCCCCAATGAAGCGCCGCAGAGCGACCTCGCTGTTTTTGGGCACTTGCTCCCAGATTTCCTTTTCTTCGATCGAATCAAGTTTGGTAAGAGCCTCATCAATGTACTTACCACGAGGGTGTTTGTCACAAAAGTCGGCATAAGCTTTGCGGGTATTGGTCTGTTGGGCGGTTTGCCATGCTGCCTCCTCATCCTCCCGAAAATACAGCACCATTTGCCCTCCCTGATGCCCCGGTACCGCCAATGCAGAGCCCATGGGCGTTTGCAGCGCATTTGCCGCCACCTTCTCCAGCACCAGCGTGCAAATTTGCATTACCGAGGGTGGTTCAGTTGCATTGGTCAACACATCCAGCAGCGCAGTGGCAAAGGGGCTGTGCTTACCAGACTGGCCATCACTAACGATCTCCTTTTTGCCGGAAGTGAGTCCCCAGCGGCTGGGTTCGGTGTCTACACGGTTGGCCAGGTTCTTTTCCTTGCTCCTTTCCGCGAAAAAAGCGCCAGAAAAGCAAGAATCGGCAATCAGGAAAGTGTGGAAACTTTTGATCCGCGCAAGGTAAGTTTTGACCAAGTCGTTGGAGAGGTAGTCGGTCCAATCATCATCGCTGGTACCCGCTTCTACGGGGACCCAGTTGCCGCCAAAATGCTCGTCGTAGCGTCCATGTCCACTGAAGTAAACGATAAGGTTGTCTTGGGGCGTGACGGTTTTAATGAGCCGAAGAAAAGTCCGCTCGATGGTCTTTTTGTTGGCCTGATCGTCTTTGATGAAGGTGACATGTGCTGGTTCTATATGATAGCGGGTAGTAATCAGTTCGATGAAGGCTTCTACGTCTCTGACAGCATTGCTGAGTTTGGAGCAATGTTGGTAGTCGTTGATGGCGATGGCCAGCAGGTAGTTGGTGCCTCGGGGAGAGGAGGCGGGGCTGCTTTGTCGGTCTTTGCGGACGAGATCGCGATCGGCCATGTGGTGTGTTGGGTTGTTTTGGAAGGTGAATATAAGGAATAGTTGATAAAATTAGTTCATTCGATCCATTTAGTACACTGAAAGGTCATTGACACCTTCACGTCCATCCCTTTAAAACCCCCGAATTCGGGGTTTTTAAAGGGCGCAAATCCTTCAATTTTGGTTTGGATAGGAAACGGATGATTTTGTTGGTCTAAGTTCTGGTTTAAGATTGCTCCAGATCGTGAACAAAACAAAAACTTAAAATTGATTTTCCTTTAAATACTCCACAAAAAATAGTAAATTGAGTCATTATCTCTATGAAGCCAAACGATGGAATATTTGATTTTAGAAAGTTGCGATGCAGGCAAAAACCGGCGGCGGCGGTATGCCATTCAGATTAGCGGGACTGGAGCTGCATGGAGCATCCGTACCCGGTGGGGCCGGATTGGTGCTTCTTTAAAAGAGCAAACCGAAGAGGTCAGTGATGAAAAGAAGCTGCGGAGCCGGGTACAAAGCATTCTGCGCAAGCGGGTGCGGCATCGGTATCACGTTTGTGAGCAAAGTGGGGCCTTTCCGGAGGTACCTGCGTTGGGGTTGCTGGCGGAAGAGAAGATGGAGGTGGGGATGCAGATACGGTTGTTTTGAGTTTTGAAGCGCGCGTACTGGAGCGCATATACACTTAAACTAAGTTTAAAAAGAATTTAATTTGAGTTTATTATAAATTCATTTTAAAGTTATTTTCCATTCAAGAA
>JAIXOO010000335.1 GCA_027486765.1 Saprospiraceae bacterium
CTGGTGTACAACAATACCCAAAAAAATGCTGAAAACCTGTTCTACATGATCACTTTTTGTGATTACCCTACTGGAACCATTCATTCTGATTCAACGGACTTGCTGAAAGATTTTTTTGCAGCAAGTATTGATCAGGCCGCCAGTAGTGTCAAAGGAGAACTGGCTTACCAGGGTGACATCCTACAGCAAGGCTTTCCTGGTAAAATTTGGCGCATCAACTATCTTCGTGACCAGGCTGTCATCAAAACCAAAGCATTTATGGTGCGCAATCGTTTTTATAGCATTCAAACGGTCACGCTGAAAGACATGGCCATTAATGCTGCTAGTGACCGATTTTTTGATTCTTTTCTAATTTTATGAAAAAAATCGAATAATTATTTTTCTAAATCAATATTTTTTTAATTTTACAGCCTAAGCAATACCACTTCCTAATTTCTCTTCCAGCCAGCCACATCTATTTTATTTCCCACACTTTTTTCCCAAAACAAAAAAGCTTTATTATTGGCCTCCATTCTAACACTGTGCTAGCAATAGAACATTTGAACTTTTACTTTATCTAGCTTTTACTGTGATCCATACTGATTCATACCATCACTTACAGGAATGCCGAAACCACATTTTGGAATTGGCATTCCTGTTTCTACACCTTTCATTGAATAATTTTGCAATTACTACCTTCCTTTTTGCCATTCTTCCATTTTTTCGCAATTTGACCAAAATATATTTGTCAAATTGTAAAATCAAGCTATCTTGGCATTGCATTTAAGGTGCAAGATTTCCAGCCAATTCTACATCCATTTGCACTTTCTGCTAGAAGGATCGCGTCAAAGATTTCTTTACTTTTAACTATAATCGGATTTTTATGAAAAGACGCTTAATTGGAGCTGTAGCTCTATTGTTATGGTTTACTACATGTTGTACGGTTTCAAGTTTTGCTCAACCTTGGGTAAACTTGATGGAAAAAGGAGACAAAGACAGCTTTAAAGCTGCAAAAGATGAATTTGAAGCCTACTGGAAGGGCAAGACGCCAGAAAAGGGCAAAGGATTCAAACCCTTTCTGCGCTGGCAGTACTACTGGGAAAGTCGTTTGATGCCAGATGGCTCTCTACCTAAAGCAGGTACTTGCGACGAGGAGTACAAGAAGTACGAGAAAGAACATGGATTTGCACCGGATGTAGTTACCAGCGCACTCACTCCTGTTGGTAACTGGGCACCACTGGGGCCAACCACCTCTACTGGCGGTTATGCAGGTATTGGACGGATCAATGCCATTGCTTTTGATCCCACGAATACCAGTGTCATTTACATTGGCAGCGCTGGCGGTGGGGCTTGGAAAACCACCAATGGCGGTACTTCATGGGCAGCACTGACAGACTTCTCTTCCAGCTTGGGGATTAGTTCTATTTTGGTCGACCCGGCTAGTCCCAGCACGATTTACCTGGCCACTGGTGATGGAGACGGTAGAGACTCTCCTTCGGCAGGTATTCTTAAATCAACTGATGGTGGGGCAACCTGGGCGACGACTGGCTTAAACTGGGTGCGTTCTGATTTGCGCTACACCCGCAAATTGGTTAAAAACCCCACGGGTGGAAGAATCCTGGTGGCTACTTCAATCGGCATTTGGTACACCGATAATGCGGGTACCAGCTGGACGCAGGCCAACACCGGGGTGTTTTACGACATCGAACAAATGCCGGGTTCAACCGGTACTTTTTATGCAACTGCAGTCAGTGGAACTACCGCTCAGGTTTTCCGTTCTACCGACAATGGGGTAACCTGGACTCAGGTGCACTCTTTGGCTAGTTCCAACCGCGCTGAATTGACCGTTTCAGCGGCAAATGCCAACTATGTAGGTGTCGTTTATTCCAAATCTGCGGACAGTGGCTTCAATGGCTTCTACTCATCCGTAAATGGGGGGACTTCCTGGTCACTCAAGGCTTCTACGCCAAACTTACTGGGCTGGAATGCAACCGGGAACGATGCTGGAGGCCAAGGCTGGTACGACCTGACCGTTGTCACAGATCCAACGAATGCCAATACCATTTATTTGGGTGGGGTGAATACCTGGAAATCTACAAACGGCGGAACAACCTGGGCCATCAATACCATGTGGACCACCTCTGGCGCGGTACCAGTGGTACATGCCGACAAACACGCGTTGGAATTCCAAAACAGCACCACCCTTTTCCAGGGCAATGATGGTGGTATTTATCGGACTACCAATGGCGGTACCAGTTGGACTGATTTGACCAACACCATGGCGATTAGTCAATTGTATCGTTTGGGGGTATCACAAACCAACAATGCCATTATCGGCGGTTTCCAGGACAATGGCACCAAAATGCGCAGCACTACTGGTACCTGGACCGATGAAATCGGTGGCGACGGGATGGATTGTGCCATCAATCCAACGAATGCCGCTTATATGTATGGAGAATTGTATTACGGAGACATTTATCGGTCAACCAATTCCGGCTCCACCTGGGCAGCTATTAAACCAAATACCACCGAGCAAGGTGGCTGGGTAACTCCATTCGCTTTGGCCCCTAGTACTCCGGCTACGATGTACATTGGGTACAAAAGCATCTATAAATCTACGAACAGCGGTACCAAGTGGACCCGAATGGGAGTTAACTCTTCTACTGGCCCAAGCATCCGTGCCATCGCAGTAGCACCCAATAGCGCAAGTGTAGTGTATTATAGCTTTGACGCAGATTTGACTACTGCGGGCATGATGAGAAAATCCATCAATGGGGGTACTTCTTGGACTACGCTGACTAACCCAACGAACGTAGGGCGGGTGGGGTCAATTGCGATTGACAACACCAACTCCAACAACGTTTGGGTAACAGTTAGTGGCTACAATGTGGGCCAAAAAGTATTCAAGTCTACCAATGGTGGAACCAGTTGGACGAATGTAAGTGGTACTTTACCAAATATTCCAGCCAATAGTGTGGTTTATTCCAATGGTAGCAATGGCGGGGTATACCTCGGCATGGATGTAGGTGTATATTACCGCGATAATACCATGAGCGATTGGGTATTGTTCAGTGCCCAATTGCCCAATGTAGAAATTGCTGATCTCGAAATTCAGTACAGCCTCGGTAAAGTACGTGCAGCTACTTATGGCCGTGGGGTATGGGAATCTGACCTGTATGGCACTACTCCATTTGTAGCGCCTGAACTCGCCGGAAAACTAAGCGATAAGGAATTGCAAAAAACCAATTTCAAGGTGTATCCAAACCCTGCCCAAGATGTATTGAACGTGGAGTTCTATGCAGCCGAAGGTGGCCCGAGCCGTTTGTACATCCTTGATGCAATGGGCAGAATACAAACCAAGGAGCAAGTAGTAGATATGGTACAAGGCTTTAACAAGGTCAACCTCCAAATCAACGATTTGCCCAATGGCGTCTATTACCTGACCAATGGCAAAGGCAAGTCGGTGCGCTTTGTAAAAACGGCTTCTTCTTCGAACTAAAAAACTTAAAGAAGCTTTAATAACAAAAGGGGTGAGTCGTGTATCTTCGCGGCTCACTCTTTTTGTTTTATTGAAAAAGCAGGCCATGAAAGTGCAAGAGATTCGGATTGAGGAATACCAATACGATTTACCTGAAGAACGGATTGCGAAATACCCACTTGCCCAACGCGATGCGTCGAAATTATTGTTATTTCGTCAAAACAATTTATCAGAAGATACCTATTCCAACCTGGCCCAATACATCCCTGCCGGCGCCTTGATGCTGTTCAACAACACCAAGGTCATCCCGGCCCGGCTACACATGGCCAAACCAACTGGGGGGATTGTAGAGATTTTTTGTTTGGAGCCCCTCGGCGAACTTAGCGTGGAAATGGCCAAACATGGCGAGAGTGAGTGGAAATGCCTGGTCGGTGGGGCCAAAAAATGGAAAGAAGGGCCAGTGAGTGCGACTTGGGGGACTGAACTGGATCAAATCCACCTGCTTTCAGCGGAAATATTGGAACGGGGTTCCACCCATTTTAGCATCAAATTCCGCTGGCAGCCTGCCGAGTTTACTTTTGCAGAAGTATTGAGTTCCATTGGACAAATTCCCTTGCCACCCTATCTCGACCGTGAAGCAGAGGAACTGGACCGCGAACGTTACCAAACCATTTATGCGGATTTAGAAGGGTCCGTAGCCGCTCCAACGGCAGGTTTACATTTTACTCAGGCCGTTTTTGCTCAGCTGGAAAATAAAAACATTGACCTGGATTACGTTACGCTGCATGTAGGCGCAGGCACTTTCAAACCCGTAAGTGCAGCAACGATTGGTCACCACGACATGCATGCGGAGTATTTTGATGTGTCCCGAGCCCTGTTACAAAAATTGATTGCTGCTTATCAAATCCAACGCCCGGTGGTGGCGGTGGGCACTACCACCTTGCGCACCCTGGAGAGTTTGTACCTGATGGGGTGTAAACTGTTGAAAAACGCTGAATTGGATCGGGATGCCCTGGAAATCCGACAATGGGACGCTTATGAGTTAGACCGTGAAGACATTCCAGTGGAAAAAGCGCTCCAGGCTCTACTGACTTGGCTGGAAGCCTGCCAATTTGAGCAACTGGTGGCCAAAACCCAGCTGCTGATTGCACCGGGCTATCCGGTTAAAATGATCAATGGCTTATGTACCAATTTTCACCAGCCGGGGAGTACGCTTTTATTATTGGTGGCTGCTCTGGTGGGGGAGGAGTGGAAAAACATGTATCAGTACGCATTGGACCACGAGTATAGGTTTCTGAGTTATGGGGATGGCTGTTACATTGAACCAATCAAGCTTTCCTAAATTTACTTGGACTCAGCTGAACGTGTTTTTTGAAGAAGTTGTTAAAATGGGTCACTTCGGTGAAGCCCAGGGCGAAGGCTACTTCTCCCACATTCCAGTGGCTGTGTTTCAACAAGATTTTCGACTCCTGCAAAACCCGCTCAGCGATGAGCTGGGAGGTTGTTTTTTGCATGGTATCTTTTACTGCTTTGTTTAAGTGGTTGACATGTACGTTGAGCTGCCCTGCAAAATCCGAAGCGGAGCGCAATTGCATGCTTTGGTGGTGGTCGTCGATGGGAAATTGACGTTCCAACAACTCCATAAACAAGGTAGAAATGCGCTGGGAGGCGTTGATTTGCTGCTTGTCAAACTGGGTGCTGGGCTGCAATTTCATCGCAAAATGCAGCAATTCGAACACCAGATTGCGCAGCACATCGTATTTGTGGATGTATTCTGAAGCAATCTCTTCAAACATACGTTCATAAATTGGTGCAACCCGCTCAACTTGCTCGTCGCTCAACTCAAAGATGTGGTTGCCATTGGGTTGAAACACCTCGTATTGGTTCAAATTGCCAAACTGGTGGAAAAAATGATGGTTGAAAATGCAGAATGCGCCCTCTCGAATCCCGTCCAAATGTTCCCATTTGTAGGGGATTAGGGGGTTGGAAAAAGAAAGGGCCTGTTTTTTTACTTCGACTACTTTGTCAGCATAATGAACTTTACTGTTGCCAATCACCAAAACGACTTTGTAAAAATCGCGGCGTTTGTAAGGGATGGGTTTGGCATTTTCACCTGTGAATGGTTCAAGCCTGAATACATTGAAATGGCCAATTTCGTTGCGAATTTGTTCCGGCATCCAATTGAACTTTCTTTGGTAAAAATCAGTCAGCGATTCAGGTTTGTCCATGATTGTTTATTTACAAATTTCAATCAATGTGATCATGACCCAATTTAAGGCCTGACGTAGGTACTTCCAAATGTATAATTCAAACTGATGTTCCAATTGAAATCTTTTCCAGCGATCTCGGTTTCCAGTGCTTTATTCAGCATCGTTGAAATAGTGAATGGAAACTTCTTTTTTGCCAAAGTCAAATTGGCTGCCGCATAGAACCCATCTTTTGTATCACTTTTCAAGTAAAAAACCTGTGGGTTGAAGCGGCAAAAAAGTTGCTCAGTCAGCTTAATATTTGAAAAAATCGCCCTCAGGGATACAAAATGTGTGTTTTTAGTCGCATCTATTTCTGGACTGTGCCCATAAAGGTAAAAAGCACCGATGCTGACATTCTTTGAGATCAAAAAATTGGGCACCAGTTCAATTACTGGGAAAAAACGCTGCACCTGGATCAGATCCTGAGCTGCTCCATTTTTTACAACAGGAACAGTTTTAAAATTGAGCGCAGGTAAGTGGGTGCCGATGGTTAACTTGAATTTCTCAGCATTCACCAACTTATAGCGCCAAATAAAAATGAAAGACCAAGGCTTCGCATCCTCCAGGGCGAAACGGAATTCCGGTTCAAAACTGAGTCTTTTACCCCCATTGACATTGAAATTAAAGATGGCAGCGGGTTTGCCCAAGGAGAAAGAAGGGATAAAGGAAAAACCGTTGTTGGTCACACTAGCGGAACCTGTGAAGTTTAAAACGTGTTTGGTGCTGTCCCTGTTTTGTGCAAAAGTGTGATAGGCAAGATTCAAAGAGATAAAAAGCAGCAATGCCTTCTTGAGTGAAGTGGTGGAGCTAGAAAAATTCATTCGTGTTTGATTTGATTGATTTCAAGCACAAAGGAATGAGATCAGCTACCGTTCATAGAACGATTTTCAAAGCAAAACTTACGATTTTCAAACAATTGACTTTTGGTCTCAATCAAACAACCAAGGCCAACAGATTTCGAATCAAAAATGGGTATCCTATCGCACAAAAGGCGATGCCCCAAACCAGGAGGGTTCGAGGTAGGCTTCCTGCATCTTCGTTTTCCAAAATAATCTCCCGTTTTGACTTATAAAAATAGTACCAAACTGGAACCTTTTGCCCTACTTGGTAGGAACAGGGCGTAACATAGTTGGTGGAATGGTAGCGATGAGTGCCGGAGATGGTGTTAAAATCAACTACAGGAGCATCTCCTTGCCCTTCGGTTTTACTGAACAAGGAACCAGGATTGCGGCGGATTTCAATCACGGTGCCTTCCGTTTTAATCCCTCTTTTTTTTACCCGTTCGGGCAGTTGGGCATGATCGTATGAGATGATCAACAGGTAAGTGCCGATGAACGCCAGCAATTGCAAGTATGGGGCGAAGGTGTTTAAAAATTCCATTGCGGGTGATTTGGTAAATCAGCAAGCAAGATAATTATTTTGGAAACACCGTCACAATCACCCGCTGATATCTTGTCAAAGCTGGCGTTCCATTATCTGTAACAGCCAGGATAATGTGCACCGTTTCGGGTTGGGTCACGGTGGGTGCGGTAAAAGAGGCGTTCTTCATGGTATGGTCCACAATTTTGATGGGGCTGCTGCTTTCATAGGTGCCCACTTCCCGATAATAGATCCACTCGTAATTCAAGGTATTGCCATCCGGGTCTTTGGAACCTTCCCCGCTGAGGTTTACTTTTTCTCCACTTTTTACGGATAGGTTATTGGCATGTCCCAAGGCCACTACGGGTGGATGGTTGGCCTCTTTGTAAGGTTTCACGCACCAATCCATCCGGGCAGCAAAATCAAATTGATAAGCTTGCCGCCAACGCCAGATGCTGGCTTTGTTGGAGGTGTATGATTTGCCATCTACGCCAACTATTCCATCTTCCGCATCGGTCCAAATTGGTCTGGTTTCAGGTTCGTAAAACCACTTGCGGGTGCGGGGCGTATACCATTCGTAGCGCCCTCCCCAGCCACCCCAATCCGGGTGTTCGGGATCACTCAAACCATTCTGAATGAGGTTGAAAAAACTGGGGGTGTCACCCTCCATCAAATATTCGGTGTGCGGATGTTGAGCACCCAAAGGGCCGTGGTTTTTACGGATGTTTTCATCCAGCCAGGGGTTGTCTACAATGCTGAAATCCGCACCGCTGAAGTTGTTCAACTTGTCGCCACTGATGCCACTCCAAGTGGCGTAGTGGTAAGCGCCCCGTTCGAAGTAGCCTGGGCTGACGACGTAATGTAGGCTCGGGAAGTTTCTGCGAATCCAGGGGCCAGTGTCGTCCTGGTCGGAAATGGTGTAGACCCGGAGTTTTGCCACAAATTTCTCTAGCTCTACGGGTGTGCGGGTCATACGAATTTTCCAAAGGGCTTGGGCCAAACAATTCGCACCGCCCCAAACGGGAACATAAACCGGGCGAGCATCGTTTTTGTCCACCATCTTGATGATCCACTCCGAGCCTTCTGAATCTTTACCTGCACCCACGCCAGTCATGCCATAAGTGGGCAAACCGTCTTTGATGATGCTCAATAAATAAGTGGTATCGGGATAACCTTTTTCATGCAGCAAAAGATTGTTACGCACCTGCCCATAAGCTCTGACGATTTGGCGGATTCGCCAGGCGGC
>JAIXOO010000370.1 GCA_027486765.1 Saprospiraceae bacterium
AAGCTAAAAATCAATCGCATTATGGAAAATAACAATGGTAACGGCGCAGGCAAGTGCCCCTTCTCTAGCGGAGCACTCAAGCAGAGCGCTGGTGGTGGTACCAGAAACCGTGACTGGTGGCCCAACCAGTTGAGGTTGAACATCCTACGTCAACACTCTTCTTTGTCCAATCCAATGGGTGAGGAGTTCAACTATGCTGAAGAATTCAAAACCCTCGATCTGGATGCGGTTAAAAAAGACATCGTCGAGCTGATGACGACCTCCCAGGAATGGTGGCCAGCCGATTACGGTCACTACGGGCCGTTCTTCATCCGCATGGCCTGGCACAGTGCGGGTACTTACCGCATCGCCGACGGTCGTGGTGGCGCGGGTGCTGGTACCCAGCGTTTTGCACCACTCAACAGCTGGCCCGATAACGGGAACCTGGACAAGGCTCGTTTGTTGCTTTGGCCAGTGAAAAAGAAATACGGCAAAAAACTTTCCTGGGCAGACTTGATGGTCCTCGCGGGCAACTGCGCGCTGGAGTCGATGGGTTTTGAGACCTTCGGCTTTGGTGGTGGACGCGAGGATGTTTGGGAACCACAGGAAGACATCTACTGGGGTCCTGAAGGCAAGTGGCTGGAAGACAAACGTTACAGTGGCGACCGCGAATTGGAAAACCCGCTTGCTGCAGTTCAAATGGGTCTCATCTACGTGAACCCAGAAGGCCCTAACGGGAATCCTGATCCAATCGCAGCTGCCCGCGACATTCGCGAGACCTTTGGCCGCATGGCGATGAACGACGAAGAGACCGTCGCCCTGATTGCGGGTGGACACACCTTTGGTAAAGCCCATGGTGCTGGTGACCCCAACCAGTACGTAGGTCCAGAACCTGCCGCAGCGAGCATTGAGGAGCAAAGTATGGGTTGGAAAAACACCTACGGTAGCGGCAATGCAGCTTATACGATTACCAGTGGCCTCGAAGGTGCTTGGTCAACCACGCCCACTAAATGGAGCAACAACTACTTCGAGAACTTGTTTGGCTTTGAATGGGAGCTGACCAAGAGCCCCGCTGGAGCGCATCAGTGGACACCGAAGAATGGTGCGGGTATTGGTACAGTGCCGGATGCGCACGACCCAGCAAAGCGCCATGCTCCGATTATGTTTACAACAGACCTCGCCCTGCGCTTGGATCCTGCATACGAGAAAATTTCCAGACGTTTCCACGAAAATCCTGATCAGTTCGCCGACGCTTTTGCACGGGCATGGTTCAAACTGACGCACCGCGACATGGGTCCAAAGGAGCGTTACCTCGGTCCTGAAGTGCCTACTGAAGAGCTGATCTGGCAAGACCCGGTTCCCGCTGTTGCGCATCAACTGATCGATGCTGAAGATATGGCTGCGCTGAAGGCCAACATTCTCGCCTCCGGCCTGACGGTATCCCAGTTGGTATCTACCGCTTGGGCCTCTGCGTCTACTTTCCGCGGATCTGACAAACGTGGTGGTGCCAACGGTGCTCGCATTCGTTTGGCACCTCAGAAGTATTGGGCGGTCAACAACCCAACTCAACTTGCAACAGTACTGAGCACCCTGGAAAGCATCCAAAGTGAATTCAACAGCATTCAAACCGGAGGCAAGCAGGTTTCACTGGCCGATTTGATCGTGCTGGCGGGCTGTGCTGGCGTTGAGCAGGCGGCAAAGAATGCTGGACATTCAGTGAGCGTACCCTTCACACCGGGGCGTACCGATGCGTCGCAAGCACAAACCGATGTGGAATCATTCGCTGTCTTGGAGCCCATTGCTGATGGCTTCCGCAATTACATGACTTCCCGCTACGCGATATCGGCTGAAGAAATGCTGGTAGACAAAGCGCAACTGATGACCTTGACTGCTCCTGAAATGACGGTTTTGGTAGGTGGCATGCGGGTGCTAGGCACCAACTTTGATCACTCCCAGCATGGAGTATTCACCAGCATTCCTGGTGCCTTGACCAACGACTTCTTCGCCAACCTGATCGATTTTGATACCACCTGGAGTGCAACTTCAGATGCTCAAAATGTGTTTGAAGGCCGGGATCGTGCAACGGGTAAGGTGAAGTGGACGGGTACCCGGGTTGACCTCATCTTCGGGTCGAACTCAGAGCTCCGCGCCATCGCTGAAGTGTACGCCTGTGAGGACGCGCAAGCGCGCTTCGTACACGACTTCGTAGCCGCATGGAACAAGGTGATGAACCTGGATCGTTTTGATCTGGTGTAATGAATGGCCGCAAGGCTGATGATAGTGTTTAATGGGGAGCGGTGGTCTGGTAACGGGTCACCGCTCTTTGTTTTACTATTCTATTTTTGACTCGATTTTCAAATTGTGTATTCCCCAAAGCATCAGTACTATTTCTGCAACAGTACCCACTAAAAATGCAACAGAGGGAAGCCCATCAATGGTTATACTTACCATTCGACCAAATGCCAAGCCGCCCATAAAAATTACGCTGCTTAAGGTTGCATTCCGCCAATGATCACATTTAAAAATGCCAATGATCCAATAGGTTGCAAAGCCTACATAAAGGCCCATTGTTGCCCTGAAAACATGATTCAAGTCGACACTTTCAACCTTAAAGGTGACCAATAAGGGTAGAGCCTTGCTCGGGCAAATGCCATAGGCCAGTCCAACGAATCCGATAGTGATGGAAGTTATTCCCAGATGTAGATTCCTAGGTGTTATGATTTGGTTTGACATTTTGATGCTATGTCTTTCTCAATATCTGCAATACTTTGAGAAAGGAGGTCAAACGCAGCCCGCCTTGGGCGGCTGAGTCTTACTTGATTCAATGACAAAATAAACATAAGTTTGTAAGAAGATTTCAAAACCTATGCAAAACGTACATTTCACTGGGTATAAACGTATCGTAGCTGATCCTGATTATTGTGATGGACAACCTCGTTTAGAAGGTACTCGCATCACTGTCGCGGCTATTTTATCCTATTTGGCGGGAGGAATGAATGTAGACGAGATTGTAGCCGCTTATCCGAAGTTGTCTAATACAGATGTTTATGAAGCGATTGCATTTGCTGCGGCGCATTAATTTGATTATCATAGATGAAGGAGGAATCCGTACCCGAAAACTACCCTTGTACAAGAAAAACATTCACCATACTACTGGACATTTTTGTATTTCAGAATCGAAGGACATGAATTGCCACGTGCTTTAGTGCGTGGATGGAAATTGTCTTTTTGATGGACTTTAGTCCTAGCATCAATTTTTTAGGGAGGGCTAAAGCCCATTTTTAAGAAATCCTGTTAACCACGCGCTAAAGCACGTGGCAATTGATGTCCTCCGAGTAAAATGTCCAGTAGTGTGAACATTAACAGTATAATGGAGCATCTTCTTGAACGCATTTCGGTAGACCCCAATATCTGTTTTGGCAAGCCCTGTATCAAAGGGACGCGCATTTGGGTGGCGCTGATTTTGGACTTTTTGGCAGCGGGGAATACTTTCGAGGAAATTTTGGAGGCGTATCCTTATCTTAGTCAGGAAGATATTTTGGCGTGTGTTGCTTATGGATAACGTTCAATGAATTGACTCAATGAGTTTGCCAGGCTAACATTTTATTCCTTACAATTTCAAGTCCCAATTGAAAAGGAAGTTTAATAAAGTCGGTGAGTTTACCTTTTTCGATTAATAGGGTTTCTCCATTCCCTCCGTAGAAGAGCCGGTGATAATCCCCGTGTTGCCCAAGGAGCCAATCTACTACATATTGCTTTTCCTGATCAGAGCAATCAATTTTGAAAACAGGTATTTCATTTACCTCCAGGTCACTCAGCGTTTTGTAAACAGCATATCGAGAGGCTCTTTCTGGTACCGACCAATCAACGAGCAAGTAAATTAATGCTTTATCAAGATTGAGCACAGATTCAAAATCTTGTTGAGTTGCCAATTCTTTCAATTGTATGGTACGCTCCAGTGCATCAAGGACATCTTTTGTCATATCCCTTTTATTTTCTGTGTCCAGCATAAGCTAGGCAGGCCTCCACATCCTCCCTCTCCAAATCTTCAAACTCCGCCAAAATATCCTCAATTGAATCCCCTCCACTAAGGTATTCCATGATCCCTTCCACGGTATATCTCAACCCTCGAATAGTCGGCTTCCCGTGGCACACTTCAGGTTGAATGCTAATTCGCTGTAATAATTCATTTTCTTTCATCGGAGCTTCTTTAATACCCAACAAAATTAATCCAAACTCCACTAATAACCTACACCCCAAAACACACCCCCATCAATTCCCGATACACCTCATTCCCGCTCAACAGCTCCCCATTCCCCAAAATGATCAACTGCTCCCGTGCCCGGGTCAGCGCCACATTCAGCTTCCGATCCACCCCTTCCTCCGACAGCGAAATCAGCGAGCGAAACTGATTCACCGTATTCGTACTCAGCGAGATGATGATGATGTCCCGCGCGCCACCCTGGTAGCGCTCTACGGTATCGATGGTGATGCGGTCGAGGTCGATGTTCTTTTGCGAGAGTGCCTGGCGGATTTGGGCGATTTGCGCCCGGTAAGGCGTGATGATGCCCAGGCTGCGCGCCGTGAAGTTTCGCCCCTGCTGCTGGTACAAAGCCTGGATTTTTTCCACCAGCTCCCCCACCAATTCCGCTTCGTAGCGGTTCGTTTTGTGTGCTGCGCCCACGTTGTCGAGGGGGGTGGAGCAAAAAATCATGCGTTGTTGGCGTAGGGCCTGTTCCAGTACGGGCGCTTCCAGTTCCAGGGGATGTTCCAGTACCTTGACCTGTACCTCGTGCCCGGGGGTATCCGGCGGCAAGATGCGCAGGCGTTCCTCGTAAAAATAGCGGCTCGGGAAGGCCATGATGTCCTGGTGCATGCGGCCCTGGTGGCTCAGCTGGGCGTAGGCGTGTTGCCAGCCCTGGGTTTGGGCGCGTTTGAACAGGCGCTCGAAGAAGGAATTGCGCAGGTCGTACAAGCCAATGTCGTACAGGCGGGTATCGTACACCTTGGACAATTCCGTATCCTGCGCCACCACGGCGGGCAATTGTTTGTGGTCGCCGATCAGCAAAAAGTGTTTGAACCTCGGCAACAAACCGACCAACATCGGCTCCAAAATTTGCGAAGCCTCATCAATCACCACCCGTTGGAAACTTTTGAGGGCAAACAATTCGGGTTTGCCGATGATGGAGGCCACGGTGGCCACCATGATCCGGTGCCCTTCCACCAATTCTTTCAGGTCTTTGCGGGTATTGATGCGCTGCGACAGTACACTCAGGAGTCGATCCTGGTACGCGGGTGCAGTCGAGTAGCGGGAGCCAATGCGGATGTACTGGCTACGCATGCTGGGCGCGTAGGCTTCGATGGCCTCACAAATCTCGTCTACCGCCCGGTTGGTATAGGCCAGGAGCAAGAGGTTGTCCTGGGTATGATCCGCCCAATGCCCTACGAGGTGTTTGAGCATCACGCTGGTTTTGCCCGTGCCGGGAGGTCCCCAGAGCAGGAAGTAGTCTTGCGAAGCCAGGATGGATTGGAAAATCTCCTGTTGCTCCTGCGTCATTTCGGTAGGGGCTGGGCTGGCGGGAAGTTCCCGGGGGGCCGCAGGTGCTGTGATGCCCAGTAGGAGTTGGCGTTTGGAAATGCTGCTGCTGCCCCACTCAAACAGGCCGCGGTATTGGGCGGTGAAACTGTTGTCGAGCAGATCGTGCTCCAGGTTCCACCAGGCGTATTCTTTAAAAATCTGGTCATTGAACTGGCGGGAGCGCAGGCTCACCGTCACCGTTTGGGCGGTCAATTCAATGATACTGCACTTGAAGAGCTGGTTGCGCAAGGGCGATTGCTCCTCGTTGACAAAGGGGTACAATACGGCGATGTCGCCCGCCCGGAAGTTGGCCAGCGGATTGGTGTGTTCGCTGCGGGCAAACCGAATGATCGCTTCATCGGCCCGAGCCTGATTGTCGGTGATTTGCAGGTGGCTCAGGATTTCAAAATGCTCCTGCTTTTCGTGGAAGGGATTCAGCCAGAGGGCGGCCTGGCCATTGATGCTTTCGATGCCATCCAGCCCGGTTTTGGCCAGTTTGTGCTCCCGGGCAATAAAGCCAGTAAATGCGGTAAAGTAGGCCCTTTCCAACTCACTCAAAGCGCTGTATACCCGCTGAAAATGCTCCTGATCGCGCTGGGCAAACTTGCTGGCGGATTGAAAGCGAAAATCAGCCATGAGGTTTTGCAGGCGCTGGGTATGGTCTTCAAGGTTGTCTTCCCCTTGGCCGGGCAGGCCCAGTCCCTGCAAGGTATGTTCCAGTGCCAGGATGTGGTTGCGCACCTGGAGCGCCTCCCACTGGTTGCTGCGGTTGACGGGCGCAAATTTGAGGTTGTCGGTTTCCAGCGCAGAGTACAAGATGTAGCTGGTCGGGTCAATCTCCTTGCCGTAGGTCGCCCGGATAATCAGGTCGTAAAGCAAGGTCTGGATGTAATGCCCCGTATTGATTTTGAATTGATTGGGTTTAAACAATTTGCCACTTTTGAGTTCCACAATGGCCGATTTGTTGCCGTGGCGGTACAAGGCATCCAAACGCCCTTGCAGGCCATGGATGTTGGAATAAAAGGTGGGTTCGAGGTAACACTGCTCAGGATGAATGCCCTGGGCGGGAAAACTCAGCACGATTTCCCGTTGCAGGTTGACAAAATGGGCTTGGGAGCGGTGGTGCAGGTCGGACAGTTCCCGGTTTTCCAACAAACAAAAAGCCAGCGGATTAAGCGCAAATACTTTTTTGAACACCTCTCTAAAATCCTGCTGGGGATTGTGCATCAGTTCATCGAGGAAAAAGTTGGCAATATGCCCCAGGAGCAAGGCCGAACTGGAGCTAAAGGGCAAAAACTTCTTCAACAAGTAGGTTTCCGGCACGGTGTGATCGGTGTCAAAACACTCGGCCACACCCGTTACGTCCACTAAATGGTCGGGCTCCACCACAAATGCTTGCGGGCGGTAATAGCCTTCGGTGTCTACTTCTACTTCCAGCAGATTGAGCAGGATGGGGAAGCCAAAGGTTTGGCGCAAAGCCCGGATAGTGGGGTTAAAGCCCTCATTGCGTTCGGGCAGGTTGTATTTGACCAGGATGTTTTCGTCGGGCCTACTTTCGTCTTTGACCAGGAGGCATTGTTCCTTCGGGCGATCCTCCAGGGCCAGGACCCGCACTACTTGGCGGTATTCCTTGATGTCGACGGGGCGGAAGGTTTGGGGCCAGTTGGGAGGCGTTTGGTTGAGCAGGGCATTCGGGGCGGGGATTTTGCTCAGGCCTTGGATGGTTTCCAAAACGACTTTGTAGGCAAAACCGGGCAAAAAATGGTGATCTGAACGTAAGTCCCCTTTTTGCCGTACTTCTTGCGCCACCTTGCGGAAATGGTGCTGGTAAAACTGTAGCTTTTTGTCCAACTGAAACTTTTGTCCTGCAAAAGCCATGCGCGAGAATAGGTTCACAAATCGCAATCGCTCTTCCTTGGTTGCCTCCATGAGCATCACGACGAGCAATTGGTAGCAGGCTTCGGTTTGGGCCGCCGCGTCAAGTTGGTCGTTTTCGATGATTTTTTGGAGTTCCCGGTAGAGGAGTTGAGCGAGTTGTGGTAGCATCAGGTGGTGTTTAGTAGGCAAAAATAAAAATTGTTTCTTATTTTTTTTGTCAAAACTAAAATTTACTTTTTATGCAGGCCCACTCTTCAATCAATGCTTTGCCCCGATTTAGAATAACGCTCAAGACAGTCCTTTTACGTGTAGTGTACTATTAGGACGAGACAACGCTTAACGCAGCATCTTCCCCCGACCGGATTGCCCCCTCAATATAGCCGTTCCAAACCGTAGCCGTCTCCGTACCAGCCCAATGAATGTGCCCACAAGGCTCCGCCAGCGCATTGGTATAACCCACCCAAGCACCTGGGCTCCGTAGCCCTACATAGCAACCACCACTCCATTCTTCAGCAGCCCAACTGTGATCCAGGTATTGTTCTACTTTGGCGGCTGCCGGCCCAAAACATTGCACTAGGCCCGCCAGGATGATTTTACCCCGCTCTTCCATACTTAAATTCAGCAGTGGACGAGCCCGATTGGCCAGGCAAAAAGCCATCAAGACCCCCTTGCTGCCATCGGCAGGCGAGTTGTCGAAGGTAGTTTGAAAAGGCAAATTGGGGTCTGCAACGATTTGCCCGCTGTAACCTAGCTCCCGCCACCAGGGGCGATCATATATGGCATAACATTTGATCACGGTGCCCATAGGCATGCGTTGCGTGAGTTGAACGCGGGTAGGTGGTAGCCCTGGACGATAATCGATTTTTGCAGCCAGGTTAGGTGGAATGGACACGATTATCTTTTTAGCTCGAATTTGGCCGCCATCGTATTGTACAACTACGCCAGTGTCATCCTGGGCAATTTGCCGGACAGGAGCATTTAAACGAATCCTGTCGCGGAATTGATCAGCTAAGTATTCGGCTGGCAATTGCGCTCCACCTTGAATGCGGTCTTGTTGGGCACCTTGGTCAATGCTGAGTAGCGCGTTCAAACTACCGCCAGAGCGGATGTAAAAAAGGGCATTCAGCAGGGAAATTTCAGCGCTGGAAGTAGCATAAATAGTCTCCATCCCCGCATCAATAACCGCCCGGGCATTGCTGAATTTTACTTCACGATCCAAAAAAGTAGCCAAAGTTTTACGGTCCCACTTCTCGGCTTGATCACCCAACCAGGGTGTTTCGAGGTCTACCTGTTTGGCTAGTTTTTCCAGTTTTTTTAAAGTGAAGTCTAGATTGAGTAAGGAGGGGAGGTCTATTTTGGGAATTAAACCCTGGTAGGTTTTAACTTTATTCCGTAGTGAAATGATGTTTTTTCCCTGATTATACGTGCCAAATGTTTTTACTCCAAATTCCTGGCACAAAGCATATATTTTGTCCTGTGTTGGACCAATCCATTGGCCACCCAAGTCAACATAAAAATCCTCGCTTAATTGTTGGGTATAGACTCGCCCGCCCACGCGGTCTCGGGCTTCTAATACAACGACCTCTTTGCCTGCCTTGATTAAATGGTGGGCGGCAGTTAGGCCCGCATATCCAGCACCAACGACTACGATTTCGCAGAATTCCATTATAGTGATGAGTTATGAATGATGAGTGATGAATGATGTCGCTTTGGAAAAATTCATCACTCATCATTTATCACTCATCACTACATGTTTATTTTTTCAAAAGCGTTTTCGCAACCCTAACTCCTTCCACATCAAACAACAGCCAATAAACGCCTGCGGGCAGCTGATTCAACGCAATTTGAGCCTGACCGAGCGTACGTTCACCCAGGTTTTGGGTACGCAATACTTGCCCAATGCTATTGACCACACTTACCCGCACCAGTCTGCTCCGATCGAGGTTGAAGGCAACGTTGACTTCGTCTTGGGCTGGGTTGGGAAATATTTTGAGCTGATAAGCCAATGCCTCTTGTTCGGTGGTTGAAGTGGAGGTGCCGACCTGAATGGTCTTTACGCTGACGTCACTACAACCTTCAGCATTGGTGGCGCTTAGCGAGACCAGATAAGATCCTGCCTGGGCGTACATGGTACTTG
Source organism: Saprospiraceae bacterium (assembly GCA_027486765.1). Taxonomy (GTDB): domain Bacteria; phylum Bacteroidota; class Bacteroidia; order Chitinophagales; family Saprospiraceae; genus Haliscomenobacter. The sequence continues at coordinate 9,573 of JAIXOO010000370.1, forward strand.
GGTTGCGTTCGGTGCTCACTTGTCCATTGCCAAAATTCCACACAAGCTCGGTTGCTCCCGTTGATAAATCCTGAAAACTCAAAGTGGTGTTGGGCTTAAGAGAACCAGTGGGTACAGCAAATTGGGCCTGAGGTTTGGCTGCGCTCGGATTTACATCCACAAACACGGGCGTTCTGCCACAAGGGTAACCATATTCAATTTCCCAGTTGAAAAAGAAGGGGTAATCATCTGGGCCTTCCACATTATTGGCGTATTTGATGGCCAACACATCCGCAATGGCGATGGGGTAGGAAGAGTCGGTTTTGAGTACGGACAATTCCGCGCCACGGGTCAATTCCAATACCTGATTGGCGCCAGGCGTAACCTTGAAATTAAGCGGCACTTTTTGCTCCCCAACTTTACTCACCCGATAATTAATCGTTTGTACCCCTCCAGTAGCATTCCGCAAAGTGAAAAACCGCAAACCAGTTCGATTTGGGTAAATGGTAATCGATTTGAGGATAAAATCGTAGTAGGCGTCAAAAACCAGCCCACCGACGGAATCACTGTAAACGACATCACCACCAGTTTGATTCAAGCGACCAGTGGATCGATTAAAAGTCAATTCGGCGAACAATACGGTATCTTTGTTCAGCGCTCCAGTGACAAAATTGTTGCCGGTGCCCAGTACAGTGCCTCCGGTATTCTGATTGAACCAGCGCACGGTGCCTTCACCTGCGTAGTTGCTGCTCAACAAAACTTCACTACCCGCACAAATATTGACCGCCGATGCTTCTGCGATTGGCAATTGGGATAAAGCGCTAACGTTGACATAGGTTTTGAACTTGTTGTTCAAAGCCCGGGCATCGGCAAAACCATTGGGGTTGTGCAATTCCACTTCCACAATGTAGCGCCCAACTGGGGCATCAAAAGGAGGGACAAAATAGCTGGTCAATTTGCCTGGCGCCAATTTCCCCGTCCAACGGTTTTGGAACAAAACATTGCTTTGGCCGTCGCGGCGGATGATGATGTCCATGCTGCGCAAGGTGTCGGCACCGCTATTTTCAAAGCTTACTTCGATATAGGCTTGCCGATCGCAACCGTAAATGCGTGGTTTGGTCAGTACATGAATCACATCATTGGCCGCACGTAGGGGAGGGGTGGGCTGAAAACCTTGGCTGATCAACCAGTTATACGCTGCGCCAACATCAATAAGCCCGCGGCCGTAATCATTGTCTTCACCGACAGGTCCCAAATCTCTTGCCGAATTGTACAAAGCCAGCCCAAGCTGTTTTCCACTAAGGGTAGGGAAGGCTTCTTTGAGCAACAAAATTGCGCCTGAAACATAGGGTGCAGAAAAAGAAGTGCCATCTACCGTAGAATAACCACCTTGCAAAGTGGCAGTCCGCACGCGCTCACCGGGGGCAACCATTTCTGGCTTGATCAAAAAACTGCCATCGCGACCACAGACGGTAGGGCCCCGGGAAGAAAAGTCCGAAATGGGATAATTGGTTGTATTTCCATTGATCGAACCGATCGACATGGGGACGACCAGATCGAGGTTTAAACCACCGGGAAGGTTAACGGTGGAAGGATCTGGCCCACGGTTGCCTGCGGCAAAAACGACGGCAATCCCAGCTGCATCCAAGGATTGCACTACATTGCGGAAGGCGCTTCGACACTCATCTGCATTGTTGCTATTGCCCCAGGAATTGTTGACTACATCAGGAATGTCGCTGGAGGTAAGGGTATTCCCATCGGGGTTGAGCGCCCATTGCAAAACCTCGATGGTGCTCGTCGAGATGCCTTCCAATGGGCAAATTTCGTTGGTAGTCGGATTGCGGAAAGCGGCTGGGCCACCCATCCACAAAGCATTGAAGGCGGCACCCACCGTATCTCGGGTCAAACGATCCAAACCAACGGCTACTGCTGCCACGGCGGTACCGTGCTCACCACATAAGTCGCCGAGAATGGAACTGCGGTAAGTAGCGCTTTGAGACCCGTAATTGTAGGCAAACTGGGTGCGCAGCGCTGGATGTTCATACTCTTGACCCGAATCTACAATCAGTACTTTGCGCCCATATCCGGTGTAGCCCAAACGCCACAAAGCGCGGGCATTGATCGCGTTCAAACCCGGCTCTATTCCACCCGGACTGAGCGGTGGTGGCGCTGGTGCAGACCGATAACTTTCAATGGCCATTTCCGGGAAAGGCTCAATCCAGTCTACCTCCTGGTTATTGCTCAATTCAGCGATAAAGGCTGCGGTAGCCTTTAGTTCAATGATGTTGGCAATCCAATAAGTTTTGACTGAGTTTTTTTCCACCCCATTCGTCGCCTGCATCCAGTTGACCAAGCGGGGTTGGGTAGCTGCTGCTTTGCTTTGTAGTGCATTGATCAGGGAAGCAACCTGCTGATCGCGGGAACTGGAACCCCGCAATTCTCCTTGTTGCCAACTCGAAAGGTCTACCTGGCTTTTGAGGCTTACCAGGATATGGAAATGCTGTTGATCAGGCTTTTGCTCTAAAGCTTGGTACAATGCCGTTGCTACATTGGCTGCGTTGAGGTTTTGCGCTTTGAGATCATGCTGTCCAGCGTAAAAAAACAAGGCAGTACAAAGCAGGACTTTGATTGTAGATCGTTGTAAGTACATCAAACACATGCTCACTTGTTTTTAAGATTATGACGGGGGTTAAAAATAGTACACCAATTATAGATACAGACACAAGAATGGCAAAAACCCCCATTGTGGAGAAACGAAAGTTTTGTCTCAGGAAGTACAAAAGACTTTATGAACAGAAGCGGCTTGAGTTTATAAAGTCTAATTACTTAACCAGGTTGATTAAGGTTCTATAGTCATCAAAAGGGGCATCTTCCCGTTTTAGCTCCAAAAAGGCCATTAAATCGTCCTCGGCATACTGCTCCTCTAAATGGGCAAGGGTGGCGGCACAGCGGATTTCAACTTCACCGCGTCGAATCTGTGTCAGGCGCCACTGTAAAGTTGCCTCCATCTTTTGGAGGATACGTTCTCGCACCTCAATTGGATTCACGTCGGGGCTGATTGGGGTAATGTCTTTGAATGCAGATCGATCCCTTGCAATGAGTCGGCCATTTTCCATGATGAAATAAGCCGTATGGACCTGTTCTGTACTCAGCGGCAACAAATGGGCGTAAAGGGCAAGTTGCAAGTCTTCTTCGTTTTTGATCATCAGTTCTCGCCGCAGGCCACCACGCCATTTCAAGTCCAATACTGTTTGCTCCAATTCCCGTGCCAAAACCAAGTCAGCGCGGGCATTTAACTGAATGGTGGCAAATTTTCCTTCGAGGGGCAATTCTGTAGCTGCAACCTGCCACTGGTTGCTTTGCAACAAATTTACCAGGCTCCAGGCGGCAAACTTCAGGCGTTTTAAAAAACGTTTGCGTTCTGCTTCTTTGCCATACATCAGCAATACAGCCCCCTCCCGATGCAATAGCCGCTCCGCTTCCCGATCGATCCACTGATCGACCTGAAATTTAGTCCAGCTATTTAACTCAGGGATGAGCAAAAGGTTTTGGAAAAAACGATGCGCCAGATTCCCTTGCAGCGTACTGTCTTTTACAATGCTGAGAATGGAAGATTTACGCAGACGGATGTGGTGGCGGAACAACCATTGATAGGGGTAGTATAACAAACTTTCCAGACTGGTAAACGTTTCTTCAGCGCGTTCCACCAATTTTTCCGGGTGATTCAAACGCAAAAACGGCGCTGGTTTGCCCAAACGTCGGAAAGGAATGTTTATTTTTTTAGGCAGGTCAAAATACCGCGCCAACGACTGGTTGTCTTCTGTGCAAGTAATGGCATCTAAGTGGCCAAAACAAGCCTCCAAATCACCCAACAAGGGATGTGGAAGCATGGTTTCCCCTTCCGCGATTTCGGGTATGACCAAAATCAAACGATGCTTGCTCATCCAAACAGGGTGGCGGCGTTGAAAGCCTAGTAAGGCGTTTTGATCTGAAGGACTACTCAATTGTATGTTGAGCCCCTGAAGCCAGTCACGCTCCTGATCATACCAGCGCGAGAAGAAATAATCAGGTTCGTTTTGGGTAAAATTCCACCAAATCAAGTCGCGGACGGGGGCGGTTAAGGCATTGGGCTGGTGTACGTAAGGGTATCGACCTACTTCTTGAAAGCTCATCTGCATGGGCGCTGGTTCGTACACCGTGCGTACGATGCGCTCCAATTCCAGACGGGTCAATTCATTTTCGGGCAGGGTTTGCAACAAATCTACGATCTGCTTGGCTTGTTCAGCCAGGGTCAACAGGGATGGGTTGTTGCTTTTCTGTTCCAAAGTCCGGGTAGCCCAGATGTGCAGGTATAGAAAAATTTCTTCCACCTCACTTTTGGGCACTACTCCGGCAATATCGTAGCGCCGCCGCTCGAACCAAAAACGGTATTGCTGGCGAATTTCCCGAATGTCCAGGCTTGGTTCTTTGGCGGCTCGTTCTTCCAGTTCACTGAAATACTGCCCGAGCATGGCCTGCCAGGATTCCCCCAGAATCCCGGGAGTTTGGGCCATCTGTTGGGCAATGCGGTTGGCGAGTTCTGTTTCCAGGGGTTTTAGCGGAAGGCAGACGAACTCCATGATTTTGAAAGGATCAATTGGCGTCCACAAAAAATTGGGGATCAATTTGAGGGCTTGCAGCGTGGGTCGCGCCAAGGAAGCAGGTTGGATGCCCAAGCTGGGTACACCTTCGTGGATGAATGCTTCATCCAGGGTACGCGATTTATCCGGGATCAGGAAACAGGGGCGAAACTTAGGGTTGCGGCGCAACAAAGCAGCCAGGTAACTTCCTAAATCGGTGTCTCTTTTTCCCCGCAACAACAATAAGGTACCATCTTTGGCCAGCTCTTGCGTCTGGCTTTGTCCTGCCAAAAAGGCCTGAAAACGCCCCAAATCGGTATCGGACTGGGGTTGGTGCTGAGCAATAGGGTAATTGAGTTCCACACCCTGTTGTTGCAAAGCCTTAAAAAGGCGTTGCCAATGTACGGGAATCAAGGTAGCTGGTTCAACGAAATTGATGCGTTGAATAGGGGCGGAGCGGAGCTTGATTTTTTGCTCCAGAATGATAAAACGATCAGCGAAGCCAGCAGGAAGGCTTTGCTCACTGTCTTGTAGGGCTTTTTCAACCTGGCCAATGCTGGCCAGACGAGCTGGAGTTGTAGATTTTGAGGCAAAACCCCAACCAGCCAACAACAATTCATCCCGACGGCTGAGCAAATTGGCCGCGGTTGCGAATTGATCGGCAGCAAAAGAACGGGAAAAAAAAGCGGTAGAATCTTGTTCCAGGTGTTGGCGGATTGCCTGGCGGTATTGCTCAATGCGCAGGTGTTCATTGTTGTTTTTGTGACCTGCCAAGCCATAAAAAAATTCCAGCCATTGCAATAAGCCATTTGGCCCTAGCCACAACGTACCGCCTTGTGAATGGTCAGGCAATGGCCAGGATGGATTGTCTAGTGCAATACCAAAAATGAGGTTCATTCGATGGAATGGTTTAGAAGGTTGAGGAGGTTTAGAAGGTTGAGGCTGCCGCAAGTGACGCTGACAATGACACTTGCGGTAGCCTCAACCTTCTCAACCTCCTCAACCTCCCTCAACTATTTTAAATTAGCCACCGCCAGAAGCAACTTGCAGTTCGCCCATTTGTTTGTCCCAGTACCTTTTTTGGTCTTTTACTTCGTTGTCGTCGCAGTAATCGGTAAGGGTAAGGATGGTTTCTCCGGTGACGGGCGCTTCGGTAATTCTAAATTCCAATTTTTCATTGTCCTCGTGCAGGCCTTCCCAACGCAAGCTGAAAACTTCATCTTCCACGTCCTCCACCACCGTCGCTTCGTCGGTAGAGTCCCCCCAATAGAAGGTATATGCTTCACCATCGATTTCCACATTGTCACAAAACCAGCGGATGAGACAAGAAGGTGTAGTCAGAAATTGATACAAAATCTGCGGTGAAGCTCGGAAAATGTATTCTTGTTTAAGTTGGGCTCTTTTCATACAGGCAATAAAAATCAATGATTTCGGCGGTGAAAGACAGCAATTGGTCACTGTCTTCTACTGATCGCACAATAAAAAGTAAAAAAACGGAAATTCCAAATGCTTAGGAACAGAAACGAAATAAAGACACAGATTTGAGTCGGCTATTTTTTGATTGGCAAGGCGCAGGGAAGGCGCATAATGAACTACGCAACTAACGAGTAACGCGGTCAAATTAAAAAAGAGCCTAGTCAAAATGTGCCTTTATTTCGTTTCTGTTCCTCTAACTTTTTCAAATGAAATAGATTTATGCATAAACTTATGCTCAGTTACTTGACAGTAACGAGGAATTCCAATATTTTTGTGGGCGATTGTAAAAAGAGGGTGTCGATGCTGCCTAAAAAGCACCTCTATGGCCCATCCAATTTTCAATGCCTTAATCCCATTGTGACTCCTTACCCAAACACGTAATTCCATGAACTAGTTGTTAGCCGATGGTGTTTCATCGTTTAATCAACTTGAGGCCTAGTTGAAGCACTAGGCTTTCAACTACTCTATGAAAAGAATTGTTCCTTAATACTAAATAAAGATTGTGCATGAGACAACTTAAGATCACGAAGTCGATCACGAACCGGGAAAGCCAGTCTCTGGAGAAGTACCTGCAGGAAATTGGGAAAGTGGATTTGTTGACGCCAGAGGAAGAAGTGGAGCTAGCCAAGAGGATCAAACAAGGCGATCAAGCAGCGTTGGAAAAGTTGACCAAAGCCAATCTTCGATTCGTAGTATCTGTTGCCAAGCAATATCAAAACCAAGGTTTGTCCTTGAGTGACCTCATCAACGAAGGAAACTTGGGTCTTATCAAAGCCGCACAACGCTTTGATGAAACCCGAGGGTTTAAATTCATCTCGTACGCCGTTTGGTGGATTCGCCAGTCTATTCTGCAAGCATTGGCTGAACAATCGCGGATCGTACGCTTGCCTTTAAATAAGGTAGGCTCTCTCAATAAAATCAACAAGGCTTTTTCTGAACTCGAACAAGAATTCGAGCGCGAGCCTTCTCCTGAAGAATTGGCTGAGCTGCTCGAAATTCCTACCGAAGAAGTAGAAACTACCTTGGGGGTTGCTGCGCGTCACGTATCCATGGATGCGCCTTTTGTGGAAGGGGAAGACAACTCCCTACTCGACGTACTCGAAAACAGCACTACACCTAGTACCGATGCTGGTTTGGATTACAACGAATCACTGCGCCGTGAGATTGAACGCTCTCTGAGCACACTCACCGATCGCCAATGTGATGTAATCAAACTATATTTTGGTATTGGAGTAGAGCACCCCATGTCTTTGGAAGACATCGGTGAAAAATTTGGCCTGACGCGCGAGCGGGTACGCCAAATCAAAGACAAGGCCATCAATAAGCTGCGCTCTGCAAATCGGAGTAAGTTGTTGAAAAACTATCTGGGAGGCTAGAAAAGTGAAAAGTGAAAAGTGAAAAGCTGGTACACCATTTGGATTTCACCCTTTGGTATATTTTTTTCACTTTTCACTTTTCACTTTTCACTTTTCACTTTTCACTTATTCTGTGTAATCCTCCTCTTCCTCCCCATCGTCACTCAAAATCTCCAGTGGTCGATTGATGCTTTCCTGAAGGGAGATAAAGGTCTCGGTGCGTTGGATGCCGGGGATGTTCTGGATTTTATCGTGCAATACCTCTTTGAGGTGAGTGGTGTCTTTACAAAAAACCCGGGCAAAAATATTGTACAAGCCAGTGGTGTAGTGCGCTTCCACTACTTCCGGGATTTTTTCCAATTCTCTGGCTACATCTTCGTACAAAGAACTTTTATCCAGATAGATACCCAAATACGCTGAAATGTCGTAGCCCAGTTTGCCATGATCGACAGTGAGGCTATGCCCTTTTACAATTCCTACATCTTCGAGTTTTTTCATACGTACGTGAATGGTGCCACCAGATACGAATAGTTTTTTCGCTATTTCCGTATAGGCTATTTTGGCATCACGCATGAGGATCGATAAAATTTTTTTGTCCAATCGATCAATTTCAATTCCTTTTTTCATGCAGGTGCAAATGATTTCAAACAATTCAACAAATGTCCTTAATTTTTTGAATGTTTTCAAAAAAAAGCCAATTTTAATGCATGAAATTTTCAAAAATTGATTTAATCTGGATTATTGGAAAAACAACTCGCGGTAGATTCTTTGCAAGGAGATGGATTGGCCCTGGATGAGGATGGTTTCTTCCGCTTGGGTTAGGATGGTTTCAGACCAGCGATTGCTGGCTTCTTTTTCAATGGCGTACACTTTGGGTTTGGACTGTTCAAAGAAGAAAATTTGTTGCAGGCTGGGGATCTCTTTGTAGCAACGCAGCTTAGTTCCCCAATCGTAAGCCTGGGTACTCTCAGATAGGATTTCGATCAGCAAAATGGGGTTGGTCTCGGCAGTCATTCCTGGCTGGTACTCATAGGGTGCAGCAGGCAAATTTACTACCATCCCATCAGCGTTAAAAACCCCGGTTTTGAGGCTTTTGCAGGCGGGAATGTAGACGGGTCGGTTGCTGTTGTACAGCCGAAAACGGCTTGATTCGTCAAAAATAGCACCTAAAAGAATGGTTAACCTGGTCGCAAGCAGGCTGTGGATTTCACCTTCGTAACTCATACTGGCAATGATTTCATCGTTGTAAAAATCAGCGCGGTATTCTGCGGAAGTGAGCACTTCCCAGTATTCATCCCAAGTAGCGGGGATCCGCACCAAAGCACCCTTTCCTAATGCTGCCAGTTCCTGATTGGTAAGTGGAAATTTCACGTCGCTTATCATAATTGCAATCGTTTGAGCTTACAATATAAATCATGTTGGTTTAAGATACAAGTTGTTGGTATTTTTTAAGCGTGATTTTGGATTTCTGGTTCGCAAGCGAAAATGAGCTAAGATTTGCCCCAGTGAGGCACGAAAAGCGGAGTGTAGCAGCGCTACATGAGCATTTTCGGAACGAAACTGGGGCAAATCTTAGCCATTTGTAGCGCGAAGTAGAAATCCAAAATCACGCTAAGTCTAAACAAAAAATAATCGCTTCGATTTCAACATAAATGTGCGAAATTTGTCCTTACTTTAATTCGTTTACATTATTTCACTCGAACCTGTTTTGAACTGGCTATGTCGACACGCCCAAATGATTTCAGAAATAAAGTGCAAATTTGGTTGCCACTCATCATTGCAGTGTCAATGGTATTTGGAATTCTGATCGGGATGCGCCTGCCCCAATCTGCGGCTGCCATCAAAATCAGCAAGAGTGATGCCGGCCAGGATTATCGCCTGCGGGAAGGTAAAATCGAAGAATTACTGCGTTACATCGAATCCAAATATGTAGACAAAGTAGACCGCGATAAACTGGTGGATGAGGCCATTGAAAAACTGATGTCACAACTTGACCCACATTCTTCCTACATCCCAGCTTCGGAATTGGAAGAAGTCAATGAACAATTGGACGGAAAATTCAATGGGATTGGGGTGGAGTTTTTGATTGTCAAAGATACCGCCGTTGTGGTCAGCCCTATGTCGGGCGGCCCTTCTGAAGTTGCGGGCATTTTACCAGGAGATAAAATCATCAAAGTTGGGGATTCGGTAATTGTGGGTGAAAAATTATCCAATCAAAGAATTGTCAGCTTTTTAAGAGGAGAAAAAGGTAGTAAAGTGCAACTTTCAGTGCTACGTTCTGGCAGTAAAAAGCTACATCAGTACTGGATCACCCGCGATCAAATAGCCGTCAAGAGTGTAGACGCCGCTTACATGATCAGTGATCGGGTGGGCTACATCCGCGTCAATCGTTTCACTGCTCAAACCGATAAAGAATTTTTGGAATCCATGCGCATTTTGTCGGAGCAGGGGCACATGAAAGATCTCGTACTCGACCTACGCGGCAACCCTGGGGGCTACATGCAAATGGCGACCAACATGTTGAGCCAATTGTTTCCCAACAAAGGCAACCTGCTGGTGTACACCCAGGGGCGAGCTTCCCACCGTGCTGAATTCAACTCCAATGGGCGCGTATTTTACCCCATCGATAAGGTGGCGGTGTTGATTGACGAAGGGAGCGCATCGGCTAGTGAAATTGTCGCGGGAGCGATTCAGGACAACGACCGCGGTGTAATCGTGGGCCGTCGTTCCTTTGGCAAGGGCCTGGTACAAGAACAATACCAATTGAGCGATGGATCGGCCTTGCGTCTGACCATTGCCCGTTATTTTACCCCTTCGGGGCGGTCGATTCAAAAAGCCTACGATCATGGCTCGGAAGAGTACGACCGCGATGTTGAGGAACGCTTCAAAAACGGGGAATTGCTTTCGGCCAATAAAATCAATATTAAGGATTCTACTAAATATTTTACCACCAAAGGCCGAGTTGTTTTCGGCGGAGGTGGCATCATTCCGGATGTGTTTGTACCTTTAGATACCGTCCAAATCAACGACTTTTTCCTGGACGCTCGCCAAATGATCCCCGCTTTTGTGGTCAAATATCTGGACAAGCCCAAACGGGAGCAATTGTCCAAAATGGGACTGAATGCTTTCCAGCAGAAATTCAACCTCAACGAAAAAACTTTCTCTGAATTTAAGACCTATGCTGTCCAGAATGGTTTAGCTGGCAACACTCAAGAATGGAATACTGCCCAAAAAGAAATTGCCCGCTTTCTCAAAGCGCGCATCGCCAAACATCTATTCGACGACAAAGGTTTTTTTACGGTGATGAATCATAATGACCCTACTGTACAAGCGGCGTTGAAGTCACTCCATTCCAAGGATCTTTCGAAATAAGACATTTTTCCAATCTCAAGCAACCCTTCTTCTCGTAATACTGTACGGGGAATGTAACCCTTTTAGGGCATTACAAAACCACTATACAACCTTGTCTTGATGTCACTGTTGCAACACAGTGCCCACCCTAATTTTATGCACTTAACCTAATCATGATGAAGAAAAACCTTTACACCCGTATTTTATCTCTTGTGGCATTAGTGAGTTTGCTCTACAGCAACTCATTTGCTCAAACAACCGTTACCCTCAAAGCCGTCAAAGACAATACAATATTCAGCGAGGGGAGTAAAAGCAATGGCGCTGGAAGCTACTTATTTGTAGGCAAAACTGAGGCTACCGTTAATGGCATCCGCCGAGCCTTGATTCAGTTTGATGTAGCAAGTATTCCTGCCAATGCAACCATTACCGACGTGAAGTTGCAACTCACGGGCTCCAAGGCAGCAGCTGCCGATATTGAAGCGCGTCGGGTTGCGACCACCTGGGGGGAAGGAAGCTCCGATGCTACTGGTGAAGAAGGTGGTGGGGCTACACCGGGTACCAATGATGCTACCTGGACTCACAGTACTTTCAATACCCAAACCTGGACTACACCAGGGGGAGATTTTGCAGCTACGACCAGTGGAACCGCCAATGTAACATCAGGATCTGTTTCTACCTGGACTGGCGCTGGAATGGTCAAAGACGTGCAAGACTGGGTGGCAAAACAAGCTAGTAATTTTGGCTGGCTATTGTTGGGCAATGAAAGTACCAATGGTTCTGCCGTTCGCCTCAACTCCCGGCAAAGTGGTACTGGGACCCCATCTTTAGTGGTTACTTATACGGTTCCAGTGGTAAAGGTGGATACTACGGTGTTTGTGGCTAATTTAAGCGGTCGCAATGAAGGCAATCCCGTTGCTACTTTGGCCAATGGTGCTGTAACGGCTACCTTGATTGGCGATACATTGATAGTGAGCGGAAGTTTTTCAGGACTGACAGATAGTGTAGCCACCAATGTATCCGGAGGCGCGCACCTTCACCTGGGTTATGCTGGCCAAAACGGAGGCATCCAGATTGTTTTGGTATTGACTCCTGGTGCAAATCCGTTTTCCGGAAGTTTTGACCCCTTAAAAAACAAATTCAAACTCACCGCCGCACAACTTACTGCCATAAACAATCGCCAACTCTACGCCAATGTCCATTCGAAGAGATACCCTTCTGGTGAAATTCGGGGACAGTTGTTGAAAAGAGCAGCAGCTTTTTATGGGGCTAACCTCTTCGGTAGTTATGAAAACCCGGTAGTGATGACCCAGGCGAGTGGAGCAATTGCCATCGAGTTGCGCGACACCCAAATCGTCGTTACGGGCTCCTTCAACCGCCTGGAAGGAGATTTTGCAGCCGATGTATCCGGTGGTGCACACATCCACTTGGGTTATGCTGGTCAAAATGGGGCCATCCAGATTCCCTTGAAAGCAACAGCCAATGCAGACTTGAGAGGTGGCATCTTTGAAGCCGCCAATAACACCATCACCTTAACCGCAAGTCAGCTTGCCGCGTTGAATAGCCGTCGTTTGTACGCCAATGTACATAGCGCTAAAGCACGTTCTGGCGAAATTCGGGGTCAAATTGTCAGCGGCAACACCCGTGCAGTATTCCGCGCTCACCTTTCGGGCAGCAATGAATCGCCAGCCATCAATACATTGGCCACAGGTATGGTTATTGTAGAAGTGGTAGATACCGGCAACGTGATCGTATCCGGTTCCTACAATGGGCTGGAGAGCGACCTCGCTGCAAACGTTAGAGGTGGTGCACACATCCACCGGGGTTTGGCTGGTGAAAACGGTGGCATCCTGACTGAGGTGACCCTTACCCCTACTGATTTACGTTCGGGGGCCCTGAATGGCAGCTTGAATGCCTTGAAAATTGCAAGTGTGGAAGTACAACGCCTGTTCAATCGCGGTTGCTATTTCAATGTTCACTCTGCAACTTTTACGGGCGGTGAGATCCGTGGCCAATTGTTGCCAGAAAAACCTGTTAACTTCAGCGCTTATCTGTCTAGCATTTTTGAAGTACCCGAAGCGGTTTCCCGAGGATTGGGTGCAGTGAAGGCTGAGTTATTGGGCACCGAGCTGGTGATTTCTGGTACGTTCAGGGGCCTGAGTAGTGCAGTCGCTACTGATGTAGCTGGTGGTTCACACGTCCATTTGGGTTACGCAGGTGCTACTGGTGGCATTCAATTTGGTTTAAAACCCACCATCGATGCCAATGGCTTGGGTGGCCGCTATGAAGCAAAAGACAATACCTTTACCCTTACTGCCGATCAGGTAACCCAATTGAAAAATAGACAGCTGTATGTAAACATCCACACAGCTACCCAGCGCTCGGGTGAATTGCGCAGCCAATTGTTGCCCGAAGCCACGATGTACCTGGTAGCACCCCTTTCGGGTGCCAGCGAACAACCCGTCGTGAGTACTTCAGGCACTGGCATGGGCATCCTTGAAATCGCAGGTACTAACGGCACTTTTACTGGAGCTTTTGCTGGTTTGAGTGCTGACTTTGCGGCGGATGTAGCGGGTGGTGCGCACATTCACCGTGGCCTCGCTGGTTCGAATGGTGGGATAGTGAGGGCCTTAAAGGCCACAACTTTGGCCGATAACCGTTCCGGTTTTTTTGCCGCTGCCGACAATAGTGCTACCATGACTGCCGGGTTTATCGATTCATTGCGCAAGCGTTTGAATTATGCGAATATCCATACCGCAGCATTCCGCGGTGGAGAGGTTCGGGGCCAAATTTTGCCCCTGGCTACTTCGTATTTTACGGCCACACTATTGGGCGCAAATGAAGTGCAAGCTGTCGCTTCCACTGGTTCAGGTGCTCTGAAATTTGAATTGTCGGGTAGCACACTGACTGTAACCGGACGGTTTGCAGGTTTAACAGCTGCTTATGCTGCCGGAGTTGGATCACATATTCATACCAATACAGCTGGTAGAAATGGTGGGGTGATCATCCCACTCAAACCAACCCTCGATGCCGATAACCTGGCTGGTAGTTATTTTGCTGCTGACAATCAGTATACATTGACTGCGGATCAACTGACAGCTTTGTACGACAATGGATTGTATGCCAATGTCCATAGTGACTTTTCACGCAGTGGCGAATTGAGAGGGCAAATTTTGCCCGAAATCAATCGCTTCCCACAGGCAGGTAGTATCACTTCTCCGCCCGATGGTGGAACTTTGACTTTGGAAGGTAAATCTTCGACTCTGTTGGAGCCCAAATGGGCGGCTGGTACGGATAAAAACAAACTGGCTTACACCTGGGAACTGGCCGCTGATCCACTTTTTGCGCTGGTTGTATTCCGCCGCAATGTAGCGGATGCCCTGTCCATTACCCTGACTTATGGTGCGGTAGATTCCTTGCTGGCTACGGCGGGAATTCCATTGGGTGGATCGATCACCGTTTACCACCGCGTTAGAACTTCTGATGGCAGTTTGACTACTGCAAGTGCGGTTGCTTCGGTTACACTCACCAGAGGGGTAGTAACAGGCACTCGCGATTTGACTCCCGGCCTAAGTGAAATGACGGTATTCCCGACTCTAGTTGATGATCAAGTAAGTGTACGCGTCCGTGCTGAGGACGCCATTAAAGGTTCCCTTTGGATCAGTGATGCGCTGGGCCGCAAAATGGCTGAACGCCAGGTGAGCTTCCCCGGACAAAGCGTCAATTTTGAGACTTTTGCAGTGGGACAATTGCCAGCCGGTACTTATTTTTTGAGTATCCTGAATGATGGGAAAATTGCTACTCGCCGCTTTATGGTGAAATAGCGCAATCAAGATCTCTATTTTGCTACGGAGGCACCAAGATACAAAGCGATCTGTATGGATCAAGACTTTGTTGTCTTGGTGCCTTTGTGGTAAAAATAGAACACACTCCACACCGTTTTTTCAAAGAAAGCATTTATCTTGTTGACTCGTATCTTCCACTAGCGCAAACCATTTTGTTTTCAGGTATCCACACCGCTGATACCCTGATGCATCATTTATTTAACTCTATTCCATGCGCAGCTTTCTTATTTCCTTCCTATTGATCATCAGCCTTTCCCTCTGGGCAGGCCCCTCCAAAACCACCGAATTCATCAAAGTTGACCAATTCGGCTACTTCTGCCAATCCAAAAAAATAGCCGTCATTGCCGATCCCCAAGCGGGATTCAACGCCAGCGAAACGTTCTCGCCCGGTGTGGGCGTCAACCAATACCAGGTGCGCCGCTGGGACAATGATCAGGTGGTGTTCAGTGGCACCCTCCAAGTCTGGAACAATGGCAACACCCACAGTCAGTCTGGCGACCGAGGCTGGTGGTTTGATTTCAGTACAGTCACAACTCCAGGCACCTATTACCTCTACGATTTGACCAATCAACTTGGCTCTTTTCGTTTTGAAATCGGGGATCAGGTTTACGATGAAGTGCTGCGCCAGGCGGTGCGGATGTTTTTTTACCAAAGGATCAATTTTGCCAAAAACAGCCCCTATGTGGATGCCAAATGGGTGGATGGCGCCTGTTACGGCGGTCCGAATCAGGACAAAGCCGCCCGCAGTCGTTACGACAAAAGCAATCCCGCTACTGCCCGCGATGTGAGCGGCGGCTGGTTTGATGCAGGTGACCCCAATAAGTACACCACTTTTACCTTTGACCCCCTGCTCAATATGCTGGAGGCTTATCGGCTCAATCCGAAGGTGTTTAAGGACAACTACAACATCCCCGAGTCGGGCAACGGCATCCCCGATTTGCTCGATGAAATCAAATGGGAGCTGGACTGGCTGAAACGCATGCAAGATGCTACGGGCACCAATGGCTTCATGATCAAAGTTGGGGTTGACAATTTTAATGAAGTCCCCGCACTGCCCAGCCTGGATACCCGGCCCCGCTACTGGGTAGGGGAATGTACCTCGGCCACAATCACGGGTGCCGCCATCTTCGCTTGCGCCGGGCAAGTGTACAAGTCCCTGGCTGATCCAACCCTGCAAGCTTACGGCCAAGATCTGATCGACCGCGCCATTAAAGCTTGGGCCAGAGCCCTAGTCACCACCAAAAACCTGAGCACTTTTGAAACCGCCTGCGATGATCAAAATATAACCGCCGGCGATGCCGACCGCAATGCAGGCGAACAATTGGGCAACGCAGTAGCTGCGGCCATTTACCTATTCGAAGCAACGGGAAACGCGGCTTACAAAACCCACATTGACGCCCATTTTGATAAAATTCGGCCTGTCACCGAAAATTATTGGCACCCTTACAACATGGGCGTTTGTTTTGCTCTGCTCAAATACGCTGGAATGCCCAATGCCTCTTTGGCCGCCGTCAGCAAAATCCGCAGCCAGAAGGCCGGTATGAACTATGCCTTTTCCATCAACAATTATCAAAATAAAACTGACCTCTACCGGGCGCACATGGAGGATTGGGCACACCACTGGGGCAGCAACAACATTCGCTCCAATTCCGGACTGCTTAACCTAGACTTCATCCATTTTGGCATCAACACGCCCCAACATGCGCTGTATCAGGAAGTAGCCGAGCAGTACCTGCATTGGCTCCACGGGGTGAATCCACTGACGATGGTCATGCTGAGCAACATGTATGGGTATGGGGGTGAAAAATGTGTGAATGAACTGTATCACCATTGGTACAAAGACAAGTCGGATTGGGACAATGCCCTCACTTCCCCCAAAGGGCCACCACCGGGCTACGTGACGGGTGGGCCAAACAAGGATTTTTCGGTAAAAACCATCTCACCGCCTTCCTCGCAGCCACCACAAAAAAGTTACAAAGACTGGAACTTCAGCTGGCCCGAAAACTCCTGGGAAATCAGCGAACCTGCCATTTATTATCAGGGAGCTTATATCGCGCTCCTGAGTCGGATTATCGGTACTGGCTCAGGTTGTAGTCCAGCTACTAGTTTGGAAGATGTAGCCAGATTGGATACTCGGATGCAGATTGTGCCGCAGCCTAATCAGGGTGCTTTTACCTTGGTGTATGAGGCCGAAGAGGCAGGAGCTAGTACCCTCCATCTTCGCGATGTGCAAGGACGGCTGTTGTGGGAAAAAAAGGTGAATGTCCTTTCTGGCGAAAACAGGGTTGAAGTGGGGGTAAACAAGCTCCCTGCTGGAATGTACTTGTTGGAGCTGCGTACGGAGAGTGGGGTAGGGGTGAAAAAGGTGTTGGTGGAATAAAGTAGGGTCAGTCCGAATTTTGGTTCCTGAGGTGGTTTCTTGAGTGTCTTAAGTTTCTTAGGTGGTGAAAGAATACCCTGCGTAGCAGTTTTTTACCACCTAAGGAACCATAAAAACCTTAGATTCACCTCAACTAGACCTCACGGTTGCACACTCACCGCCGTCCATCCCCCATCCACCACCAAGGTTTGCCCGGTAATGTGCCGAGCTTGGGGCGACACCAAAAACAAGGCCGCTTCCGCAATATCCAGCGGACTGGCCGGCCTGCCCATTGGCGTGATATTGGACCAGACTTGATCGTATTCAGGATCGTTCAAGGTGCGTTCAGTAGCGGTTGCTCCCGGGGCTACAGCATTGCAGGTGATGCCATAAGGTGAAAGTTCCACCACCAGGTTTTTGGCCAAAATCTGGATCCCACCCTTGGTCATGGCATAGGCACCCAGGTTTTTGTGTGCCTGTACCCCCACCACAGAGGACATCAGCAACAAACTTCCTCCTTCGCCCTGGGTCCGCATTTGTGTGGCGGCAACTTGCGCCAGAAAAAACGTACCCCGCAAGTTGAGGTTCATCACTTCTTCGAATTGGGTAGGTTGGAAAGTCCAAAAATCGCCGAAGTGGGTAATGCCCGCATTGGCGATGGCGATGTCGAGACGGCCAAACTCTTTCACGCAAGTTTGTACCATGCTTTCAATGAAGTCAATCTGGCTCGCATCTCCGGCACAAGCCAAACAATTGCCCCCTTCCCAGCGGATCTCTTCAGCGGCACATTCGGCCAATTCCGGATCCCGATCATTGAGCAAAACGGCTGCTCCCCGCAGCGCCAACTGTCGGCATATTTCGTAGCCGATGCCTTGCCCGGCACCGGTGACTAGGGCAACTTTTCCTGTAAATGGCATGGGTAAGGGTTGGAGAAGGTTCCAGGTTCCAAGGTTCCAGGTTCCAAGGTTCCAGGTTCCAGGTTCCAAGTTCCAATGTTGGGAGGTTAACCCTGGAACTTTGGAACCCTGGAACTTTGTTTGTTTGTTAGTGCGAATCCCGAGTTACGGAATCGCCCGATCCTCCTTTGAGGAAATCAAGATCCGCTCCCAGGTGAGATTGGGTGACGTGTTGCTGGTACAAATGCACATAACCCCGGGCTGCAAAATCTGGTGACTGCCAGGCTGCTCTGCGTTTCTGCAATTCCTCCTCACTTACTTCCAGGTGCAGGCTCCGGGCGTCGACATCCAACTCAATGAAGTCTCCGTTTTGTACCAAAGCCAGGGTGCCTCCTGTTGCTGATTCTGGCGAAACGTGCAGTACCACAGTGCCAAAGCCCGTTCCGCTCATCCGGCCATCCGAAATGCGCACCATGTCTTTTACACCCTTCTCCAATAATTTGACGGGCAGGGCCATATTCCCAACTTCGGGCATCCCGGGATATCCTTTGGGCCCTACGGATTTGAGCACCATGACACAAGTTTCGTCAATGTCCAGGGCTGGATCATCGATGCGGGCATGGTAATCTTCAATGTTTTCAAATACTACGGCGCGGCCACGGTGCTTGAGTAGTTCCGGGGTGGCGGCTGAAGTTTTGATGACGGCACCATCTTCGGCCAGATTCCCTTTGACGACCACTATGCCCGAAAGTGGGTTGATAGGTTCCTCCAGGTCACCGATAATGGCCTTATTGTAGTTATCGAACTCCTTGGCATTCTCGGTGATGGGCCGACCATTTACGGTAATGGCCGGGTGCAGCATATCACCCATTTCCCGCATCAGGGCAGGCAAGCCACCAGCGTAATAGAAATCTTCCATGAAGAACTGCCCTGAAGGTTGCAAGTTGGCCAAAAGTGGAACACCACGGGAGTGTATGTCAAAATCATCAAGAGTAAGGTCAACTCCAATCCGGCCGGCCATAGCCAATAAGTGGATCACCGCGTTGGTAGACCCTCCAATGGCTGCATTGACCTTGATCGCATTTTCAAAAGCTTCGCGGGTGAGGATATCGGAAAGGCGGAGGTTTTCCTTGACCATTTCCACAATACGCATACCCGAGTAATGCGCCAATACCTTACGACGGGAGTCTGGGGCAGGAATGGCGGCGTTGCCAGGTAACGACAAGCCAAGGGCTTCCACCATACAAGCCATGGTCGACGCAGTACCCATTACGGCGCAATGGCCCCGACTACGGCCCATGCAGGCCTCGGCTTCGCGGAATTCCTCGTCGCTCATTTGCCCCGTTTTGAAGGCTTCGTTGAAACGCCAAACATCGGAGGTGCCAATGTCGCCCCCCTTGTATTTGCCAGTCAGCATGGGGCCACCCGATACGACCAGTGTAGGAATATTGACACTACAGGCTCCCATCACGAGGGAAGGTGTGGTTTTGTCACAACCACACAAGAGTACTACGGCATCCATGGGGTTGGCCCGAATCGATTCTTCAACATCCATACTGGCCAGGTTGCGGTACAGCATTGCGGTGGGCTTGATGAGCGTTTCACCAAGGGACATCACCGGGAATTCAACAGGGAACCCACCGGCTTCATAAATGCCGTGTTTGACCGATTCGGCCAATTCGCGGAAATGGGCATTGCAGGGAGTGAATTCCGACCAGGTATTACAAATGCCAATGACGGGTTTGCCTCTAAATTCGTGATCGGGAATACCCTGGTTTTTCATCCAGGCACGGTAAATGAAGCCGTCTTTCCCTTTTTTTCCAAACCAGCCCTGGCTGCGCAGGGATGATTGATTTTCTTCAGCGTTTTGTTTGCTCATGTTTTTCTTGCGCTAATGTTTGGCAATAAAGATAGCGGTGGAAAGATGATCGGACGAAAAAATGGCTAAGAAAATTAGGAAAAACCTTACTCCCATCGATAAAAATTGACTTCAAAGGGCACAATTGGCATATTTGCAAACATGTCTGTTTAAGTAAAAAGCCTAAACCATGTTAATCCCACATTTTTTTCATAAATTCATGCCATCTAAAAACCTGAAGCAACATGGGTATCACATTTTTTATTCTAGTCTTTTTCGCTTTGTTCCTGTTTTTCTCCGGTATTTTCACCGTAAAACAGCAAACCGCCCTG
This sequence comes from Saprospiraceae bacterium, assembly GCA_027486765.1. Lineage (GTDB taxonomy): Bacteria > Bacteroidota > Bacteroidia > Chitinophagales > Saprospiraceae > Haliscomenobacter. The sequence goes on from JAIXOO010000370.1 coordinate 29,640, forward strand.
GTAATCGAACGTTTTGGCAAATTCCACAGCGTACGGACTGCGGGCCTGCAGTTCAAAATCCCTTTCCTGGACCGCACGGCGGGCCGTCTCAACTTGAAAATCCAGCAACTGGACGTTGTTGTGGAGACCAAGACCAAAGACAACGTTTTCGTCCGCTTGAAGGTTTCGGTACAGTTCAACGTACTGTCCGAAAGCATTTACGATGCTTTCTACAAACTACAGAACCCAACCGAGCAAATTACTGCGTATGTATTTGATACGGTGCGCGCCGAAGTGCCCAAAATGCGCCTCGACGATGTGTTTGAACGCAAAGACGATGTGGCCCTGGCCATTCGCCGTGAGTTGGAAGAAGCCATGAATGATTACGGTTATGGCATCATCAAAGCCTTGGTAACGGACATCGATCCCGATCAGGCGGTAAAAAATGCGATGAACCACATCAACGCCGCCGAGCGCCAAAAGTTGGCCGCAGAATACGAAGCTGAATCGGAACGCATCCGCATTGTGGCCCGTGCCAAAGCTGAAGCCGAATCCAAGCGTCTGCAAGGTCAGGGTATCGCCGATCAGCGCCGGGAAATTGCGAGAGGTTTGGAGGAATCAGTAGATTTGCTCAACAAAGTGGGCATCAATTCTCAGGAGGCTTCTGCCTTGATCCTGGTTACGCAACACTACGACACCCTACAACAAATTGGCCAGCACAGCAACAGCAACCTGATTTTGTTGCCCAATGCACCTACCGCAGCTGCTGACATGTTGACCCAAATGATCACTTCCTTTGTGAGTACCCAGGAATTGGCGGAAAAGATGAAGATCAAAAATCCACCGCAGCAAAGGGTCAAAACATTGGATGTACCTAAAGAAGAAATTTACCTGGAAAAGGAGCAGCAATAAACAAGTAGGAAGTTGCCTTATCTGCTTGGATAGGGCAGCTCCCTTTATTACTTTATTTTTTTACCAATACGCTGGAAACCAAATACAATCCTATAAAAAATAATAAGCATAGGCAAGTAAACAATACAAAAGGACTTTTAGAAATATCCATAAGGTACGTACGGCTAGTCGGCATCATTGCAAAAGGAAAATACAGCAAAGCAGCAATGAATCGAGGGAATTTGCTCTCAGCATACTCCATATAAATCGGAGATCGAAATAAAATACGCACCAACAATGCTGTCATCCATACTGCCAAAAAATAAAGGATTGGCGCAGAAACAAGATAAAAGACAAAACTTGCCAAAAGCAGTGCATCCAGTGGATTATGTTCCTCTGAACTAAACGTGAGCAGTAAATACATCCAAAACCCTAAGATACTCAGCGTCACATGAAAACCATGCATAAGGAGTAGGTAACCAGTACTACTGGGTAGGTGATCCAAAAATCTAGGATAGAGTTTTGGCATATGGTATTAATTTATTTTTTATAGATTCGTGTTAAACCTACACTGCAATTCCGACAAAAACAACCCTTTAACCATATTTTTACCCCCGTTTTATGGAGCCGTCCAGTATCAAACCCTACACATTCAGCGTTCAACTCAAAACGAAGCATCAAATATGAAAAACCTGCAAATATTGCTGTTGCCCCTCTTGACCCTGGCAGCAATATCCAGTTCGGGCCAGGAAGCCCTCGGTTTACGTCTGCAACAATTCAGTGGCATCAACAGTACTTTGCTCAATCCGGCCCTCGGTGCCTTGTACCACAAAAAATGGGACCTGAACCTAGTCGAAACCGTCAACTCAGTGAGCAACAACTACGCCTTTTTGGAAGATTCTAAAGCTGGCGAATACAGTAGATACCGCAACATTCAGAATTTTTACAGCCGACCGGATATACCTGCTGATCGAAATCCCGGACCAAACAGCTTGGTTGTGGACTATTATACAAGGAATAGCCCTTATTATGGTGATTTGACGGTAAATGTGTTGGGGCCTTCATTTTTGGTTCGACTAGGCCAGCATGGTATTGGATTTACCACTCGGGTCCGGATGGAAACGGAAACCATTTTTTCCTCAGATTTGGGGTATTACACCTACTTCAAAAATCAGGGCAAAGTCAATTTGACGCCATCCCACCTCAATGGCATGGCCTGGCGAGAATGGGGGCTGCACTACGATTACAGCATTGGTTCAGCGGATGACCGTCGACTTATCCTGGGGTTTAACCTGCGTTACTTGCAAGGTTACGAAGGGTTCACCGCATACAATGAGCAGTTCAGTTATGAGCGGGTTGCTAAAGATAGTTTTGAAGTGAGCCCTGGCGCTTTAACCGTTGCCTTTACTTCCGCTAACCTGGGAACAGATTCCGATACCCCTTACAAGCTCCAACAACAAGGTAAAGGCTGGGGGATTGACCTGGGGCTGGTCTACGAATACGTAGGAAATCGTTGGAATTGTAATGCAGGAATAGCCCTTAATGACATTGGCGGGATTCGTTTTCGTGATCGTGCCCTGTTGTACCAGTTTCGGAACGCTGCCAATTTTATTTTTGATATTAATCCTTACAAAACCTGGAGCGGCGCCGCCGACTTACCCCCAAAAGGTGCCCAATTGAGTGAATTGCTTACGGGGGATCCGAATGCGGCTTTGATTGATTCCTCATTTACGGTCGGATTGCCGACCAATCTGGTTTTGCAGGCCGGTTTTTACAAAACGGAAGGCCTGCGCTTTTTTGCCGTGTACCAGCAGCCATTGGCTTTGCGCGACAATCAATTGCATAAGGCAAGTACACTTTCGCTAGTCAGTGGCTGGGAAAACAATTGGATTGGGGCGTATCTGCCCTTGAGCTTGTACCGCTGGCAAAAGTTGCGCCTGGGTGCTGCAATTCGCCTGGCTTTTTTAACCATTGGTACGGATAACCTCATTCCCTGGATGAGTCGGGGCAATCTCTCCGAAGCGGGTTTTTATGCTGCTTTAAAAATCAGCCCCTGGCCGAAAAACTGGTTCAACGGAGACAAGGCGAAGGGCGGGAAACAAAAAAGTGGGCGCGGGATGGATTGTTATGATTTTTAGAGGCCAAGGTGAATTTATCCCAAAAAGCCCTTGATTCAGCCCATTTCTTGAACGCAATGAGCTGAATCCCTACTTTTACAAAAAAAAAGCAATGGGGACAGCGACTGTACGCAATTGGGGCTATCTTTTTTTGACGAGTATCTTGCTGGCTGTTTTTATGTTGGTTAGAAGTTACACCGATTTTAACCTGGCAGAAGAAGAGTGTGGGGATTGTTTTAGCCACGAATACGACTACCTGAAAAATGAAGTTATCCCTATTTTTTTGTATTGGCTGGGAGGGTTACTGGCGGCTACGGTATTCCACCATTTCGTGACGCCTTCTATAGTGCGCCAAGAGTTGGGGCAAAAGTTTGGTGTGCTCTCCTTTTTGTCCACTTTCCTTGGGTTGGGTTTGATTTTGGCTGCAGCACTAGCGTACGGTTATTTTAACATAGACTTGTTTCGTTATGATTACGAGGAAGGGCCTACGGCATTTCCTTATTTCAGAACGTTGCACGTGGTTCAGGATAGTGTAAAGTTATTAGTGGTTATTGTGCTTTATGAAATGTCAGTAGAGACGTATGTCTTCTTGACTGAAAGTGCAAAAAAGAATGGTAGTGTCCTGCTGAAGGCTTTGTCCGAGTTTTTGCTGGGATTTTTCATGTTGGCCATTTTATGGTACGCGATAAGCTTGACTCGTGAGGTAGTTTATGGAAAACTTGACTGTACTGAGTGTGACACTTTCGCTTTAGTATGGTATTGGATCATCCCGTTGCTCTTATTGCATTTACACTGGTTTTACCGGGGCATCGATATTGTAAAGCGAGATTTTACGCCGGAGAATCGTATGCAGTTCCTGGAATTGTTGATTGTACCTGCGGCCACTCTGGTTTATTTTATACTTGAACTGCAGGATTCCGCAGTCGAAGTGTACGCGCTAAATTTTTTAGCTGTTCATGTTTTAGGTATTGGAAGTGCGTTCCTTCGTTCAATTTTAGTGACAGAAAAACGCAGTTTCCTAACTGAGTTTTCCCAAACTTCCGCCGAACTAGGCGCCCTCCGCGCCCAAATCAATCCCCACTTTTTGTTCAATGCCCTCAATACCCTTTACGCCATTGCGATGAAGGAAAACAGCGAAAAAACGGCGGATGGCATCCAAAAACTGGGCGACATGATGCGCTTCATGTTGCAGGAGAACCACCAAAACCGCATCCCGCTGGCCAAAGAGATCGAATACCTGCACAACCTGATCGACATCCAACAATTGCGCCTGGACGATAACCAACAGATTGACCTCAAAATCAATTTGCAAAACCCGGAGCGGGAGGTTTTTATCGCGCCCATGCTGCTCAACCCATTGGTAGAAAACGCTTTCAAACATGGCATCAGCTTCCGCAACGCTTCCTGGATCTACATCACCCTGACGCATGATCCCGAACATATTTTTTTCAAAGTCCACAACAGTTACCATCCCAAAAATGAACTGGACCCCGAAAAAGACAGCCACGGCATTGGCTTGGATAATGTGCGCAAACGCCTGGAACTGCTGTACCCCGACAAACACGAATTCAGTATCCAGGTCTCTGAGCATGATTATTTTGTATCTTTAATCCTCACCATTGTGTAGCTGCTATGAAGTTAAGTGCCATTGCCATCGACGACGAGCCCAAAGCCCTGGAGGTTGTACAAATGCATGCGAACAAGGTTCCATTTTTGGATCTGCGTGCCAGTTTTATTGATGCTTTTGAGGCTTTGCCTTTTTTGCGGCACAACAAGGTTGATCTGCTTTTTTTGGACATTAAAATGCCGGATATTTCCGGGATAGAATTTGCGCAAATTCTGAAGAATGGCCCCTTGGTGGTGTTTACCACAGCCTATAGTGAGTACGCAGTGCAGGGTTTTGACCTGGATGCTGTGGATTATTTACTCAAACCTTTTTCCCTGGCCCGCTTCACCAAAGCTTGTAACAAAGCCCTGGAAATGAAAAATGTACGTGGCACGGAAGCGCCCGATTTCATTTTTCTCAAAACGGGTTACGAAGAGGAAAAGGTTTACCTTAAAGACATCCTGTACATCGAAGCTGCCGGGAATTACATGACTTATGTGCTCAAAGAGCGCAAATTGATGTGCCGGCAAAATGTACCCGAGGCGCTGTTGGCCTTACCTGAGCAGGATTTTGTGCGGGTGCACCGCTCCTTTATTGTGGGGGTGCAACACGTGGGCAAAATTGCGCGGCAACAGGTGTGGGTCAATGGAGTAGAGATTCCGGTGGGGGCTTCGTATGAGGATGGGGTGGCTCGGATTCGGGAGATGCTGAGTTAGGCTTATTTTTCCTACTATTTACTTGTACAGTTTCGCCTCCCTCCGCATCCTTTCCACAATCGGCTCCCCCGTCAAATGCAGCGCCACCCAGCCCCGCAGCAGCGTGGCAATCTCCAATAAACTGTGGTTGCTGTCCGCCAAATACTGTTCCATCTTTTGCCAGATGGGGCGTTTCTCGCGCTCTGGGGCCCGATTTAGGGTGCGCAGAAAACCCAGGATGGTTTGTTCAAAATCTTCCAAAAAGCCGATTTTCTCTTTGTCCATCAAGCGGTCGCTGGAGCGCAAGGCGTTTTCAAAATCATCGTGCTGCAACTCGTACATGGCCATTACCCGCAATAGCCCGGCAATCACCCGGGCATCTTGACGGTCTTTCACCTGGTGTTGACGAACAAGTAATTCGCAGGATTCCAGGCATTTCTGGTAAGTACCTGCGATGAACTGTAAGAGGGCCAAATTGATGTAAAAGTGAAACTGGCCGGAGATGGTGATGTCAAAACGTTGAATACCCGCCTGGATTTTTTCGGCCATTTGATCCAGCCCTTCAATGTTGCCCGTATTGGTGCGCAGCAGTAGATCAGTACCTACACTTTTGCGAAACCACCAGGCTTCCTCGTTGATAGATTGGGGCTTGTACTGCTCCAATTGTTGTTGGAGTGTAGTGGCTTCGGGATAGTCTTTTTGCTGAATGGCCAGGGTGAGGTGGTTGGCCAAATCGTTGATGTAAGAAAAAGGCTCTTCCTCCCGAAGTACCGGAAATTCTTTCCACAGGGCCATGCCCTTTTTGCCTTCGGCATAGGCCTGGGTGATTTCGCCCAGGTAATAAAACAGCACCACTCGGATTTGAAAACAGGCCAATTGGGCCCGAATCCCTTGCGGTGTACTTTTTTCATCCAACAAGTCTGCAAATTGGCTACGCAGACGCTCGGTGTCGGCACGATTTTCACTGCGCATCACCCGATTGGTTTCTACAATGACCTTATCGCTGTTGCTCAGGGCCCAGATTTCTTCCTGCACTTGCATTTCTAAAAAATGTTGAGCTTCAGAGAGCGAAAGCAGGGTGGTTTCTTTGTCTTGGGTAAAGGTCCGCCGCAGCAATTTCCGGTATTCCCGATTGATCTCCAGTAGCGAAAGGGTGTCCTTGGCCGCTTCGGCCATTTGTCTGGCTTCATCGAGGCAGGATTCCGCTTGATCGGGCAAACCTACGTCCAGCAAATACCGGGCGTCGATGATTTTGTCTTTGATTTGACTGTACAAAAATCGCTTGCTGCGGTAAGCCCGCATGCTGCGCAAGATCGCGTCATATAGGTAAGCGCGGGTATCAGCCAGGCGTTTGTCGAACACTTTCCGCAATTTGGCCTCATCCAGTTCCTCCATTTTATTGAGCAACTCAAACAAGTCTACATAGTCAGCCTGGACTTTTTCACCACTGAGCTTTTTGGAATTGACTTTAAAATAGCGCTTTTCCGCGGGCGCCATCGCCTGGATTAAGCTGAACAAATCGTCTTTCATAGCCTGTGTGGACGTTTTTTTTATTTTTTTCTCCTCTTCTGAAACTCGAAACGAAAAACTAAGACTTTCGTGCGAAAAAATAAAAGATACGAAGAAAATAAAGTCAAAAAATATTAAAAATGAACGATTTGTGATTTGTATAGCCAGTTTTATTTTGCTGAAATAGCGCGATTAAAAGTGATTTTTTGCTAGCCTGAATTCCGATTTTGGACTACTGGGTGGTTTTCCTTGGCAGCACTTTCGGAATACCTTTGAATCGTGATCAAAAAGCAAGATACACGAACATACTATGAGAAATTTACAATCACTAAACTCCAGGCTTTTTTATCATTTGATCCCAAATCAACGCATATCAAAACACCTAAAAACCCGTTTGACGGCCCACGAGCAATCGTGGGCCAACCCCAGAAAACCTCAGTTAATATTTAACCTTAAAAAACACCTAACACCTATACACCTATTTTTTAACTGCTACGGCAGACCGTTGCTATTAATCCCTGGTTCGCGGGGGTGAATGTCCCCGCGAAAAAAGAAAAACCCCTAGTTAGTGATTTAACCTGTATGGACGAACGTATTATGAAAAGCAAATGGCGAACGGGGACTCCGTTCGCCATTTCTTCTTTTATCGATCTTGCGATCGATCCCACGATCAGACCCCACGAATGAATTCGTGGGCTGTCGCATCTTGTGGCTCCCACGGCTAAAGCCATGGGTTGCGGACCCACACTCACACCCTATCTCGTGGGTTGGCGTTGCGTTACAACCATTTGATCAAGCCTAAATCCTGGCGGTGTGGCAGGTTTTCGTGCTTGGGATACAAGCGGAAACCGTATTCGTATACACCCGACATTTGTGGATTGATCTCAGAGCTGAAGGTCGCAATGTCGCCTTTGCCGTCAGTCAATTCCAGAGGGTAAGTGCTGCGTAGTTCCAGTTCTGTTTCACTTTTGCGTTTGAAAAACAGGATTTCTACGCCCAGGTTTTGAGCTTTGACCCCATTGCAATACACTTTAACCCCTACCTTGAAACTTTCACCAAGAGTCAAAGAGTAATTGTCCGTATCAAAAATATCCCGGTCTATCAGGTGAATACCTGCCCAACGCTGCAACATCAACTTTTTCCAATCTGCCATCAACTTGGCGTCATTGAACTGGTCTTTTTTGAATTGGCTGCCGCGTTTGGCTAATTTGCTGTAGAAGCGGGAGAAATAATCGTCCATCATTCGTTTCATCGTGAACAGCGGTGCCACTTTGGAAATGATGTTGCGAACGTATTGCACCCATTCTTCGGAAATCCCTTCGGCGTTTTGCTTGTAATAGGTTGGGATGATGTCCTCCTCAAACGTATTGTACAAGGTTTCAGCGTCCAGTTCATCCTGCAAAGTAGGATCGTCGTAGGTGTTTTCCAGGGGAAGTGCCCAGCCTGAATCAGCGCGGTAACCTTCGGCCCACCAGCCATCCAGTACGCTGAAATTCATAACTCCGTTCATGGCTGCTTTCATCCCGGAAGTACCCGAAGCTTCCAATGGGCGGGTAGGGGTGTTGAGCCAGATGTCTACCCCTTGCACCAGCAAACGAGCCATTTCCATGTTGTATCCTTCGAGGAAAAGGATCTTTCCGGCGAACTCAGGGCGTTTAGAAATGTTGACGATGTCTTTGATCAATTTTTGACCAGGCTGATCGGCAGGGTGGGCCTTACCGGCAAAAATGAACATCACCGGGCGTTGTTTGTCGCCTACCATTTGCGCCAAACGTTCCAGGTTTTGGAACAATAGGTGGGCGCGCTTGTAGGTGGCAAAACGGCGGGCAAAACCAATCACCAGCGCATTTTCAGGGATGTTGTTCAGTACCTCAAAAATGCTGCCCGGCTTTTCCCCTCGGCGGGTCAATTCGGATTTGAGTTTGTCTTTTACATAATGCAAAAGGCGGGTTTTTAGCTTTTTGCGAATCTCCATGATCCGCGCAGCCGGAATTTTTTGAACTCCTTCCCACAACTTCAAATTGGACTGATCTTTCAGGAATTTGTCGCCACAGAACTCTACATAAAGCTTGTGCCAATCGTTGGCAATCCATGTTGGATAGTGTACCCCGTTGGTTACAAAACTTACGTGCAGTTCCTGGTGGGTGTAGCCTGGGAACATGGGCTTGAACATCTGCTGCGAAACCAGCCCATGCAATTCACTTACCCCGTTCACTTCCTGGCACAAGTGGATGGCCAGGTGGCTCATCGAGAAAGGTTCATCGTTGTTGTGCGCATCGATGCGGCCCAATGCCATAAAATCGTGCCAGGTCAGGCTCAATTGGTGGCAATATTCCGATAGGTACTTGCGCAGGAGGTCTTCGGTAAAATAGTCGTGACCCGCAGGTACCGGAGTATGCGTTGTAAACAAAGAAGAGGAGCGAACCACTTCCGTTGCCTGTTGGTAATTGAGGTGCTGGTTGCGAATCAGCCCCCGGGTGCGCTCCAGGGTCATAAAGGCCGCATGGCCTTCGTTGCAGTGGTAGATATCCGCGTCGAACCCGAGTGCTTCCAGGGCCCGCGTTCCACCAATCCCCAGGAGAATTTCCTGCTTGAGGCGATGCTCCTTGTCGCCACCGTAGAGGTGATGGGTGATGCTGCGGTCTTCCCAGTTGTTTTCATTGAGGTCGGTGTCCAACAAATACAGCGGAATCCGACCTACGGGCAATACCCATACTTTGGCAAATACCTGGCGACCGGGCAGGTCAATGACAATTTTCAGCCATTCACCATTCTTGTCCCGTACCGGGTGCATCGGCATTTTGGTGTATTCCTGCGGTGCATAGTTGTTGACCTGATCGCCGTATAAGGAGATACTTTGTTCAAAATAGCCATAGCGGTACAACAGACCGACACCCGCCATGTGGACATTTTCGTCGCTGGCTTCTTTCAAAAAATCACCAGCCAACACACCCAAACCACCCGAATACAGGCGAGCTGAGATGTGCAAACCAAACTCCATGCTGAAATACGCGATCTTGGGCGATCCAGCTTTGGGTTCTTCCGCCAGGTACTTTTTAAAGGAAGTATGGGCTTTGGTCATCAGGCTCATAAAAGCCTTATCTTTCAACAGCTCTTGGGCTCTATCCATAGAGAGCTGATCCAGTATTGCGATCGGATTGTAATTGAGGGCTTCCCATTGCTCGGGACTGAGTTGTTTAAACAGCTCAGTAGCATCATTACTCCAGGACCAACAGAGGTTGTTGGCCATCTCCTGGAGGGGTTCGAGTTCTTCTGGCAAGCGTGATTCAATAAAAATGCGCTTTAGTTTGACTCCGCCGTCATTCAAGTGCTCAACCATAAAATTTCAATTTTGTGAACAATAACACGGCCGCAAGGTAAGGCGAAAATCCTGAATTTTGACACGCCTATACCAGGAGCCTGGATACACAAACGTTTGCAGTGGAGAAAAAAGGACGGATAATTTTTTTAGAACAGGTACTATTTAACCTTTGCCCGAAACAAAAACACCCCAATACCTAGACGGAAATTAAGATTGCTGAGTGTAAAATCATTGTCGACATAGCGGTACTCATCAACAAGCAGCCGTTCTGCTTCGGTGTTGCGCAAATTTCGCAACATCTGGGAATATTGTGCATCCAGCAGGAGGAAAAAACGATGCAGGTGCAATTTAATGCCAGCCCCGGCCAGGATGGAAAAATTGTTGGATTCACGGGAATCTCCAACTCTGGTGCCAGATTTACTGATCGAGGCATCATCTGGTGGGAAACTTAATTTGAGCGAACTCAATTTTGCGCTTTGCCGCAATAGATGATCATAACTACCCCCAATTTTCAAATAAGGAATTAGGCGTCGATTAACGATGCTTTCGCGGGGGACCAAATTGAAGGACAAATAAAGAGGGGTCCGCAACCAAAAATGTTTTTCTGCAATGAAGAGTCTGGCCCGATCAAGCTCATTGTCAAAATTGGGCACATTGTCCATTTCCTGGATGTAACGGAAACTATAGCGAGAAACATTGATGCCAAAATGCAGGTCAAAATTAGAGCGCCGATCCAGCGCAACGCCTAGTTCAGCTCCAGCCATAAAGCCCCAACTCACATCAAAGTCATTGTCTACGCCCTTAAGACTGTACTCCCGACTGATCAGATCGCCGCCTGGGTAAACCAAGGCACTTTGAAAATCAGCTCGGGTCAGCACGTTGGGACCAAAAAAACCGGAAATTTCCAGGCAGGGATAAGTGACCACCTGTTCCCGCAGGTAACGCATTTCGGGAATGTCTTTGTTGACCTGGAAAAAAGGATCGAGGCGCAAAAGCTCCAGCAGGGTGCGCTGAGCCAAGCGGACACTATCCATAAAAATGAAGGACTCTGCGGCCATATTAAGGGCAGTACGGCGGGTTACTCTGCTTTGATCATGGTTGTAGAGACAGGTGCTCAGGGTTCGGATGACTTGGCTGAGCTTGCCTTTTTCGTACAACTGACTGGCTTGGATGAGGCGCTCCTGACAAGAGTCGACTTGCCCCCAGGAAAGGACATAGGTCAGGACCAAGAAGCTAGTAAGCGCAGCTTTGCACCAAAGGCGATTGCCTTGCCGGTTGCTTAATTTCCTCCACATACCCGCTGTTGTTTAATTTCTTTGCCAAAAAAGCGGCTCCAATCTTGGGTTTCCATGACGTCGTAACGAGGGCTGAGGGAATTAATGCGCAGTTGATTGCACAAATGCTCGGCATAAACGCGTGGCTCGAGGTTCCAGAAGGCTACTTCGCCATTTTTGGTGCCGACCAAAAGAAACTTTTCATCGGGGGTAAAACAAACCGAGGTCGCCCAACCCTCATGATCCTCCAACAACAAGGGTTGATAGGTCGGATCGTTTTCCGAAATTTCTAAATCCCAAATGGTCACCCTTCCATCCAAACTGGCAGCAGCCAGATAGCGGCCATTGGCACTGAAGGTGATGTCGACGATAGGTGACTGATTTTGTTTGAATAAAGAGACCGGATTTTCACTTACTTTCAAGGTGTTGGCGTCCATCTTCCCCAGTACAATTTGTCCGTTCTGAAATCCCATAGCCAATAAACCAGCTCCTCCCGCTTGCTGGGCGGCAATGGAAATAAGTGCCCCATATTTGCTTTGAGCGTTGATTTGACGGGTCGCAAATTCCTGGCGGTACAAACGGCCATTGATCAAGCCTTCGATGTTGAATTTGGTGAGCTCTTCATACAGCACCTGTACACTAAGTGAAATAATCCCTTGGCTGGTGCTTAAAAAGGTGCTAGCGCGGGAATTGACTTTGGGAATGTCCGCAATGGCCGAATTTTCATCTTTCAGGTAATAAAAATGGCTGCGCCCCATTCCGACAATGGCCCCAGTATTGTTAAGAAAACCTACGGAAAATATTTCTTCGGTGCTTTTCCCCTTGGGCCAGTCAACACGTTTGACCATTTTATTCTTCAGGTTGTATACTTGCAGGTAACTTAACTCACCACCAAGCAACAAACGATCTTCATTGGGGCTCAGTGCGAGTGAATTGTGTACGGCATCGCCCTCAAAGGGCAGGCGAGTTTGTCGATGAGCAGGTACCCCCAGGGCATTCCACTCATTGATGTCCCACTGCACCACCTGGCCGTCGCTACCCGTAGTGAAAAAACGCTTCCCATCCTCTTGAAAAACGATGTCACGCACCGAACCTTGATGGGCCTTGTTGCGAAAACGCAGGTTGTCGTCCACATCTTTCACCGCATAATACAGTGCATTGTAGATGTAAGGGTGCCGGGTGAGCCCCAACTCGGGCGAATTACTCACGATATTGTAAGCTTGCCGGGCAACGAGGGCTTGCAGGCGGGCATCGTCGAGTTCCTGGCTTTTGAGTGCGGCATTGAGGGCCACTACAGCATTGCTGAATACTATGGCGCGGTTGCGGGCAACTTGGGCCTCTTTTTCGGCATTTACGGCATCTTTGCGCAGTTGTTCGGCGCGCTCGGCGGATTGTTTGGCAGCGGCTTCGGCGCTGCGCGCTGCCTCACTGGAGCGTCTGGCACTAGCAGCTTGCGTTTCTGCGCGGATTTTTTCGGATTGAGCTTTTTTGGCGTTTTCATTGGCGCGAACGGCTTCGGCATTGGCACGAGCTGCTTCGGCGGTAGCAACTCTTGCCAGGGAGTCTGCTCGCCTTTTTTCCTCAAGTGCAAAACGTAAACTACTTTGCGAGTCGTTATTTGCAGCGCGCTCGTTTGCAGCAGCCTGCCTAGAGCTATCTCGGCTTATGCTAAGCTCTCTATTCTTTGTAACCAATTCTTTGGCGTTCTTTTTCGCCTCCCAGGTTTGGATCGTAGCCCAAAACGCCATCAAGGAAAGTAGCGTAATAAATACAGTGAGCAAAATTCCTCTGCGTCGCTTTTTCCGCTGGATGGAATCCCGCGACTCCTCCACAAAACCATACTCCTCCTGCGTCAAATCCAGCAAATCCAGCGAAGAAGTGATGTAGTTCAGGTAGTGCTCGTCCAGCAATTCCTTGCGTGCCATGCGGTCGCGGATATTGGAGCGCATCGTACGCAATACCCGGTTTTCAGCCTCTACCTTTTGAAAGGCGCGTTGAGCCAGGAGGTTGTTGCTGAGTTCGTATTTTCCACCGGGGGTTTTGCGCAGCAGATTGGCCTGGGTCATTTGTTCCAGGATGCGCTGCACCATCATTGAGCCGAGGACTTTTTTGCGCTTTAGTTCTTCGACAATGCTGCTTTCGCTGAGCTGCACCCGATTCCCACCTTGTACAAACATGGACAAAATCTTGTTGCCCATGCCCCGGTATTTTTCCCCCAGGATGGTTTCGATTTCGCGCACTTGCTGGTCGAGCAGATCTTCCACAATGTTGTTGCCAGTCCCCAGTTGATTTAGGCTGTCCAGTGTGATTTTTTTCAAGCTATCAGCAATTTATGCATGTACAATTGTAAAAAAGTCAAATTGATTTTGCCGTCGCCCTCGGTCACGTTTTGCAAAATGCGTTCCATGACCTGTTCATTGTCCAGCTCAATTTTAGCAAAATACAAATTGCGACGAATCACCTCGGCTGCAGCAAAACGATCCAGGTGTTTAACGCGCATTTGCTCTTCTAAAATACCTGGAATAAAAGATTCAAGGTCTTGTAAATTGGCAAAAAATTCGTCGCGAATCACCAAAACCAGGTCACAGTTTTGCATGCCATCGATGAGATGGGCGAGGTGGCGGTAAAAAAATTCCAATTGGACTGTTTCCGTCACCCAGATGAACACTTCTTCCAACTGATCCAGCACCAGTATTTTGCGCTCTTCGGTATTGATTTTCGCTGCGTCCGCGCCAAAAAACAATTCCATGAGCCTAGGGGACTCTTTCTTGTTGGGCGGGCCTAAAAAAAGCTCAGAAAACAGCGGTGAATCAAACATCTCCCGACTCAAGGCCAGGTAAGCAGTGCGGAACAATTGTTGCACCCTCGGAATTAAACCTGCCCGCAACAACGAGGTTTTTCCGACCCCGATTGGTCCAAAAACCAGCGTAGAGCGCACGGCAGTATCGTTGATGACTTTGTCGAACAATTCCCGAATTTCTTTGTCCCGCCCAAAAAACAATTCGGCCATTTCCTGCCCATAAGGCGCAAAATTGAGGAAAGGATTGGCGGGCAGTTGCTGCGCGGGTACTTGTAGTGGCATCGGAACACCCGCCGTTTTGGTTTGTGAGAGTTTTAAGGCTATGCTATCGTGGATCAGTTCATATTGGTCGCTGTCCAGTGGCCGTAAAATGCGGCGGTTGACAAAAAACTGGAGGTAATTGAAGTGTTTTAACCTGCCTAGTTCGGGCATGGCGCGTTCTACATCCTGGCGTTTGATGGGAATTTTGGTGCCTTTGTCGGATACGAACAATTTGAGCCATTTGAGCCCCAGTTCTTTGGTATCCACTTCCTGGGCAAATACATCCAATTGTTCATCCAAAAAGTCGCGCAGTACATCTTCAATGCGGCCGACATCGTTGACCAATTCGTTGTCAAAAACAATCTCGCTGCCACCACGCAGAGCGGCTACCCGGTACAATTTGTCGAGAAAGACCTGTAAATAAGTAAGTTGCACCCGACCCATGCCTTCGGTTACCTTGTCGATGATGGTATCGGCAACCTGCTCATTGCTGAGGGTTACATGGATTTTTTCGTTTTGCAAGGTATTGACAATGACCCGTCGGGCATTGTTCCTGCTCATAGGTTCTACCCGCAGGCGCTTGTCAAAGATTTGGGGTACTGCTTTTTCAAAACTCGACAAATGCCCCAGGTACTCTTCCCGAATCACGATGATGATCTTGCAGGGAAGTTCAGCGGCGAGTAATTTTTTGATGGTTTTGACAAAAAGGGCCTCTTCCTGTTGAGCCCCCAGAATGAACAGCTCTTCAAACTGGTCAAAAATGAGGTAAATAGGCCGCAGGTAATCCAGGTACAAGGAGTGAATCATTTGATCGGGCGAAAAATCATCTTCAAAGGATTTCTCCAGGTCATGTTTTTTTAACTCATCGCAAAAAGCGTCGTTGAGGTTGTTTTTGCGCCGGATGGTGATGTCGAACAAGTCACTGGATTCAAATTTCCCTGCCAAACCACATTGCACCAAACTGGTTTTGCCCGTACCTGACACGCCATACACCAGCATTAAGTTGGTTTGGAAACTCATTTGATACAGCGATTCCACCTCCTCTTCACGTCCGAAGAAGATCTCGGTATCTGCTTTACCGTAAGCATCCAAAAACTTGAAAGGTGTACGGGTCATACCTGAAATTTATTGATGAAGCCATCAAAAAGTTCACTCACCAGGGGGTAGTTGTCTCTCGTAATGTTGAGCAGATCTTTCAAATTATCGATCAGGGTAAAGTTGATTTGTTTGTTTTCATAACTGGTAAAAAAGAACAATTTAGAATTTTGCTGGCCGGATAGTGCGTTTTCGTCCAAAATAAAGGGGGATAAGTTGAGCGAAGGGGAAACCGTTTCTTCGTCACGCATCAAAATCACCGAGTTGTTGTCGGTGTATTCCGTGGTTTCCAGCACATCATCCAGTACCCCGATGGCGGCAGTCAGTTGATTGAGTACGACCAGGTTGTGCCGAAACCGTGGGGTTTCATGCCGGGGTTTGATCAGCTCAATCGTTTTAATGGTTGCCAGGGTGTATTTGGCTGCAAAACCAATGTGTTTGAAAATGTCACACAACTTGTCTTCACCCTGGACACAAAAACTCTCAATCTCATCAGCCGCTACTGCGCCCATGAGTTCCCGTTTCATTTCCTCCAGGAAAAGTACGGCGGTTTTTAACTCCGGTTCTTCCCGGTATTGTTTGCGCAAGGTGTTGAATTCAGTTACAAACAATGGCGTTTTGCTCTCGGCGAGGGTATCGCCCAAGGCTTCGATGAGGTTGACGAAATTATAGGTTTGGCTATCCGCAGCAGACAGCGACAAAAACGTTTTGAGGGTCGATTGGGTGATCGGCAGGATTGGATAATTGGCATTGCTGAACCGTTCATCCCAAACCTGAGCCAAGAGCACATAAGCCAAAAACTGCGCCGACACCTGATATAGATTGACAATTTTTTGCAGACGATCCGTACCTATTTCTTCTACAATCAACAACTTGCGCAAATGCATGCCAATCGGGGTAGGGAAGGAGTCGATAACGGCTACACGCAAGTCGCGCATTTTGGGCTCGCGGTTTTTGGATTTGGCTTCATCCAAAATCAACTGGATGCTCCGGCTATGTGGAGCAATGGCGTTGGCAATGGCCATCACCAGTTTTTGGTTGATGATCGTCCCGCTTTGGTATTTTAGCCCGGCTCCCCGTACAATGAAGGAGCCAGCGCTTTGCCGGGGGATTTTCCAGTTCAACACCGCTTCTTTGCCTTCGGTAATGTAGAGCCCCCAAGGCAGTGGTTCGGTCTCCTCTTTGCGTACCCGTACGCCTCGATTGATGCCTGCGGCCTGACCAGAGCTCATCAAATGATTGGCAGCGGCGAGTTTATAGGCTTCTTCCAGGGTGTGGTCTTCGGCGAGGGCACGGTAAAATACATCCGAAAACGTCCTGGCGGCCTTATCGGCGATGGGGATGGAAGTGGCAATAACCGCCGGAATGCCCAATTCCTGCAAGAGTCCGACCTGAGCTCGGGTAGAGCAACCATTGAGAAAAACAACCTTTAATTCTTTTTGTAAGGCCAACAATTGCGCAATGCCATCTGCATTGGCAACCTGATCTTGCAAAAAAATCTCTTGGCTACCGGCGTGGCCACCGTAGTGGAAGATATTGATGCGGTCTTTGAGATCGGTAACGAAGCGGCTGATGTCGGCCGTAGTAGCGCTGGGTTCAATCACCAGTTGTAGGTACTGCTGGTTGGCCAGGGGAAGCAAATGCCCGTTTATGACCTTGCGTTCCTCGTCGAGGAGGGGCAGGTGATCATCTTTGTCATTGGCAAAAGCCAAAAAAATTACGGGTTGCTTCATGATTAGGCGTTCGTAGGGGCAACCCTCGCGGTTGCCCTTATAAACAATTCAGAAAGTGAAATTAATTTTTTTTCCGTTTCCAGATTAGTTTTAGCGAAGATATGTCTGATTTTACAGCCAGTTTATCCTCCATAACGCTTTTTTCATCAGATATTGCTTGCAAGTTGATGAGAAAAAGTATTAATTTTCCGTCGTTAAAGTGGGGCAAAAATAAGTGTTCATTTTTCTTGAGCCAAAGGATTAGCGAAGACACTTGAAATGAAACGTTTACTTACGCTAATCCTTCGGCAAAATGAACACTTATTTTTTATCGCCCCATTAAAAGTCCTCCTGTCCTGTATTGATCGCAACTTTTTGTCCGTTTACCTTGTCTGACCTTGCGGTTGCCCTGAAATCAACCTTTCACAAACAACTTGCTTGTTAAACCTAAAACTATTATACGATGAAAAAACTGTTTTTCCTGTTCGCATTTTTGGGTGCTGTTTTGTTCAGTAACGCGATTCAAGCTCAAGAGTACAATTCTGCGATTGGTGCTCGCCTTGGGTATCCTCTTTCCTTTTCTTACAAAAAATTTCTAGGTGGTTCAAACGCTATTGAAGGGATTGTTGGATTTGGGTTCTGGGGTTCTGGAAGTTGGATCGCGATAAGTGGCCTTTATCAAGTTCATAAACCGTTCAACGGTGTAGATGGACTTCAATGGTATTATGGTGGTGGAGCTGGGGTCAACTTGCTTAGCTACAAAAATGACTACATCGGAGATAATGGTTCTTTCGGAATCAACATTTCCGGAAACCTTGGTTTGGACTATAAAATCAATGGAGCCCCAATAAATTTAAGCCTTGACTGGATACCTGGCTTTTACATTGGGAATGGATATTTGAGTGGCTTTGGTGCGTCTTATGGCGGCCTGGCAGTTCGTTATACCCTTAACTAGTACTTTTCTCTAACCACTTATACTAAAGAATCGCGTTGGGTGAATGGCTTATGGTCATTCACCCTTTTTTGTGCCCTCATCACACCCTTTTCCCTAAACCAAATCAGAATCTTATTGTTAATCTTCCCTTAATGTTTACTCTTTTTTTGGTAAAAAACCATTTCCTCTTCCTATTTTTACCGCGCTTGTTTACTTTTAGAGAATTCGGAAAAAATCATGCTATTCATTCATGCCCAGCGGTGAGTCCAACTTAGATTAGCGCTACATTTCTGGGTATTAATTCTTTTTCAATCATGCAGAGAAGAGAAGCAGTAAAGATCTTTACGGCTGTTTTTGGAGCCTCTCTGGCTGTGCCGGAAACAGTTTTCGCCCGGCTCGCCGAGCCGATGGACCTGGGCATCAAGCCGACCCTTCTGAGCAGTAAGCAACGCAAAACCCTGGCTGCCGTTGCCCAATGCATCATCCCTAAAACCGATACGCCGGGAGCCATTGAAGCGGGAGTACCGCGTTGGTTTGAAATCCTGTTACAGGATTGCTACAAACCCGATGCGCAGAAGGTGATCATGGATGGGTTGACCAACCTGGATGCAGAGTGCAAAACCAAACATGGATCCACTTTTGCCAAACTCAAAATGCCACAACAAATCGAAATCCTAACCGCTATGGAAAAAGCGGAACGGGATGCCAAAGTTCGTGGAGGTTTTATTCGTGCAACCAAAGATCTGGTCAAATCCTGCTATGCCAACAGCGAAGTAGGGGCGAGCACGGCCTTTGAATACCAGATTGCCCCTGGCCGCTGGAGTGGCGAAGAGTTGTACAAAATGGGAGACAAAATTTATTTGTAGTCGTCATCGCAAAAAAAACATCCATGCAAATCAATCATAACGGCGTTGTTGCAGAAAACACCTACGACGCCATTGTAGTAGGTTCGGGCATTTCCGGCGGCTGGGCTGCCAAAGAATTGACCCAAAAAGGGCTCAAAGTGCTGGTGCTCGAACGGGGCCGCGATCTGCGCCACGTAGTCGATTATCAGACTACCATGAGTATGCCTTGGGATCTTCCTCACCAAGGTCGCTCTCCTGAAGAAAACCTAAAACTACAAAGCGTTCAGGC
Organism: Saprospiraceae bacterium; assembly: GCA_027486765.1. Taxonomy (GTDB): domain Bacteria; phylum Bacteroidota; class Bacteroidia; order Chitinophagales; family Saprospiraceae; genus Haliscomenobacter. The sequence continues at coordinate 48,969 of JAIXOO010000370.1, forward strand.
GCGTACTGGGTACACCGTACAAAACGAAGGCACTGCCTACCTGTTTGTTAAGGATACCGAGCATCCCTACATCGAAAAAAGACGTTTCGACTGGATGCGGGGTTACCACAAAGGGGGGCGTTCCATCACCTGGGGTAAACAGACTTACCGCTGGAGCCAGATGGACTTCGAAGCCAATGCAAAAGATGGTATTGCTACTCCCTGGCCCATCAACTACAACGACATTGCGCCTTGGTACAGCTATGTAGAGCGTTTTGCGGGGATCAGTGGCTCCAGAGAAAATTTGGAACACTTGCCCGATAGTGAATTCCAACCAGCCATGGATTTGACCGCTGCGGAAAAGATCCTCAAAAGCTCGGTTGAAAAAAAATGGAAGGGTCGTAAGGTGATTCCAGGCCGGGTTGCTCACTTGACTGAACCTACCCAGGAGCAACTCGCTTTGGGCCGTGGCAAATGTCAATACCGCAACCTCTGTTCCAGAGGCTGTCCTTATGGGGCCTATTTCAGCAGCAACGGGGCCACCCTGATAGCTGCCGAGCGCACCAGCAACATGACCTTCCGCCCACATTCTATTGTTGGCTCCTTGATTTATGACGAAGCAACAGGCAAAGCCAAAGGGGTAAACGTGATTGATGAGCTGACCAAACAGCCAATGGAGTTTTTTGCCAAAATCATCTTCCTGAATGCCTCCTGTATCGCTTCTACCTCCATCCTGATGAACACCAAAACCCAGCGTTACGGTGCTGCTGGTTTGGATGAATCGGGTTCACTGGGACGTTACCTGATGGATCACCACCTGGGCGTAGGTGCTAGCGGCACTTTTGAAGGTGAGTTGAACAAAACGACCTTTGGTCGCCGACCCAATGGTTTTTACATTCCACGTTTCCGTAACCTCTATCAGGAAGGAAATGGCTACATCCGTGGTTTTGGCTACCAGGGTGGTGGCACCCGTCAGGGATGGAGCCGCGACATCATGGGTTTTGGAGAAGACTTCAAAAAACAATACACTTCACTCGGCCCTTGGAATGTAAACATGGGCGGTTTTGGGGAATGGTTGCCTTACAAAGACAACATGATGACCCTCAGCCCCGATAAAAAGGACCAGTGGGGCTTGCCACAAGTGGTGATCGATGCGGGTTATACCAGCAACGAGCTCAACATGCGCAAAGACATGGAGACCGATGCTGTTGAAATGTTGGAGGCAATGGGCGCTAAAAACATCAGCAGCCGCAGCAGCGAACCTGCCCTGGGCTTGGGTATCCACGAAATGGGTACTGCCCGCATGGGTACCGACCGCAAAAACTCGGTGTTGAACAAGTGGAACCAGGTTTGGGTGGCACCCAACGTATTTGTTACGGATGGTGCAGCCATGACTTCGGCCAACTGCGTGAATCCTTCTTTGACTTATATGGCCCTTACTGCTCGGGCCGCGGATTACGCGGTGGCGGAATTGAAGAAGGGGAACTTGTAAGATGAGTTGAGAAAGTTGAGGAGTTGAGAAGGTTGAGGCTACCGCAAGCGACATTCAACTCCCAATTTTGAAATAGATTAAGAAGCGGCGGCAGACGAGTGGGTTTGCTGCCGCTTCTTTTTATTTTTAGGCCAAATTTTACGCCCGATGACACAACAACACCTCGCTCAAATCAACATTGG
>JAIXOO010000372.1 GCA_027486765.1 Saprospiraceae bacterium
AGTGTATTGACTGGAAAAGTGCGGGAGTAGGCATTATTATTGAATGGATCCTAAAAAATTACAGACTACAATCCAAAATCAAAGCCAGTTCGTATGTAACAGTAACTTTATTTTTTTGCATAAAACACCTATCACATCTATGTCTAGTTATCATTTTGTTACCCGTTGGGAATTGCCCACCACCTGCGAAGAAGTATACCGCACCCTCGAAGACGCCGAAGATCTGGTCCGCTGGTGGCCCAGTGTGTACTTGGATGCCAAAATTCTGGAAAAAGGCCAACCCGGTGGAATCGGGAAAGTGGTGGAGTTGTACACCAAAGGTTTTTTGCCCTATACCCTGCGCTGGAAATTCAGGGTGCTCCAAACCGATTTCCCCAATGGTTATTCCCTGGAAGCCATCGGAGATTTTGTTGGGCAGGGAGTCTGGACTTTTAAACAACTTTCGCCCGAAGTTTGTGAAGTGGTGTACGACTGGAGAATCCGCGCAGAAAAGCCTTTTTTGAAATTGATGACTCCCTTATTGCGGCCCATTTTTTCCGCCAATCACCTTTGGGCGATGCGTAAAGGGGAAGAGAGTATCCGTTTGGAGTTGATGCGTCGTCAGGCCAGATCAGAGGAAGAAAGGGCTAAAATTAGTTCGCCTCCAGGGCCAATTTTCCCGCACAATGTTTTGAACAACAAAATTTTAGGCTAAACACCCAAGATGCTATCCTCAAGTGAGGCTGCCTTAAAACAAATGCTTTTCAGGCAGCCTCTTTCTATTGCCAATAGCCTACCACACCTTAACTAAAGCCAATTCAAAATAAAAAGGCAAAGTAGGGTTGTCCTGAAAATTTCGGGCATACATTTTACCCAAACGCAACGATACGAGCTGCTTTCCCAAAGAATGGCCCACATTTGCACCAAATTTGAAATTCCCCCCAGTGGAACCAATCCAGCCTTCATAGATGCCCGGATAATTTTCCTTCAAAGAACCCTGTTTGAGTTTGCTGGCTAGGGTATGATCCACTCCGGCTTCGACAGCCAGAAACCATTTGGGACGGTAGTAGCCCAATGAAGTATTTAGCTCAAGACCGACATTGAGTATTTTAGCAATATTGGAGGCATACGTCCGCACAATCATTCCGGGCTTAAGGCTTAGGGCAAAATCCCCTCCCTGCCATACCCGGCGTTGATACGCCAGGCGGAATTTCCAATCGTCTAGTATATTCGTTCCAAAAGGGGCTGAAAATTCAGCGCTGATGAAAGCAGGTTCTGTTTTGGTGAAACGGTACCCATAAGCCAGCCCCAATGTGATGGCATAATCTGCACCAAATTTGGCGGCAATAAAATGTTGTTGATCTTTCTGCAATTGGCCCCAATGCAAATCCTGGCCAGCGACCGTATTGCAGGCCAGGCCCAAGGCGGCGATAAAGACAATAAGTTGCGTTTTCATTTCAATTCTTTGAGATAGGTTAAGGATTTTTCCATGATTTCGGGCCAGGCGAAATGGAACATTTCATGCCCACAAGCTTTGATTTCTTCCAATTGGGCATTGGGGTAAACGCCTGACACTTTTTGTGCCCAAGGCAACTGATAAGCCCGGTTGAGTTCACTGTACAGGAACAATACCTTGGGTTTGTAGGCTTTTAGTTGAGTCGTGAAATCGAACCCAACTTGCTCCGCATTGTCGATCAGCGCATTAAAAGCCACCGCCCCATTGCGCCAAAATGGATAGGGTCCAGCATTCCCGATGGTATTGCCCGGCGCATTTTCAAAACTGGCAAAAAAAGAAGCCTTGTAGTCCAGAATTTCCTGGTCATCCCTGCCTGAAAAAATCTGCTCCGGGTACACTGCGTCGTTCAGTGCTTCTGAAAAAAAATTGATCTTGTTGGAGCGGCTCAGGTATTCGGAGGTCTGTGTCCAGGTGAAACCGCCCGGTTCGGCCAAAACAGCGCCGTTGATTTCCGCTGGGTTTTGATTGATGTACGCAGTTGCCAGCATGGCCCCCCAGGAATGCCCCATCAGGAAAACCTTCTGGCTGGGGCTTTTTTTGAAATGGCCAATGAGTTGATCCAAGTCTTCGATCATGAGTTGGATGGCATCAGCTCCTTCAAACTGGCTGCGCGACACCCGCTGAGATAGTCCCGTACCCCGCTGATCGTAAAAAATGACAAAAAAGCCTTCATTGGCCACCGCTTTGGCAGGAAGCAGTGACCGATAATCCCCGCCGGGTCCGCCGTGAATCAAAACCAACAATGGGTCACTGGATTTTCCATAGGTTTCTACGTGCAATAAGGTGCCGTTGATGGCCAGCGAGGGCAGAGTTGGATCCTGGTCTACGGTTTTGGGTACCAAAAGTCCAGGGGTGCTGGGGTCTTCCAGTTGGCAGGAAAATGCCGCCAGCCCCAGCACAAATAACAACATCCGTAGGGGCATCCCTTGCGGATGCCCTAAAAAAAGTAGTCGGTTCATGTTGAGTAGTTTTCGACAAAGGAAAACTACTTTGGGAGGGTAAGCGTCGCAGCGGGTAAGTGCGTACATACAAGGCGTTCGCGCCTACAAGGACGAACCATCAAGACTTTAACAATCAATATTTTATCAAAGAAAAATATTCTGAGGGAGTTTCACCCGTTACCGTTTTGAAATACTTGTTGAAGGTCGACTTGGAGTTGAATCCGCATTCAAATGCCAGTGCGAGGAGGGAATAATGTTGCTTATGGGGCAAAGCTGCCACTTGCAAAAATGCTTCTACCCGCAGCTTGTTGATGTATTGGTAAAAATTTTTCTCCGTTTTTTCATTGATCACTTGCGAGAGGGAATTGGGATGGACGCTCAACAGTTCAGCCAGTTCACCCAAACTGAGTTCGGGTTTTTTGTACACTTTTTGCTTTTCCATCAATTGCGTCAACTGCTCAAAAAGGGCATCGGATTGGTTGGCACTCAAGCCAGATTTGGCGTAGCGAGGCAGACTGCTTGTAGGAGCGGGAGTCAAAGGCTCAGGCATAAAATTGCCTACAAAAACGGGCACCTGGTTGATGCCCAAAATGCCAATTAAACAGACCAGCGTAGTAACCCCTCCAAAAATGACCTGATCATTAAAAAAGAGCACCAATACCCAAATTCCAGCCAACCCCAATGACAGATACTTCAGCCACTGCAAATGTTGAGATTTGACGACATCTGGCTTTTGCGAAGGGTTCTTTTGACCAGCATGTATCAATCGGAAAGACCACAGCACATAAACAAAGCCGGAAACCACAATGAGGCAGAGCTGAGTCAGCATGTACCACTCGTAGCCAGCCCCATGATGGAGGAAAACCTGGATTTTTTCAGCAGCAGGCAGTTGATAAAATGGCATAGCCAATGCAGTTAATGCAATAAAGGGTATGAAGTGTGGCAATACATAACTCCAATTCAACTTCCTTTGCCCCAGCAAAGCCAATACATAAAAATGCAGTAAAAGCCCATGCAAAAGAGGAAGGGCAAAACCAATACCTAACAAATGAGGATAAGTGTAGGAAATTTTGCTCACGTCCAGATAATTGCTGCCTTGATGTAAGGCCATGATGAACATCCAAATACACAAAATCCGGTCAGCGGTAGCTTTATCTTTTTTCAACAAAAGCAGCAGGGCAAGAAAACAGGAGAGGATAATCCCAGTGAGGTACAACATGGTCGTTGGTGTTTTAAATACCAATAAGGGATGTAAAACAATAGGATTTACCCTCACTCAAACGGTAGCCCCTCAAAAATAAAGCTTCCTTTTCATTCAAAAAACGCATCCATTGTCAGCGAAATGTCCACCAAACCCACGCTGTGTTCGTTTGAGATCAAAGGGAAAGGTGAAATCAAGGTCAAAAAAATCTGCTTCTTGGTCTGGGTTGCCGCCTTAAAAAAAGCGATTTTTTGCCGCAATGCGGTGGCCATTGCTTTGGTCAGGATCAGTTCTTCACTGTAAAACTTCAATTCGCAGACATTGATAGCATGGTCGTTCCGATCTATGAGTAAATCTATTTGAAATCCGGCCTGCTGATCACTCCCGCGCTGAAAAAAAGCGGACGATTCGGTATGTACCGCAGCGATGCCCAAGGCTTTTTTGATCTGCGGCAAATGACGCAGGGCAAGGTTTTCAAAGGCGTAGCCGCTCCAACTTTTCCAGGATTGGTTTTGACTAAACGTTTGCCATGAGCCCCGTTCAAGGTTGTTGTTTTCTTCCATAAATTTCAAAAAAAACAGAGAGTACTCATCCGTCAGCCTAAAGCGCATTTCTTTTTTCTTTTTTCCAAAAGCGTAAAAGCCGGTTATAAAACCAGAACTTTCTAATTCCTCCAACACCTTGGAGGTATTACCCCCATTGGTCACCTCGCCCTGCTCGATGATCTCAGACCTTGTCATGCCCTGCCTCGAACGGGCTAGTAATCGGATTATTTTGATGTGAATGTCCGCTTGCTCAAAGAGGGCTGGATAGAGCTGTTGAAATTCATCCGTCAGCAGCCCGTTTGGAGAAAAACAAATCTGGTCAATGTTTTGGGCTGCTGTTTTGCCACCTTCTACCTCTTTCAAATAATGCGGGATGCCGCCCAATGCCATATAAATTTGTAACAATTGGTAGCGGTCGAGCCTTACTCCACGATGAAACAAAAATGCCTCCGTTTCAGCCAGATTAAAGGGTTGAAGATGGATGCGCCGCGTAATGCGGTTGTAAAGCCCGCCCCGATCGCGGATGATATTTTGGATCATCCATGAGGCGGCTGATCCACAAATCACCAGCATGACATGGTTTTGTGATGCCCAACTGTTCCAAAAATAACCTAACGCAGGTAGAAAATCAGAGCGACGCGTCGCTAACCAAGGCAGTTCATCAAAAAAAAGTACCCTTTTTTGTGGCTTTTTATCGGCGTCAAACCAGGTAATAAGCATATTGAAAGCTTCATGCCAATTATTGGGCCGTTGAAACGGTACCAAGGGTTTACTGTGTAGCGTCAATCGGTCTGCAAAATTTTGGAGTTGCTGGCGCATCCCTATGTTTTGCTCACCAGTGAGTTCAAAATCAATTTTTCCAGCTAGCGCCTGCCGAACCAAAAAGGTCTTACCCACTCTCCGACGACCGATCAAGGCCACCATTTCCGGTTCATGGCTGTGTAAAGCCTTGTTTAACAGTTCTATTTCCTGTTTTCTGCCAACTAGAACTTGGTGCATAGTAAACGATTTGGTGGGTCTGCCAGATTTATATCGGGCTAAATCTCCATAAATATACCACATTTAGCCCGATATAAAAAATCATATCGGGCTAAATATCTAAAAAAAAGGCACATTTAGCCCGATATGAAAAAAAATATCATTTGATCCACGGTAGATTTTTTCCAACATCAACCCAAAAGTCTAATAATTTGAGCAGATAACCCCATTCAGACACAACCAGACAATTGGTGTTTTTGTATACTTCCCATCATTAGTTAGCACCATCACAAAATCCTAAATCAGTTTTTTCAACGATGAATCCAATCCTTACCCGCTCCGCTACGGTGGAAGACCTGGACACTCTCCTCCAATTCGAACAAGGCATTGTAACCGCCGAGCGGCCCTTCGACCCGACTTTAAAAGCCGGAGAAATTCACTATTACGACTTGAAAGCTTTAATTTTATCTCTTGATTCGGAGGTAGTTGTTGCAGTGGCCGGGGAAGAAATTGTAGGCTCCGGTTATGCCCAGATTCGGCCAGGAAAAGATTACAATGCACATGAATACTTTGCCTACCTGGGATTCATGTATGTCAAACCGGAGTTTCGGGGCCGCGGCGTCAATGGCCTGGTGCTGGATGCTTTGACCTCCTGGATCAGAAGTCAGGGTATCTCTGAAATTCGCTTGGAGGTATACGCCGAAAATGAAACGGCGAAAAGGGCGTATGAAAAGGCAGGCTTTACGCCAAACCTATTGGAAATGCGGATAAATCTGGAGGAAATAGATCGCTAATGGAAAAACTGGATAACCTCGTTTGGCATTGCCTGAATGAAACCCATCGGGATTTAGCCCTGGATTATGGCTCGTTAAAATGTTATCACCCTGATTTTTGTCCGTTTGGAGCTTTTATTGGGAATGAGGACCTGAGTGCTCAATTGATGGACCATTTAAAAGTGGCTGGACCATTTTTTGTGATTGGCCATAAACCCCAGTTTTCAAATGGAGTCAACTTTAAAGGAGAGTTACTTTGTGTCCAAATGGTCCTTGAAAACCCCATTGACCGACCCGCTCAGGAAGAAATTATTCTCCTGAACGGCCAATACGAAGACGAGCTATTTGCCTTCATGCAGCGGTTTTATCCCAGTTTTTTCAAGCGTAAAACCATACTTTTGGGGGACTATTTTGGGATTTTTAAGGAGAATGAACTCATCGCAGTGACTGGCGAACGCATGCAAATGGACGGCTATACCGAGGTAAGTGCAGTAGTTACCCATACGGATCATTTAGGGAAAGGCTACGCCAAACAACTGGTTGCCCATACCGCCAACAACATTTTCAGGAAAAACCAAATTCCTTTCCTCCACACCAACGCGGACAGTGCAAGAAACATCGAGTTGTATGAAAAACTGGGGTTTGAAATCCGACGGGAAATGAGCTTGTGGCGCTTTGAGCCTTAATTAAAATGTGCTTAAATCCAGTCCTGCTCGTATTTGGTCATTTCATGCTCAATATTACCGGTGTGTTTGGTGGCTTTGGGTTCAAATAAAAGCAACCAGACTTCTTCGTCGCCCTCGGTGCGGGGGCAATGCTCCACGCCTTTGGGCACGATCAATACTTCCCCCGGCCCTACCGTAGCGGTATGGTCGCGGAACTCCATCACAAAAGTGCCCTTAAAAATCATAAACAATTCATCTTCGTCGTCATGGCTATGCCAGATCATCTCGCCCTTTGCTTTGACCAGTTTGACGTATTGCCCATTGAGTTCTCCGGCGATTTTGGGTGACCAGTACTCGGTGACTTTTTGGAATTTTTCTTGAATATTGAACAGCTGAATCATGTTGATGGGTGATTTTATGGATTAGAAATTGGACTTTAGGAACGGTTTCAAAATAAAGCAACAATCTGCCCGGCTATTTTGACAAAGGATCTTTTTGGATGACAATCGACCCTGCTTCTACGCTGTCCTTGTTCCTGAGTTGAACGTTGTAGAAACCTTCTTTCGCACGAAGTATGCCATACTGTCCAGGGATTTGGCTGAGTGAAGTTCTTGAAAGTTGTTCGATAATTTGACGTTTTTGCAGCGGAGTAGCCGCGTTCAAAAATCGCTGATAGAGGTTTTTTGTGGCAATAGAATTATCGTGTGCGAGGATTTCTTTGAATAATGCCTGTATCCGCATGTTTTCCTCGGCGGTAAAAGCCCGTGCGTCAAATTCTCGGTTCCAATAGTATCGATTGATGCCTGGATGAACTTTTACCCGATGGCTAAAGCTTAGATTTTCACCAGGATCAGTGATCGTGAGCAGCACACTGTCGATGCTGGCATCCCCTATATAAAAGGAGATTGGCGCGGTAGATTCAAAATCTGCCCGGGGTAAACTGGAGGTGTTCTGGATGTATTTTGGATTGCCACCAGCCCACCAGAAATGCCCTCTTTGCCCCCCTCTGCTCACATTTTCCCAAAGGGTTACTTCCTTTTGGGTGAAAAGATGAATCTGCCTGGTTTTTTTTGATGAAGACAATTCTTGTAAGGGCGAAATGTCGTCCATCACCCAGATGCCTCTGCCGTGGGTGGCTACAATCAAATCATTTTCCCGTGAATGGATCTTGAGGTCGTATACAGAAACGGTGGGCAGCCCCGCCATGCGGGTCCACATTTGCCCACGATTGAGCGTCATCCATACGCCGGTTTCTGAGCCGATGAAGAGCAAATCGGGGTTTTTATGGTCTTCAACAATAGACCGAACCACTTCTCCTGATTTGAGTCCATTGGTGATCTGCCGCCAGGTTTGCCCAAAGTCTTCAGTGACAAAAATCCAGGGCTCAAAATGATCACTTCGGTGGCCATCAAAGGTCACATAGGCTCTTCCAGGATGGAAATGGGAAGCTTGTATCCTGCTGACCCACATTCCGGCTGGTACGTTCTGAAAATTGGGCCGGACATTTGACCATTTTTGGCCGCCATCAAGGGTCACTTGAACCAGGCCGTCGTCCGTTCCAACCCAAATCAGGGCTTCAGAAATGGAGGAGACTGAAATCGAATAAATGCTACAATGGGTTTCGGCTCCGGTATTATCGGGCGTAATGCCGCCACTCTGCCCAGCTTTTCTTTTGACGGGGTCATTGGTGGATAAATCGGGACTGATGATTGTCCAGCTTTTGCCTTTATTCACCGACTTGTACAAGTGGTTTCCTCCGATGTAAAGCACGGATGGGTCGTGTGGAGACATCACCAAGGGCGCCGACCAATTGAACCGAATTGCCGATTCGAGGTCTGGGTCATTGGATTTGAAATGAGCTGAATAGTTGGAGGTATTGCTAAAGGTCGGGCTGATTGAACCCATGGCATGAGTGACTGTATTGTAGCTAAAATAGCTGCCATTTTCCATCCCGCTGTAGGCTTCGCTATGATCAAACGGGTTGACAGCAGCGTACTGGCCATCTCCCCAATGCATCTTCCAGGTGTAGTCGTTCAGAATGCCCCGGGCATCGCGGGCAAAGGATGCAATTGCAAACGATCCATTGTCTTGCAGGCCTCCGTAGACGTAATAGGGTTTTTGCATGTCGTAATTGATCCGATAGAACTGGGAGATGGGCAGATTGTCGATCAATTGAAAATTGGCACCATGATCATGAGTGAGCGAAAATCCTTTATCTGCGCCCAGATAATAACGATTTTTATTGTTGGGATCTAGCCACATGGCATGGAAATCGCCGTGGATTTCCTGGTCGATACTCCCGTTTTTGAAGGTTTTTCCTCCGTTTTCGGATACCATAAATGGGGTGGCCAGTACATATACTTTTTGATCATCCAAGGGATTGATTCTAATTTGACTGTAGTAAAAAGGGCGATTATTGTACTTGTTGACGTAAGTCCAGGATTTTCCGCCGTCCTCAGTTCGATAAATGCCACTACCTGGCTTGGCTAGCGTATCCGATTTTTCTGCCTCCACAATGGCCATCACAATGGCCGGATTCTTCTCATAAATAGCTAAACCAATGCGCCCAGTTGGGCCAGTTGGGAGGCCATTCGTCAGTTTTTTCCAGCTCTCGCCGCCATCAGTGCTTTTGTAAATTCCGCCCTGCTCGCCGCCTGAGTAAAAATTATGGGGTTGTCTCAATCGATGGTAAAACCCGGCATAAAGCACCTTGGGGTTTTTGCTGTCCCGCACCAAATCAATACAGCCTGTTTTGCCGTCATTGGGTAGGCCGTTGGTCTTTTTTTCCCAGGAAGCGCCTCCATTTTTCGTTTTGAACAAGCCCCTTTCGCCAGAATAGCCCCAAAGGTGGCCGATGGCACAAGCACAAACCTCTTGCCCGTCGGTGGGGTTGACGGATATTCTACTGATTTGTTGGGTGGATTGTAAGCCCTTGTTTTCAAAGGTAAGCCCTCCATTGCTTGATTTATAAATGCCGTTTCCCCAGGAGACACTATTGCGGTTGTTGGCCTCACCTGTTCCCACCCAAATGGTTTCCGGATTGGAAGGATCAATGGCAATATCCCCAATGGAGGCAGTCTCATACGCATCAAAGATAGGTTTCCAAGTGGTGCCGGCATTGACGGATTTCCATACCCCCCCGGAAGCTGATGCCACATAAACCTTGGTAAAATCATTGGGATGGGCTTCAACATCCACTACGCGCCCCCCCGAACTGGCTGGGCCAATGTTGCGGAAGCTAAGGCCGGACAGGTTCAATGCATTGTCCTGAGCTTGAAGTGCCAGGGAAAAAAAACAGGCAAAAAAACAAACCAATAACTTCATAGCGCTAATTTGAAATTTTTGAAAAAAAGAAGAAACCGACTTAAAAAACAAGAGGAAACCCATTAAGCAATCAGTGGGTTTCCTCTTGTTTTTAAATTACAACGTTTGTTTATTTATTCACTTCCGTTTCGGCAAAAATGCCCGGATCGGTTGGGGCATTTGGGTTGGCACTCAATTCAGTTTGTGAAACAACGAATCGTTGTGGGTACTTCGTTGCTGTATTGGAATTGAAAGGTGGCAATACCGCAATATCCCTTTCTTTGGCACTCAATCTGCGCAAATCGTCAAAAGGCATCAATTGTGTAAAGCCACTGACGTAGCGCTCTTCGATGATTTCGCGCAGTAAAGCTCTGGTTTGGTCGATATTGTCGGCGTTCTCGATTCCTCCTGCCGCAAAATCATCTATTACGTAGGCTTGGTAAACGGACACGTCGGTGGTCACCAATTTCGTAAATGCTTTTCCTGAAGCCAAATGAGCGCGCAATTCATTGAGCTTGGCCAAGCCTTCGGTTACTTTTCCGGTACGCACTCCAGCTTCTGCTAAGATCAAGAGGTTCTCTTCATAACCCACTACCGTCATTGCCCGGTTTACTGCCGCAATGCCCTTGTTGTTGTTGGCTGTATTCCCGTCAAAACGATAATAGGCCAAGCGAGCAGCTTCGTTGGTTTTGGTGTTGTTGCGTTTCGACTTCATCAGCAGGTCGAGATGAGATCCCGTAAATCCCCAATACCCACCACGCTGATCGATCATTTTAAAGTTGAGATTTTGACTGCCGATACCCAGGTTTGGAGGGGTGAAGATCATCGACTCTGTAGACAATGAAATGCCAAGCAATGCTTCCTGGTAGGCTTTATCGTATTCCCGGGTATACATGTACATGCGTGCCTTCAGGGTACGGGCAACTTTGATCCACTTTTTGGTATCGCCAGCAAAGTATAAATCTTCCGGAACGGCAGTCGTTGGTGCTGTAGTTAAATCGGCAATCGCTTCATTGAGCAAATCCTGCAATTTGGAAAATACGACTTTCTGTGAATCAAAAGCTGGATCCAAGATTGCATCATTTGAAATCTCGGTATAAGGGACATTACCAAACAAGCTGGCGATGGTTCCCATGGCATTGGCCTCAATTACTTTTACAATTCCTGCGTATTGTTTGGCTTTGGGGTTGGTGGCCGTTTGATCTCTCAATAATCTGGCTTGTTTCACCACCCCCTGGTACGCATTTTCCCAAATGTTTGAGGTTTCTTCAGACGAGAGGTTGTACTCATAAATGCTCTTGTACAACAAACTGACGCCAATCGTTTGCCCACTCCACATGCCCGAGATACGGGTTTGGTGGCCTAGTTGAACCGAGACATTGGCGAGCTCGATGCCTTTGAGCAACAAGACTCCGGCATCAAAATTATCAGAAGAAATTTCGTTTGGATTGTCATTGATTCCATCCACGAGCTCGGTACAACCTGCGGCAACGAGAAAGATGAAGGCAAAAAAGATATATTTGATCGTATTCATTGGATACACTTTAGATGTGTTAATAAATTAGAAACTCAGCTTCAAAGAAGCCAACCAGGAACGGGTACTTGGATTGGTGAAATATTCAATCCCGAATCCATTGTCTACACCAGACTGATTGACCTCAGGGTCGATGCCCAGAACATCGGTCCAGAGTGCAATGTTTCTTCCCGCCATCGAGATTTCAATGGACTGAAAGCCAGTAGCCTTTTTGAATTTCGCTCCAGAGAAGGTATAACCCAGCGATACTTCTCGCAAACGAGTCCATGATCCATCCGTGATGGAAAACTCATTGATGGCCGAGCCGCCCAATCCACCACCGAGTGTAGTGTACCAGGACTCGTCCAGCAACACATCGCCGCCGCCGTAATTAAAAATATTGCCCCTCACGGTAGTTCCTGCTTCGAATGCTTTTCCAGCTGAATTGACCAGTCTCTTATCCAGGGTAACCTCGTTGCCTACTGTCCCATAAGTACCAAAACTAGTCAGTACAAATCGGGTTCTTTCTGCAAAATCGCCACCTTGGTAAGTCTCGAACAATACATTAAAACTAAGGTTTTTGAAATTACCCCGCAGGCCTAGGCCGCCCCGCCAATCTGGATTGGGATCGCCGATGATGCCCTGTTCAGGATCAAGGGTAGGAAAGCCAAGGGCATTTAATTTCAAGGTGCCATCCGGGTTTCTAGCTGCCCTAGAGCTAAACAGTACCCCTAAAGGCTGACCTACAATGGCATTTGACGTAATGGACTGATCTGAAAGTGGAACTCGGTCTACTCCGGCAAGATCCAACACCTTGTTTCGGTTGTTGTTGAAGTTGCCATACAACTCCAATCCGTAGTTCTTATGGTCCAAAAGTTTAAACCCAAGATCCACTTCAAGTCCTTTGTTTTCCATCCGACCCGCATTGGAGTATTTGGATAAAAAGCCCGAACTGGGGGAAAGGCTGAGCAAAAACAAGATGTCTTTGATTTCATTTTGGTAGTACGTTACGCCGAGGGTGACCCGATTTTTCCAGAACCGCAAATCGGTGCCAAACTCCAATTCGGTTTTTATTTCCGGGCTTAGGTTGGGGTTGCCCTGATCGTCGTTCAATCTGAAACCGCCACCAAATTCATTGATGTCTAAAGCATCATCATAAGTACCGTAGCTGAATGTTTCGTAAGTGGTGCTGAATCGATAGGCGGTAGGCTGTACCCCCACCTGCCCCCAGGAAGCGCGCAATTTTCCAAAGCTCAAAAAATTGCTTTTTAATGCACCCACCTTGGTAAATTGCCAGGCCAGATCTGCGGAGGGATAAAAGTAAGTACCCTCGATGCTGGAAGCCGCCTCTTGCGTACCAGAAAGATTCAAGAACAACTGATCGAAGAAGTCAAAGGAAAGCACGGAATACAAGCGATTGGAACGGATGTGGTTGGTACTGTTGGATACCTCAAAAGGAGCCACACCATTGGTAAATGACTGCAACTTACTGTTCACTAGGAAATTTTGCGTTGCCGCATACAGATTTTTGCGCTGGCGGTCGTTGATATTAAAACCTAAGGTGGCATTGAAGCCGATTTTGCCTGGCACCAAATCTGGGAAACCGGCCCGCGCGATGGCATCCAAGTTCAACTCCGTACTGCTGATGTCTTCATTGTCCAATCGCCCGTTGTTGAAACTGGCCGAACCTATGGGTGAAAAGTATACCCGTTTGTCCAAATACGAATCGACGCCACCTCTAAAATCCAAATTCAACCAGGAGACGGGATTGATGTTTAGATTCGAGGACAGGTTGAAACGGTTGATCGTTGTTGTGGCCTCTTGTTCATTGGTTGTCCACAGCGGGGCGTTGTAGACGGGGTTGACGTTGTTCCCCAGGTACCTGCGATAGCTGCGATGCCGATTCGGAGAGGCTACTCCGGTACTGCTGAAATGTGTGCCTCGGTAATTTCTGTTGTCAAAATCAGCTGGCGTTCTTAAAAGCCCCAAATACAATCCTGCGGTATTGGAGTTTTGTTGAATCCGGTTGCCATTGGAATAGATGTAATTGGCTTTGGTAGTGAGCGAAATATGATCGGTAAAAAAAGTTTGATTGTTGAATCGAACCGTGGCACGGTTGTAATCACTGTTTTTGATAATTCCGTCTTGAGTAAGGTAGCCAAGGCTAAAGTAGTTGGTTGCTTTTGCCCCACCACCCGTAATGGTCAAATTGTTTTCGATGAATTGGCCCGTTTGGAAAACGGAATTGAAATTTTCATCGTTGAAGGTCTCTTGGGAGTTTTTTGTTCTGATGGGATAGATTTTGTCCCCATTGTCGGCCAAAAAATACTCACCAGTAGTGATCACTTCATCTGCTCCTCCTGCCCGCGCGGAGATTTTGTCCCCCCATGAATTGAGGGAAGTGGGACTAAATTTGCCGGCAGCCCCTTGTCCGAAGGTCGACTGGAGCGGATGCCGTCTATTGATTTCATCCATTGAGTAGGTGGTCGACAAGGACACTTTTATCCCCTGGTTGAGCTTGCCTTGCTTGGTGGTGATGACCAATACCCCGTTGGCGGCTCTGGAGCCCCAGAGTGCTGCTGCGGAGGCACCTTTCAACACTTGTACCGATTCTACATCTTCAGGATTGATGTCATTGAGGCGGGATTGTTGAGATACCCCACCGCTGCGGGAGCTACCACTTCCGTACAAGTTGTCGTTGGATAAGGGTACTCCATCTACAATCACGAGCGGCTGGGATGCGCCACCAATGGTATTTGCCCCTCTGATCTGGACGTTGACTCCTGCGCCGGGGTCGCCATTCGATCTGGTAATTTTTACTCCTGAAGCTTTCCCGGCCAAACTATTCAAAATACCCGCTTCGCCTGAACTTTTAATGGCGGTTCCCCCTACCGACGACGAGGTCGATCCAGAGCGGTCTTTTTTGGCTTTAAAACCCAGGGCGGTCACCACCAGTTCTTCCAGGAGGGTGCCTTCTTCCAGCACGATATTGATGGTATTCGAAGTGCCAACAGCTACTTCTTTTGTCTCAAATCCGGTGTAACTAACAACCAAAGTAGTAGCCGAAGTGGGTACATTCAGTTGAAAATCCCCATTGACGTCTGTAAAAGTGCCTATAGTCGGAGTTTCTTTCACACTGATGTTTGCGCCAATCAGTGCTTCGCCGGTAGAGCTGGTAATCTTGCCGGAGATTAGCTTCTGGGCAAATGTCATGTTTAAGCCGAATAATAGCAAAAGCATGGATAGTAAAAAATGCTTCATAGTGAGTTGTAAATTATTTGGTAAGAGAAATTGAAATCTTCATGAAGGGCAATAGGAACGGAAACAAAATAGTAAAACAATTGTATAAGGGCATATTTTTTGAATAAGATTTACCAATTGAGCCAAAAAATTAAATCTAATGCAATACCGTTTTGCAGTGTACTCATTTGTGAAGGACACTCAAATATTCAATCCAAGGGCCAAACCGCTCATCCGTTCATGAATCAGCTGGCTTTTTGATTTCAAAACAGTAAAATCTCGCAATAAATCTTGCAAAAACACGTATTTTCGATAACTCAATCATTTACCTCATACCGACATGAAAGCATTTTCACTTGCTATTTTAGTGCTTGCCATACTTACTGGCTGTGCCACTCA